>URCU01000053.1:0-12911 GCA_900546425.1 uncultured Collinsella sp. | reverse complement strand
AGATTACTACGCGTCTCGTGGGCTCGGAGATGTGTATAAGAGACAGTGTCCACACAGAGCAGGGGTTCGCCTCCATACCAGTCAACGTGAAGATCGTTGATCCCGGGATAGCCGGAACGCACGAATTCTGCGATATCCATCATTATCTCTTCTGACATAGTGGGGTGCGAGCAGCCTTTTTCATAGCAGTAGGGACACCTAAAATTGCATGCCAGCGTTGGAGCAATCGTCAGTCCTAAATAGTCATTTGCAAACCTTGCCGACAAGCTCTCAAGCATCAACATTCGCCGCTCGTCAACATCGTCATCTACCAACATGCCACCCATCTTAAGGGCCTCTTCGAAATCACCATCCAAGGCGGCGGCACCCTTGCGATATAAATTCAGCTCATTCGTGTGCGCAGCGTCAAGGTCGAGAACGCCACCAGACTGGGTATTGTAGATAGTGATACCGTTCACATCATTCTCTTCAATAACGTTAAATTCAGACTCTTTCATTTATATGCTCCGTTTTCTGATGGCACCCTTGATGGCCCAACAAAGTCCAAGGATGACAATGGGGGCGACTGTTGCCAGCACTACAAATAGCAACGTCCCCGGCACGATGAATTGAATTGATCGCGGGGACGCAAGGGTTGCGAGCCATGTCAAGTGCAGTGGCATATTTGCATTCCCGTACCCCAAATAAAGCAGCAAGATGATGAACGATAGAACGAACGCGCCATTTCCAAAGAGCGAGATGGCCAGGACGAGCAGCAGACATAACGTTGTGCAAATCAAGGCAGCAAGGGACAGTCGAAGTAGAAACTCTCCGATCATATCCATCGTCATTCCTATGCCACACGCACTTTGGACCACACTAACGAGTATCGAAAAGAGGACAAAACCACCGACAAGCGCGACAATCGAGACAAGAGTCCTTGCAACCAACAACTGTATTGTTTGCATTCCCCTTGCATAGGAAGCAAGCCATTGAGATCCCGTTATCGGAGTTCGAAACGCATAGCCGATGACGAGAACAGCAACAATAGGGAAGAACAAAGAGTGAGCAAGCGGTGCCACAGTGGAAAGGTAGCGAGCTCCATCCTTAACGAGGTCTCCCGGAATTCCTTTAAAACCATATTGTGGGTTTGGAAAGAAGCCCATGATGCCGTCGCCAAGCCAATCGCTCGTTCCGTAGGCTCTCCATGGTTCAAATGATACTGAATAAAGCAATGCGAGCACGAAACCTGCCGCAATCAGCAGAAGAGGCGTTTTGCTCTTCATAACTCGATAGGCTTCAGCCTTGATCATTTCTTTGTAGCGCATTTTTACCCCCTCCTCGTTTTGATCCCCATGGCCCCAAGCCACAACGAAACAACGGTGCAAATAACAGCGAACAGAATGATCTGGTTAATAGTTAGGCCTTGAAAGCACAGATTTCCAAGATGACGTAGGTATGGTCCGACGGAGAGCCACCAGGGAATTTGCGTCGATGCGTGATTGGAAAAAACCACCAGCGTATATTCATCGGAGGCAAGCAGCGTCCCGACCAACACCAACATAATGCTAAGCGGTGCATTTCTAAGTAAATAGAAAACTGCCATCGACTGAGCCACCAATGCAGCCAAAATTAGATCAATCAAAAGCAACACGGGCAGGTATCGATTAAGAAACACTTGCCCGTCCACATAACAGCCAAGCGGAGATTTGAAGAGAGTGAATCCCGAAAACAGGCTAAACGCTGTTGAGGTTGCAATCGTCAGAACAAGCCACTTTGCGACAACGGCCTTTGCTATACCCGCACCTTTTGCATACGTCACTTCTGAAGACCTGCTTTGATAATCCATAGCACAGGAAATAACAATGCATCCTACTAGAACGAAAAACCACTCGTAGGTCATGAATAGTGCCGTCCGAACCGCCGAACCAGCCGGATCACTCTTGTCGAGGATGTTTGCGAAGAAACCAATCTGTTTGCCAACTCCCCCTAAATCAGATGTTCCATAAGTTCCGTACATATTTGGATTACAGACATCTTTAACAATCCAAATTCCCCAGATCAACAACACGAAAAAGGCTGGGTTTCTGAGCAATCGGCGGGCTTCGCATCTAATCAGTCGCATAAGTTGCATTATCTGCCTCCCCGATCAAATCCAAAAACCGCTTTTCCAAACTACTATTTTTATAGGAATTCTCTTCCTTAACGAGAAGTCTGCCTTGATGGAGAAAAGCGAAAGATGTCGCGACTTTCTCCAGTTCATCTAGGTTATGGCTTGAAATGAGCACCGTTTTATCCCGCCTGTCCTTCAATGACAGCAGAAGATCGCGCACCTCGATCACGCCCACTGGATCGAGCCCGTTAATCGGTTCATCCATGATGAGTAGTCGCGGGTTACCCAGAAGAGCCGTTCCAATGTCCAGGCGGCGCTTCATGCCGAGCGAGTATTGTTTTACCGATACATCTGCTGCATTTTCTAGACCAACGGCAGCAAGCACTCGATTGACTTCACTTTTCGGCAGTCCCCACTCGATACAGCGTGAGGTCAAGTTTTCTCGACCGGTTAAGTTCAAGAATGCCCCACAGCCGTCGGGGACGAATCCGATATTTCTGCGTGCTTTTGCCAGACTTGTTCTCCCAGACTCGCCGAAAAAACTGACTGAGCCTTTTGTTGCCTTTAGCAAGCCGAGGAGAATATCGATCAACGTACTCTTCCCCGCGCCGTTCTCTCCAACGAGAGCGCACACTTCACCCTCAGCTATATCAAATGAAACATCAGACAACGCCCAGTTTTTGCCGTAGCGCTTTGATAGATCCTTGATTGAAATCGCATTACCCATGTCTCATGAACCTCATTAAAAAAGGCAGCGCGGCCGACGGATGGCAGTTATCGACCACGCTGCTTACCCTCTGCTGTCTTAACCAGCATTAACGTTCGCCTTGCTAGAAATGAACATATACGCCAAAACAGCTACAGCGCGAACACGGGTGGTAATTGCGGCAGCCACCACTGCCACCACCCTGCACGTTGCTGCATGGATCGATTACCCAGTTCATAATTACCTCCTTTCGATTTATCGTCTGTTTTATACTCCGTTATCGTATATCGATAACCTTATGTTTTCAAGAACTATTTTTCGAATAATTTAAGGCTCCTACCGATCGTTTGCGGTAGGAGCCTTGCATGTATACGTGTTTGTCTTCTTGTCTTCTTATTCTGTTTTGTTATTCCTTAGAAAGATCTACTACGTAAACCTCTGTGGGCAACATCTCGGAGGGGTCGGAATTGCGTCTTTGCAAAATCTTATTCCGCGCACGCGCGATGGCAAGTTCCTCAAGTTCTATTTCACTCACGCGACGGATCAAATCTCCCGGCTGACAATCCAACTCAACACAGATATCGAGCAATGTCTTCAAGCGTATGGCCTTAATTTTTGCATTACGTATTTTAGAAATGTTAGCTGGCGTATGCCCAGTCGCTCTTATTAGATCGGCATTTGTTTTCCCGGTCTTAAGCAAAAGTGTCTCAACCTCAATAATGAGATAATCCATGGTCAATCACCTAGACCAAATCATCGGACTGGGACTGCAAAAGCGCCCCATAGCGCCAGAAGATCGACAAAGCGAAAGCAACCATCATTGCAATGATGGATCCCACATCCAAAGTGATGCCTGAGTCACCAATCTGAAGGAGAGCGGAATTCATACGACAGCTCAACATACAATTACCCATCATTATTTTTAAATCGCTGCCAATCTGTAGAGAGCCCATCACGGCATTGATTGCAAATAGGCAAGCAATAACGGTAATCATCCGTGCATGTCGAATAGTAAAAGGCGATTGACGACGGGCGACATCGAAGCTGATGCTTAACAATGTGAACTCCCCTGCAAGGAGCAAAACCGCCCATAGCGCCAAATTTGGGAGCGCGATGCTGCCGCCCTTACCAAGCTCAACGACCCCCTCGATTACCACTGCGCCGTTCAAAATACTTTGGCATGCAACAACAAATGCCGAACCAAAGACGGCGATGGTAGCGATGGCTATAAGTACCAGCACGGCACAAAGAACCATTCCGATTTTTCTCATGTTATCGAACGACATCTCAATTCTTTGAGCGCTATTCGCCATAGTAACTCCTTTTGCCATCCAGCAGAACATTTTCAATTATTTTATCGTTACCGGAAACTCTTCTCTACAAGAAAAGGGGCGCACCTCCATCGGAAACGCCCCCCATCATGCAAGGTTATATTCAATCCCTACAGCGCACCAGAGCCGGCTTGCATCATGCCACCGGGACCCGAGGTCACGCCGCCGCTCACGGGCGCGGCGTTGCCGGTGTGCGGTGCCGCCGGAGCGGTATCGCCACCGAGCGTGCCCGCCGGACGCGGTGCCGGGATCTCGCCCGTGCCGTGGCTAAAGACAAACTTGCCATCGGCCACGTCGCACAGGACGGTATCGCCCTCGCCCCACTCGCCGGCCAGAAGCTCCTCGGACAGCGGGTCCTCGATGAGCTTTTGGATGGCACGGCGCAGCGGACGCGCACCGTTGGTGAGGTCGGTGCCCTCGGCCACGATCTTGTCATAGGCCGCATCGGTGAGCTTGATGTTCATGCCGTTGGCAATCAAACGCTGACGCAGGTCGTCCACCAGCAGGTGAGCGATCTTGGTGAGATTCTCGCCCGAGAGCTTCTGGAACACCACGATGTCGTCGATACGGTTGAGCAGCTCGGGGCGGAACAGGCGCTTGAGCTCGCCCATCGCGCGACCACGGATCTCACTCGACGTGAGACCCTGCTCGCCGGTGGTGCCAAAGCCAACGCTCGCATCCTGCGCAATCTCGCGGGCGCCCACGTTGGACGTCATGATGATCACGGTGTTGCGGAAGTCGACCGTCTTGCCCTGGCTATCGGTCAGGCGGCCCTCCTCCAGCACCTGCAGCAGGATGTTGAAGATATCGGGGTGCGCCTTCTCGATCTCGTCGAACAGCACGACCGAGTACGGGTGGCGACGAACGGCCTTGGTGAGCTGGCCGCCCTCGTCGTGACCGACGTAACCCGGAGGGCTACCGATGAGCTTGGAGACCTCGAATTCGCTACCGAACTCGGACATGTCGAAGCTGATGAGCGCGTCCTTGCTGCCAAAGAGGTACTCGGCGAGCGTCTTGGCGAGCTCGGTCTTGCCCGTGCCGGTGGGACCCAGGAAGATAAAGCTGCCGCCGGGGCGACGCGGATCCTTGAGCGGCGAGCGGCTGCGGCGCACGGCCTTGGCAACTGCCTCGACAGCCTCGTCCTGACCGATGATGCGCGTCTTGAGCACGCTTTCGGCCTGCAGCAGGCGACGGCTCTCGCTCTCGGTAAGCGAGGACACCGGCACGCCCGAAGTCACGGACACGATATCGGCGATCTGGCTCACATCGATGGTGAGCGGGCTGGCGTCGAGCTCGGCGGTCCAGGCGGCCTTGGCCTCGGCGAGTTCGATCTCGGCGGCCTTCTGCTGCTCGGTGATCTCGGCGGCCTTGTTCATATCGTCGCTCTCGGTGGCCTCCTGCGCGGCGGCCTTGAGCTCCTCTATGCGATGCTCGGCCTCGCGCACCGGCTCGGGTGCGCGATTCGCGGCGATGCGAGCGCGGGCACCGGCCTCGTCAATGAGGTCGATGGCCTTATCGGGCAGGAAGCGATCCTGGATGTAGCGGTTGGAAAGGTTCGCGGCAGCCTCGATAGCACCCTGCGTATAGCGCACATGGTGATGCTCCTCGTAGCGCGACTTGAGCGCGGTCAGGATCTTGACCGTGTCCTCGACGCTCGGCTCCTCGACATCGATGGTCTGGAAGCGACGCTCGAAGGCCGGGTCCTTGGTGAGGTACTTGCGGAATTCCTCGGCCGTGGTGGCGCCGATAATCTGGAAGGCGCCGCGCGCAAGCACGGGCTTGAGCATGGAACTCGCGTCGATGGAGCCCTCGGCAGAACCGGCACCGATGATGGTGTGCATCTCGTCAATAAACAGGATGACGTCGTCGGCTTCGGTGGCCTCCTGGATCACGTTCTTGAGGCGCTCCTCAAACTCGCCGCGATACTTGGCACCCGCCACGAGGCCCGGCAGGTCGAGCGTCCAGATATTCTGGTTCATGAGGTTCTCGGGCACGTTGCCGGCTGCAATCTGCTGAGCCAGGCCCTCGACGATGGCCGTCTTGCCCACGCCGGGGTCGCCCAGAATGAGCGGGTTGTTCTTGGTGCGGCGCGAAAGAATTTCCATCATGCGCTGGACTTCCTTTTCGCGACCGATCACGGGGTCGAGCTCGCCATCGCGCGCCTTCTGCGTGAGGTTGGTCGCGAACTGCTTAAGCGTATCGGTGCCACTCCCCTTTTGCTGAGAGGCATCCGAGCCGCTAAAGAACGGCAGGCCCGCACCGGGACGACCAGCACCGGCGCCGGCGAGCGGACGCTTCTTGTCCTGGTCCTTGGCGGTGAGTTTCTCGATAGCCTTTTTGATAGAGGCGGACGACACACCCAGGCGCATGAGGATGTCCATGGCCATGCCGTTGCCCTCTTCGACGATGCCGATCAGCAAGTGCTCGGTCGACACGTAGGTCTGGTTGTTCTCGCGCGCCACGCGGAATGAACGCTCCATCACGCTAATGACGAGCGGCGTAAAGGCGAGCTTGGCCGCCTCAGTCTCCTCACTGGGCTCGGGAACCGTGGTCTGGACCTCTTTGAGGGTATCCATGATGTCATCGTAGGAGATGTCGAGCGAACGCAGCGCCTCGGCGGCAATGCCCTCGTCCTCCTTGGCAAGCGCGAGCAGCAGGTGCTCGGTGCCCACCTTATTTGAATGAAGATCGAGCGCCTCTTGCTTGGCCATGGACATGACCTTGCGCGCGCGATCGGTAAAACGGTCTAACATGCTAGTTCCTCTTAGACGAGCTAGTTTTTCAAACGCAAAGCGCCGCCCCGCGGCAGCGCTTTGGTCTCTTTACCCATATGGAGTATATGTTAACCGTTGGGACCTTTTCCGCACGGAGCCGCGCGACAACGTCTACAAAAAAGGAATCGCTCTGGTCCGCTTGGCGGTTTGGTTTTGCGCTGCTGTCTAGCAGGCGGGCTCAACACCCATGTTCTCGGCAACGTCATTGACGGTATCGGCAATGGGAGCACCCGGCATGTGCACGAGCTCCATGTGCGGCTCGGCAAAGACCGTGCCCATGGGGAAGGCGCGGCGGAAGACAAAACGAGCAACCGGACCAGCCACCAGCAGGTTCCAGGGCAGGGCCATGATAAAGTTGCGCGGAATGTTGATGAGCCACATCACCGGCAGCATCTGCAGGTTTGCGAGCGGGCCGCCGGGCATGTGGAGCAGACCCTCGCACGCGCCGTAGAGCGACATGATGATGACCATGGGAACGACCATGCAGGAGCTGACGGCGAGCGTCATGGCAAGCGGCGAGCTCTTGCCCGGCGTGACCAAGTACTTAAAGGCGAAACCCTTGGCGAGCGGGCTGGCCACGAACCAGTCGCAGCACATGGCAAAGACGTAGGCAACGGGGAAGCCGAGCCACGCAGCGGCAACAACCTCGCCGTTGATGGCCCCATGCTGCAGGGCAACGTTGTAGATGCTCATCCAGAGCACCATGCAAAAGCACATGATAAAGGTAAACAGCAGGCTCTCTCGTTTGTTGATAGGCATAAAGGGCAGATTCCTCTCTGTGTTGTGCCGCGGCACTACGCAACAAAAACGGGCGGGCAAGATGGAGCTGTTGGGACTTCATCTCGCCCGCCCGTGATACGTGCGTCTGCGACTACTTATGTGGTGGAACCAGCCTAGCACGAAAACCCCGCGCTTCGTAAGCGTTGAGTTTATGAAGATGCAGGGCACCAATCATCCCCCGATCCCCTAAGTTGCGGTGGAATACGGACTGTTTTGACCCTTTAAGCAGCAATTCAGTCCCTATTTCACCGCAACTCATTTGGTGCAAAGTAACCTGCCCCCCTGCACTAATTAACTGGTGTGGCGCCAGCGAGGGTCGGTGAGGGTTCTCGCCACGCCCAAGCCAACGGGTAGAAATGCCACGATGAGCACTGCACGCACAAACCAGCCGAGCATATTGACCGTGTCGAAGGTGCACATGTAATACATCGAGCGATACAGATACAAACCCGGCACCATAATGACAATCGATGGCACCGTGAGGGCGATACGTGGGTAGGTGAGTTTGATTTCAGCTAAGCTCGCGAGCAGCCCCGATACCAGCGCACCGATAAACGCAGCCGCCTCGGGAGGCATACCCGCACTCAGGCCCAGGAAGGGAAACAGCGTCGGCGCATCGACGAGCGTAAGGCGCAAGGTATTAGACACGGCGCCGATGAGCCCTGCCGCCGCTGCCATCTTTACCGGGCTGTTGAACATAACCGAGAAGCCAAATACGCCGATAAAGCTCATCAGTATGCGCAAGAGCGTAAGAGCCAACGGTGAGAGGCCGAGCGGGGCGAAGTCATCCGGCGCCAGTCCCACGCACTCGGCAACCATCCAACCCACGAGGGTCGCCATCACAATAATCGACACAGCGTACGAAAGACGCTCGATACCGCTTCGCATGTCGAGCTTAGCGATGTCGAGGCCTGCCGTAATGAGCGGAAAGCCGGGAATCACAAAGAGCATGGCGCCGATATAGCCTTCTTGGTGCGACATTGCCCCCGGTATGACCTGGCCAAGGCCGAGCAATGCCAGCAGATACGAGACGCAAGCGAGTGCAACGCCGATCGCCAGCGCGCTAAACTGGCCAAGGCCCTGCTTGAGAATATGGGAGCGAGCAAAGTTGCCGACACCAGCGCCTACAAATGCACAGGCCATCTCGATAGGGCCGCCGCCGAGCAAAAAGACGAAGGCGCCACAAGCACAGGCCGCCGCAAGGCCCTGTTGCCAGGGAGTGTAATCGGGTTTTGAACTCTCAACGGTCTTGAGCATCTCGTGATACTCGTGCACCGTGAAGCGACGACCATAGGTCTCGATTTCCTTGAGGAAACTCTCCATCATCCAAATGCGATGAGTATTGACGCCGGTTGTCGGCAGGCTGACGACCTCGTTAAAGCAGTGGCCATCTTCGATGCAGGTACACTCAAACGATAGGAGACTTAAGTCAACGTGAATGGTGACACCGAGCACGGCCGCAACACGATTCATGGTATCGCGCACGCGCCAGGCACCTGTTCCGCTTGCCAGCATAAGCATGCCGGTGCGGCAGATGATGGATGATTTATCGGTGAGCGGCGCATCGACGGCAAGCTCATCGCCCGCCGTCACGATCTGGTGCCAGTCAGTTTTCATATGGAGCGCGCCGGCACGAACGCCGTGGTGCATGGGGGCTCTCGAAAGCAGCGAGTCAAGGCGCGAAGGCTGTGGAGGCTCCGCTGATTCGCCCTCAACCTCATCAGCCTCTTCATCGACCAGATCAAAGGAATCAAGCGGCGCTGGCTCGCGACGGTCGATCAGCTCCTCGTCCTCATCGTCAAAGTAATTGAACTGATCGAGCATGTCCTCTTCGATTGCGCGCTCGCTCGCGTCGTCCATACAGACGCTCCCTTCCTGCCGACTAACCCCCATCCTAGGCAACGACGGCTAAAGGAAACATAAAAGAGACAACTGTCATGCGAGCCATGTGCTCAATAGCCATTGAGTAGTCGTTTAAGAACGTCCCTAATGACCACATCGATGTTTTGGCAACGCCAGCGAGCGGGCCGCATTCCAACCAGGACAACGCCGCAGGCAGAGGACGGACAGCGAGCGACGTCCAGAGCGAACAAGTTGGCATGAAAAAGGCAAGGCATAGACCTTCTGGTCATGCCTTGCCTTTTGAATGACAAATTGTCGCTCTGGGCGGCGCGCAGCGTCGAGCGGTTACGGCGTTTGGTAAAACGCCGTAACCCCCTAGTACATCTTTGCGCCGGCGGGGATGGAGGCGTCGAGCTGAATCAGGTTGAGGCGCTCCTCGCCCTCCTCCTCGTGGATAGCGCTGATGAGCATGCCGCAGCTGGGGATACCCATCATCTTGCGCGGAGGCAGGTTGGTGATGGCGAGCAGGGTCTTGCCGACCAGGTCCTCGGGCTCGTAATAATCGTGAATACCGGAGAGGATGGTGCGGTCGGTACCGGTGCCGTCGTCGAGCGTAAAGTTCAGCAGCTTCTTGGACTTCTTGACGGCCTCGCATGCCTTGACCTTCACGGCGCGGAAGTCGCTCTTGGAGAAGGTATCAAAGTCGACGAACTCCTCAAACAGCGGCTCGACGGCAATCTTGGAATAATCAACCGTGGGCTTGAGCGGCTTGACGAAGGGGCTCGCGGTGTTGCCGGCCTCGGCAGCCTTGGCAGCAGCGGCACCGGACTGGAAACCCTTCTCGGGCTTCATGTGCGGGAACAGCAGCACGTCGCGGATGGAAGCCTGGTTGGTGAGCAGCATGACCACGCGGTCGATACCGATGCCAATGCCGCCCGCGGGAGGCATACCGTACTCGAGGGCGCGCACGTAATCCTCGTCGTACTCCATGGCCTCGTCGTCACCGCCGGCCTTCTCGGCCATCTGGGCAGCGAAGCGCTCGGCCTGGTCGACCGGGTCGTTGAGCTCGGAGAACGCGTTCGCGTACTCGTGGCCGGCGATGACCAGCTCAAAGCGATGGGTCAGGCGCGGGTCATCCTCAAAGCGCTTGGCAAGCGGGCTAACCTCGATGGGGTAATCGCACACGAAGGTGGGGTTGGCGATGGTGTCCTCGCCCAGCTCGTCATAGATCTCGGCGATGATCTTGCCGGCGGTCCACTCGGGCTTGATCTCCAGGCCCTTCTCGCGTGCGGCGGCAGCAAGCTCCTCAACCGGCGTGTCGATGGTGACCTGCTTGCCGAGCACGTCGGAGACGATGTCGGTCATGGGACGGCTGGCCCACTCACCGGACAGGTCGATGGTCTGGCCCTGATACTCGATGACCTCGGGGTTGCCGATGGCCTTGTTAGCGGCCTTAATGACACCCTGGGCGAGTGCCTTCATGCCCTCGAGGTCGGAGAAGGCGCGGTAGGCCTCCATCGTGGTGAACTCGGGATTGTGGGTAAGGTCCATGCCCTCGTTACGGAAGATACGACCGATTTCGAACACGCGCTCAAAGCCGCCGACGATGCAGCGCTTGAGGTGCAGCTCGGTGGCGATACGCAGGTAGCACTCCTGATCGAGCGCGTTGAAGTGCGTGATGAACGGCTTGGCAGTAGCTCCGCCCTGGATGGTCTGCAGGATGGGGGTCTCGACCTCCATGTAGCCATCGGACTCCATAAAGCGGCGGAACGTGGAGAGAATCTGCGAGCGCTTGCGGAAGGTCTCGCGAACGTCGTCGTTGGCGATCAGGTCGACATAGCGCTGACGATAGCGGGTCTCCTTGTCGGAGAGACCGTGAAACTTCTCGGGCAGCGGGCGAACGGCCTTGGACAGCAGCGTCGCGCTCTTGGGGGCAACGGAAAGCTGGCCACGCTTGGTGCGCACGACTACACCGGTCACGCCCAGGATATCGCCCAGGTCGAGTGCCTTGAGCGTGTTCCAGGCGGCCTCGTCCATATCGTTGATACGGCAGAACAGCTGAATCTCGCCGGTCGCGTCGCGCATGACGATGAACATAATCTTGCCCTGACCGCGCTTGGCGACCACACGGCCGCCGATCTTCACGACGTCCTCGGTGTCCTCGCCATCGGCGAGCTCGGCGTACTTAGTCTCGATGTCGACGACGTAGTCCTCAATCTCGGAGTGCTCGGGATACGGGTTCTGGCCCGCCTCGAACAGGGAGGCACGCTTGGCCAGGCGGGTGGCGCGCTCGTCGTTGAGCGTCGATGCCTGATCGGCGGCGTTCTGGTTTTCTGCCATAGTTAGCTCCTCAAACTAAAACGCTCCCCAGGATTCGGTCCCAGGGAGCGAAAACATACCTTTACGCGGGACCGTGGTCTAGCGTGCGATCTTGGCGATGGTGTAGACGCGAGTCTTGCCGGAAGGCGTAACGACCTCGACGGAGTCGCCCTCGCCATGACCAATGATGGCGTGGCCGACCGGAGACTCGTTGGAGATCTTGTGCTCGAGCGAGTTGGTCTCGGTGGTACCGACAAGCGTGACCTCCATGACCTCACCGTTGGGATCAATCAACGAAACGGTGGAACCGATGGAGACGGTCAGATCACCCGTGGTGGCAGCAACCTGGGCGTTGGCGAGAATAGCCTGAATCTCGGCGATGCGAGCAGCATTCTGGGCCTGCTTGTCCTTGGCGGCATCGTACTCGGAGTTCTCCGAAAGGTCGCCGAACGCGCGGGCTTCCTTGATGTCCTCGACGATCTCCTTGGCGTAATCGCCCTCACGCCAAGCGAGCTCCTCGACGAGCTTCTGGCGGCCCTCAGCGGTCAGTACGATCTGGCTTGCGTCCATACGGATATCTCCCCAACTATGATGTAACGATCAACTGTCAACAAAAACGAAAAAGACCGGCTAGCCTGCGGGCAAGCCGGTCAGGTGCTCACCCCAAAGGGATGGGACTACTCTGCGTCCGCGTCGCTGTCCTCTGCCTGCTTCTTCTTGGCAGCAGCGAGCTTGGCCTCGAGTTCAGCGATCTCCTTGTCCTCCTCGGACTGCTCGACCACGACCTCCTCGGCCTGCTTGGTCTCGGCCTTATCGTCGCCCTCCATACCCTCACGGATATTCTTGACGGTAGAGCCGAGGGACTTGCCGAGCTTCGGCAGGTTCTTGGGCCCGAAGATAATCAGGACAACGACGAGAATAATGATGAGCTCAGGAGCCCTCAGTCCAAACATGTAGACCTCCACAATACAGCGAGACAAGCTCGAATGAGTATACCGCGGGTATCGCGGTATCACAACACCTGTCTCTTATACACATCTCCGAGCCCACGAGACGCGTAGTAATCT
>URCU01000052.1:0-13375 GCA_900546425.1 uncultured Collinsella sp. | reverse complement strand
GATTACTACGCGTCTCGTGGGCTCGGAGATGTGTATAAGAGACAGCCACTATACGGTAGGCGTACGGCCCAGTTTAAGATCATGCCGCTCGATTTTACGACGACCCTCGGGTTGTGGCAGAGCATGGGTCGCGAAGACGCTGCGGTTTGCTATGGCATGACGGGCGGCATTCCTGCATATATCGAGAAAGTCGATCCTGCCGCACCGCTCAAGGACAACATCAAACGTCTTTTTCTTACTCCTACGGGCTATCTCTTTGAGGAGCCGAGTAGCCTGCTATTACAAGAGTGCCGCAATCCCGAGCAATATGATGCGATCGTGCAGGCAATTGCTCAGGGGTGCTCGAAGATTTCGGAGATTGCGAGCTCTACGGGAATCCCTGCGAGCAACGTAAAGAGCTATGTGGATAAGCTGGCATCGCTTGGGATTGTCGAGCGCGAGCTGCCCTTAAACGAGACGAGCAATAAGCGAGCCGTGTATCTGCTGAGCGATCAGATGTTTAGGTTCTGGTACCGGTTTGTGCCGCAGAACATCGGGCTGATTCAAAACGATATGGCCGAGATGGCGTATAAGCGCATTGAGCCGCACGTATCGGATTACATGGGCACGGTCTTTGAGCTTATATGCAGGCAATACGTGTACGAACTTGCGCGGGCGGGCCAGCTCGATGTGGTTCCGGCGAGCGTCGGGCGCTGGTGGGGGACGGACAATCGCACGCATACGCAGGAAGAAATCGACTTGATTGTTGACGATGGCGAGGGCACTGCGCTGTTTGCGGAGTGCAAATGGCGCAATGAGCCGGTGGGCGAGGATGTTCTGGAAAAGCTCGTGTACCGAAGCGAGCTCTTTAGACGGCAGCATAAAAGCTACGTGATCTTCTCGAAGCGTGGCTTTACGCAAGGATGTCAGGATGCTGCGGCGAGCAGGGGAGATACCAAGCTGATTTCGTTTGCCGAGATGTGCGAGCGGAGATAACCAAGCGCGCTCTGATTTGATGCTCGGAATGGGATGCGCTTTCCCTTTGCGGCCTTTGGCGGAAACTACGTCCCGGATTCCCGCTTCAGGATGGGATGCCGTTTCCGATAGAGGCATGGGGCGGAAAGTGCGTCCCAGAATCCGGCGCAACGCCGCTGGAGTAGAGGGGCGAGCTCCGGACTTCGTAACCGAAAATCCATTTGTTAAACCTGGCACCCGTGGGTAGAATAAGGTCGACGGCAGCCCAAGGGTGATAGCTGGGCAGCGCCGTTACTTCGATTAAGGGGTCAATGCCTTAGAGGCGTCGACCCCTCTTTTTCTGCTTCGTACGCTGCTTGAGTGCCTCGGTAAGTCCGATAAGCGCCGTGAGGAGCGAGACCAAAGCGGTCAGGAGCTTCACGAAATCAGTCAGATCGGTCATGGGCATCACCTCCCGTCGCATGGAGGGCGCTGCCCGGCACATGGAACTGCCGTCAACAACTGCAATTCTATCAAAGTACTGCTATAAATACGAATATATGTTCGATAATAACAGTGACATGATTCTCTCAAAGTGTGGCTTTACGCAAGGATGCCGGAAAGCCGTGCTGTGCGATTTCATGTCCGCACGGGTTCCTATCCTTACGGCAATGTAGCCGCCTATGTAACGAGCGGCGGTTGACGGAGAAAGGCCCTGACCGTGCCAGACAAAAAGACGCCGGATATTTCGGCCATCGATACGACGAACTTTGCGCGCCAGATCGTGCTCGACTTTGAGTTTGCGCCGGTGCCAAAGCAGCGCCAGCGCCGCGGACTACGTAACGAGATTATCGAGGTCGGCGCTGTTAAGCTCGATTACCACGGCAACGTGATGGGCGAGTTCTCGCAGTTTGTGCAGACAGAATTTACCGAAGGCGTTGCGTTCCCCGTCCGCGAGCTCACAGGGATATCGGCTGTGGATACTGCGATGGCTGATCCGCTCTATGTGGTGATCAAAAGACTCAGCGATTGGATCGGTCGCTACTCCGCCCAGATAGTTTGCTGGAGCGGGGCGGATCATCGACAGCTTATGACCGAGTGCCAGGCAAAGCACATGGACCTTTCCGCATTTCCTACGGACTGGGCCGACCTGCAGGCGTTTTACACTTCGATCATGGACGTGGGCAGCCACGGGTGCGTCTCTTTGAGTGACGCGGCAACGTGGTTTGGCATCGAGTTCGACGAGTCGACGGGTCACGCCCACAGCGCCTTAGCCGATGCGCGCGTGACCGCCAAGCTGCTCAAGCAGGTGATGGATGGGGACTACCGCGTGAGCCCGCACGTCCAGGAAGTCCGCCAGCGGTGGGGGATGGGCGAGCGAGCCCAGACGCGCCTTTCCAGCAAGTGCCCCGAGCTGGGCGACCTGCTGCTGAGGCTGAAGGCGGAGGGGAGGTGGGCCTTTTGAGAACGCCATTCGGTTTGGCATGGCAGGGCTGTAAGCGCGGCTTCGCACTGCTGTTTGAATCGAAGCGTCAACCAGTATGACGAGCTGTCTGGTCTGTCTGCCTACACCATCGCAATCCCGCGGGCCGCACTCAACAGCTCATACTCCCTTTCGCTCCACTGCCGCAGCTCGGCCGTGCGTACGGCGTCGCGACACAGGTCCAGAAACACCTCAGCTCCCTCGCAGAAGCACTCGCGGGCAAAGTCGCCCGAGCCGCTTGCGACGCACGCGCCGTCGGCAAAGAGCTTCCAGCTAGACGGCTCACGCAAATCGTCTCCGAACAACTTAATCTGTAGCACATGTGGATTGCCAGCAGCGCAGAACTCTTCCTCGAGCTTCTGTACCGTGAAGCGCATCTGGTGGGAGAGGCTGTTCTTGACCATGGCCGAGGCATAGCCGCTCGGCTCGTCCAGAAGATGCATTCGTTTTGGCTTGGCTGCCAGGTTGTGGAAGTTGCGCTCACTGCGCACGGAGAAATTGTCCATACGGACTCCTTTCATCGATGTTGGCAGGGCCACCGTGCCTCTTGGCCGGTTGGCGTCGGGATCGTGGAGCCAACTCTCTACCCCGACTCTGGATAAAACGCGCCCGCTCCTTGCGGGCAAGATGGAGTCTATCAACGTGTACGGACAGAAATCAAGCACCATCCGCGAAATGACGCGCGGATGGCGTTGGTTTCCCAAGTGATTATTCGGCTTTCATCCGGAAAAGTGTCGAAATCAGCCGTGTAAAAGTACGGAAAAGTGTCGAAATAGGCACCTTAAAACTTCGGAAAAGTGTAGTTGGATGACAAAACAGCACTTAGAAGCCGATGCTGGATGCGGGATCCTGCGGCTGCCTTCAGCCCTCGCTACTCGTCGTCTCCGTCGTTGGGGTCGCCCTTGAGGGTGTTGATGTCCAGGTACTGGTTATCGTCCTCTTTTTGCTGGGTCTCCGACTCCGCTTGGGTGGGGCCGCGGAACAGCTGGAATCCCTCAAACGCAATGACGCCGAGCAGGGCAATGATAATGGCGATAAAGGCAACCTTGACTGCCTGCGGAAATTCCGAGAAACGCAGCGCCTTTTCCTCGGCGTAATAATCGGCGAAGCGCTCTTCGCCCGTGCTTTTGGTATACGCCGGCGCGGACGCGGCCTCCGGGCCATATTCCGGTGCGGGCGTGGCAGCGTACGAATCGTTGAGATAATCGCTCGATGCGGTGCCATAATCCTCGGTCTCGATGCGACCGTTGTCAGCATGGCCATCGGAATAATCGGAATATGCCGTGCCGCCCTCATAGTCTGCGGCGCTCGTGTTGGCGGCAAAAAGCGGGTTAACTGGAACGTCGAGCGCCGGCATGCCGGTAGAGGTCTCATCCAGATCGGCTGCAGCCCAGGAATCGTAGGCAACCTGATGGGCAACGGGCTCATCGAGCCTTGCGACCGGAGGCTTGCGTGCCGCAGGAACAGGCAACTGCTGGGCGCTGTACATAACGGTGCTGTCGGCCGATTTGCCCTGCGTCGCTGCAGCGAGAAATGCCGCCGTCTCGGACGGGTCGCTTGCGGGGCGGGGAGCGGGCGTGGGCGCCGAAGTGGGTGCGGGCGTAGGCGCGGGCGTCGAAACAGGCGACTGCGCAGGAGTCGGCGCAGGTGCGGACTTGGGCGCAAGTGCGGGATTGGGGCTTGACGGGCGAGCGCCGCCGCCCATGAGTTCGTCGGCGGTCCACGGGCGATCATCCATCACATCGTCAAGGCTCAGCGAAAACAGGTCGTCTTCACTCTCATCGAACATGCGGTGCACATGTCCACCAATTGCCGGAATCAATCCGCGACCGGTGCATGATGCCTTGCTCAACGCCATTCTGTTCCATCCTTTCGAAATACTAATGACATCGATTATATGGAACTTCCCAAGCTGCTCGGTCTTGGATTCGTGCTTTCCAGAACTCGCGCCCAAAAGGGGAGGGGCAATCCAGGCGAGTGCCTACTTGTCGCCGGCCGCCGCCTTGGCCTCATTGAGGTAGCTATAGAAGCTGTACTTGGAGATGCCAAAGAACTCGCAGGCGCGCTCGCTCGACTTGGAAATGAGGAAGGCACCGCGACGGTCGAGGTAGCCAATGGCACGAATGCGCTCGTCTTTGGTCATGAGTGCCGCGGGCTTGCCCACAAACTGCTCGCACTCGTGCAGCAGGTCCTCGAGCAGGTCGCCGATGTTCTTGGTAATGGGCTCGGGCTCGGTATAGCCCGTGCCGCCGGTGCCGGTGAAAGCGTCGAGCGAGCGCTCAAAAGCCTTCATAAGCGTAATGTCAAAGTTGATGCCCAAAATGCCGACGGGCTTGCCTTCGTCGTTGCGGATAAAGATGGTCGAGGACTTGAGCAGCTTGCCATCGGTGGTTTTAGTGAGGTACGGCTCGCGGTCGTGTACGTCGGTGCTGCCCTCGTGCATGGACTCAAACACAATATGGCTGGGGCCGTCACCCAGTTTGCGCCCGCTGACGTGGCCGTTTTCGATCACTACGATGGAGTGGTCCACGTCCTCGGTCTCCAGATCGTGGACGACGACTTCGCAGTTGGGGCCAAATTGGAGCGCCAGGCCGTGTGCGAGGCGCTTGTAAAACTCAATCTGTGCGGGGGTCATGGGTGCCTTCCTAAAAATTAGTTTGGGCACACTTTGCCATAAACCACATCTGTTCGCAAACAAATCCATCAACAAGGCAATTCATGACCGTTCGGCGGCGAAAAAGTACCGATTACGGCAACAAACAATTTGTTAGGTTTGCCAATCAAAAAGTGTGATAGAACAGTGCTAACAAACTTTTTGTTTGGCATCCACATAAAAGTTCAGTCGCATGAATGGGAATGGGCTGAAACGCGTATGCGGGGGCCGGCAAGAGAGGACTTAAGGAGTTCACCGTATGGCCGATAAGATCCAGTGGGCGGGCAACACGATGCCCAAGAGCGATGACAAGCACTTGGGAATCATGAGCCTCGACCACGTGAAGAAGGCCCGCGCCTTCCACCAGTCGTTCCCTCAATATACCGTCACCCCGCTTGCCCGCCTGGACGGTCAGGCTGCGCGCTTGGGTCTGTCCAACCTGTGCGTTAAGGACGAGAGCTATCGCTTTGGCCTCAACGCCTTTAAGGTTCTGGGCGGATCGTTTGCCATGGCCAACTACATTGCCGACGAGACCGGCAAGGACGTTGCCGAGTGCACCTTCGATTACCTGACCTCCGATCAGCTTGCCAAGGACTTTGGCCAGGCCACCTTCTTTACCGCTACCGACGGCAATCATGGCCGCGGCGTGGCATGGGCTGCCAACAAGCTGGGCCAGAAGGCCGTCGTTCACATGCCCAAGGGTTCCACCAAGCCCCGCTTCGATAACATCGCCGCCGAGGGCGCAACGGTGACCATCGAAGAGGTCAACTACGACGAGTGCGTGCGCATGGCCGCCGCCGAGGCCGACGCCTGCGAGCGCGGCGTCATCGTTCAGGACACCGCCTGGGAGGGCTACGAGAAGATCCCGTCTTGGATCATGGAGGGCTACGGCACCATGGCTTCCGAGGCTGCCGAGCAGCTGCGCGAGATGGCCATCAACCGCCCGACGCACGTGTTTGTCCAGGCTGGCGTGGGTTCGCTCGCCGGCGCCGTGGTGGGCTACTTCACCAACCTGTATCCCGATAACCCGCCCACCTTCGTCGTGGTCGAGTGCGCTCCGGCCGCCTGCCTGTACAAGGGCGCTGCCGCCGGCGACGGCGATCCGCGCATCGTGGACGGCGACATGCCCTCCATCATGGCCGGTCTGTGCTGCGGCGAGCCCAACATCCTGGGTTGGGATATCCTGCGCAACCACGCCACCGCCTTCGTGTCCTGCCCCGACTGGGTCACCGCTCGCGGCATGCGCACCCTGGGCGCTCCCGAGAAGGGCGACCCGCGCGTCATCTCCGGCGAGTCCGGCGCTGTGACCACCGGCCTGGTCGAGACTCTCATGCTCGATCCCGAGTACGCCGAGCTCAAGGAACTCATCGGCCTGGACAAGACGAGCTCCGTGCTCTGCTTCTCCACCGAGGGCGACACCGATCCCGACCAGTATCGCCGCATTGTTTGGGAAGGCGAATATCCCACTTGCTAATCGTTGGGGCGGAGTAAATAGGTATCGCTCCGCCACCTCACAGGTAGATTCCTTCGTTTGAAAGGTTATGAACAATGGCTAAAGAACTCGATTTCGACGCTATCAAGGCTGCTGCGGAGTCTCATCGTGCTGATATGACGCGTTTTCTTCGCGCAATGATTAGCCATCCCTCTGAGTCTTGCGAGGAGGGCGAGGTTGTCGCCTGCATCAAGGCCGAGATGGAGAGCCTTGGCTATGACGAGGTCAAGGTCGACGGCCTGGGCAACGTTATGGGCTTTATGGGCGAGGGCGACAAGATCATCGCCATCGACTCCCACATCGACACCGTCGGCATCGGCAACATCGATAACTGGGATGCCGATCCCTATGAGGGCTACGAGACCGACGAGATCATCTACGGCCGCGGCGGCTCCGACCAGGAGGGTGGCATGGCTTCTGCTACCTACGCTGCCAAGATGATGAAGGACATGGGCCTCATCCCCGAGGGCTACAAGATCATGGTCGTCGGTACCGTCCAGGAAGAGGACTGCGACGGCATGTGCTGGCAGTACATCTACAACAAGGACGGCATTAAGCCCGAGTTCGTCATTTCCACCGAGCCCACCGACGGTGGCATCTATCGCGGTCACCGCGGCCGCATGGAGATCCGCGTCGACGTTCACGGCACCTCCTGCCACGGCTCCGCTCCCGACCGCGGCGACAACGCCATCTACAAGATGGCCGACATCATCGCCGACGTCCGCGCTCTCAACAACAACGGCTGCGACGAGTCGACCGACATCAAGGGCCTCGTCAAGATGCTCGACCCCAAGTACAACCCCGAGCACTTCGAGGACGCCCGCTTCCTGGGCCGCGGCACCTGCACCGTCAGCCAGATCTTCTACACCAGCCCCAGCCGCTGCGCTGTCGCTGACTCCTGCGCCATCTCCATCGACCGTCGCATGACCGCCGGTGAGACCTGGGAGTCCTGCCTGGACGAGATCCGTAACCTGCCGGCCGCCAAGAAGTACGGCGACGACGTGAAGGTCTCCATGTACATGTACGACCGTCCGTCCTGGACCGGCGAGGTCTACGAGACCGAGGCTTACTTCCCCACGTGGATCAACAAGGAGACCGCTCCGCACGTCAAGGCCCTCGTCGACGCCCACAAGGCCATGTTCGGTGACGAGCGCATCGGCTGCGAGCCCAGCATGGACAAGCGCACCGGTCGTCCGCTGTGCGACAAGTGGACCTTCTCCACGAACTGCGTCTCCATCCAGGGCCGCTATGGCATCCCCTGCGTGGGCTTTGGCCCGGGTGCCGAGTCTCAGGCACACGCTCCCAACGAGGTCACCTACAAGGACGACCTGGTCACCGCTGCCGCCATGTACGTGGCTGCCCTGAACCTCTACGATCCGAGCCAGGCCGATGGCGATGCCACCGTGTTCCGCGCCGGTCTGACCAACAACAAGATCGACTAGTCCCATTCCTCGATCTTGTTGAACCGGGGGCAGTTTATGCCCCCGGCGCCTCCTGTT
Organism: uncultured Collinsella sp.; assembly: GCA_900546425.1. Lineage (GTDB taxonomy): Bacteria > Actinomycetota > Coriobacteriia > Coriobacteriales > Coriobacteriaceae > Collinsella. The sequence continues at coordinate 5,315 of URCU01000052.1, read as the reverse complement.
GACTTGGGGCCCGCGGTCGTTATCTCCCATGCTTCCTCGACGGTGGCGGGTCCTCGTCATAGCGCTCTGCATGTTCTAGCCACACGCGCATGCCGGAGCGCATCTACTCATTGCGATCGTTTCACCTTTAGAAAGGACATTTACATGGACGCCAAGTTTACCGAGCTCGTCGAGCAGCTGAACGGCCTCGATTTTAAGGGTATGTACGGCAGCGACTTCCTGCACACCTGGGACAAGACCACCGATGAGCTCAAGGCGCTCTACATCGTCGCCGACGCCCTGCGCGAGCTGCGTGAGAACAACGTTTCGTCCAAGATCTTCGACTCCGGCCTGGCCGTCTCCCTGTTCCGCGACAACTCCACCCGTACGCGCTTCTCCTTCTCTAAGGCTGCCAACCTGCTCGGCCTTGAGCTGCAGGACCTGGACGAGAAGAAGTCCCAGATCGCTCACGGCGAGACCGTCCGTGAGACCGCTACCATGATTTCCTTCATGGCCGACGTCATCGGCATCCGCGACGACATGTACATCGGCAAGGGCGACGCCTACATGGCCGAGGTCTCCGAGTCTGTCCAGCAGGCTTACGAGGACGGCGTTCTGGATCACCGTCCCACGCTCATCTCCCTGCAGTCCGATTCCGACCATCCCACGCAGTCCTCTGCTGACATGCTCTACCTCATCAACGAGTTTGGCGGCCTCGAGAACCTCAAGGGCAAGAAGGTTGCCGTCACCTGGGCCTATTCGCCCTCTTACGGCAAGCCGCTGTCCTGCCCGCAGTCGCTGATCAGCCTGCTGCCCCGCTTTGGCATGGACGTCACCCTGGCTCACCCCGAGGGCTACGATCTCATGCCCGAGGTCGTCGAGCGCGCCAAGGGCTATGCCGCCGAGTCCGGCACCACCTTTAAGCAGGTCAGCACCATGGCCGAGGCCTTCGAGGGCGCCGACATCGTGATCCCCAAGAGCTGGGCTCCGTTTGCCGCCATGGAGAAGCGTACCAACCTGTACGCCGAGGGCGACGACGCCGGCATCGCTGCGCTCGAGAAGGAGCTGCTCGCTCAGAACGCTACGCATCAGGATTGGTGCTCCACGACCGAGCTCATGGAGAAGACTGCCAACGGCCAGGACACCATCTTTATGCATCCGCTGCCCGCCGATATTTCCGGTGTCTCCTGCGAGCACGGCGAGGTCAACGCCGACGTCTTCGACATGCACCGCGTGGGCATGTACAAGGAGGCCAGCTACAAGCCGTACGCCATCGCTGCCATGATGTTCCTGCAGAAGGTTGCCGATCCCGCCGCTACCCTCAAGGCCCTCGACGAGCGCAACACCGCCCGTTGGTTCCAGGCCTAAAGCTGGGCTGAGAAATGGCTAAGCGTATTGTTGTCGCCTTGGGCGGAAACGCCCTCGGCGCCAACCTTCCCGAGCAGATGGAGGCCGTCAAGACGACTTCTAAGGCCATCGTCGACCTGATCGAGGAAGGCAACGAGGTCGTCGTCGTGCATGGCAACGGCCCCCAGGTGGGCATGATCGCCAACGCGATGGCCGAGCTCACGCGTTCTAATCCTCAGAAGTACATTCCCTGCCCGCTGTCCGTTTGCGGCGCCATGAGCCAGGGCTACATTGGCTATGACCTGCAAAACGCCCTGCGCGAGGAAATGCTCGACCGCAATATCGACAAGGGTGTCGCCACCGTGCTCACCCAGGTCGAGGTTGCGGCAGACGATCCGGCCTTTGCCGACCCGGTCAAGCCGATTGGTCCGTGGATGAGCGAGGCCGAGGCCAAGGAGCTGGAAGCCGACCGCGGCTATCAGTTCATCCACGACGAGAAGCAGGGCTTCCGTCGCGTGGTTGCCTCGCCCAAGCCCGTGAACATCGTCGAGCTCGACACCATTAAGTCGCTCGTCGAGTCCAACCACGTGGTGATTTCCTGCGGCGGTGGCGGTATTCCCGTCACCAAGGCCCAGGGCAACCACCTTAAGGGCGCTGCCGCCGTCATCGATAAGGACTTTGCGGCCGAGAAGCTCGCCGAGCAGCTCGACGCCGATGCCCTGATTATCCTGACGGCCGTGGAGAAGGTTGCCATTGGCTTTGGCACCGACCACGAGCAGTGGCTCGACACGCTGACTGCGGCTGACGTAAAGCGTCTGTCCGAGGCCAACGAGTTCGGTCGTGGCTCCATGCTGCCCAAGGTCCAGGCCGCCTCGACGTTTGCCGAGAGCAAGCCGGGCCGCACGGCGCTCATCACGCTGCTCGAGAAGGCGCGTGACGGTCTTGCCGGCAAGACCGGTACCACGTTTACCGGCGACGCTGAGTAGGCATATCTGCACCATTGAGGAGGGTGCCCTGCGTCGCGGGGCGCCCTCCTTTGTGCTATGGAGAGCCAAGGGGCGTTCGCTGGAAAAACGAGCGCATGCCTGTTCCGACGGAGTGTGAGCTTGGTATGGTGGGTATAGCAACTATGGCGTCCAAGGCAGCCAGGGGAGGTTTGCGGAGATGAAACTTGGTTGCGTGATTATGGCCTCGGGCGAGGGCAAGCGGTTTGGCTCTAACAAGATGCTCGCCGATATCTATGGCGAGCCGCTGATTGCCCGGACCATCGATTCGGTTCCCCGGGGCTTTGACGTCGTGGTTTCGACGCGTTGGCCCGAGGTCGCTCAGATTTGCGAGGACAAGCATTGCCCGTGTGTGCTGCACGATGGCGAGCTGCGCAGCGAAAGCGTCCGTGCGGGCCTTTCGTGGGGAGCCGAACGCAACTGGAAAGGTTGCCTCTTTTTGCCGGGCGACCAGCCGCTCGTGAGTTCGGATTCTTTTGAGGCTATGGTTCGTGCATTTGACGAGTGTGGCCGCAAGCATCCGGTGCGTCTTGCGTGCAACGGTGAGCCTTCGAGCCCGGTGCTCTTTCCGGCGGAACTGTTCGATGCACTTATGTGTCTTGAGGGCAAGGACGGCGGCGGTTCGATCCTCAAGGGCCGTACCGACGTGGTGCTGGTCGAGGCGCGTGCCTACGAGCTGTGGGACGTCGATACCGCCAAGGGGCAGCGACGCATAGCGGAGCATATCGCCGCCTGCTCGTATTTTGATCGCGTGGCCAACTGCATAAATCAATAAGGAGCAATTATGATCATCATCAAAAACGGCGCGCTCGTGACGCCACAGGGGCTTCGCCGTGCCGATCTTGCCATGGATGGCGATAAGATCGTGCGGATCGCCGCGGCGATTGAGCCGGCCGAGAGCGATACCGTCGAGGATGCCACGGGCTGCTGGGTGTTTCCCGGCTTTATCGACGGCCACACGCACATGCAGTGCTGGACCGGCATGGATTGGACGGCCGATAGCTTTGAGACCGGCACGCGCGCGGCTGCCTGCGGCGGTACGACGACCATCGTGGACTACGCGACGGCCGATCGTGGCGTGACCATGCCCGATGCCTTGGCCGAGTGGCATCGCCGCGCCGACGGCACCTGCACGGCAAACTACGCCTTTCATATGGCACTCGCCGAGTGGAACGAGCGCAACCGCGCCGACCTTTCGGCCATGCGCGAGGCGGGCGTATCGTCGTTCAAGACCTACTTTGCCTATGACCACCTGCGCTTGGACGATGCCGAGACGCTCGAGGTGCTCGAGGAGCTCAAGCGCCTGGGCGGTATCCTGTGCGTGCATTGCGAGAACGGCACGTTGGTGAATGAACTGCAGAAGCGCGTGTACGAGCAGGGGATTCATGGGCCCGAGGGACATGCGCTCAGCCGTCCGGACGTGTGCGAGGGTGAGGCCGTGAGCCGCCTGCTGTATCTGGCGCACTTGGCCGGGGACGCTCCGGTCAACGTGGTGCACCTTTCGACCAAGCTGGGGCTCGAGGCCATCCGTGCTGCCAAAGCGCGCGGGCAGAAGAATATCTATGTCGAGACCTGCCCCCAGTATCTGATGCTCGACGACACCTGCTATCTGGAGCAGGGCGAGGACGGCTTTGCGGGTGCCAAGTATGTGATGAGCCCGCCGCTGCGCCATGCCGGTGACCGTGCCGCGTTGCGCGAGGCGCTTGTGGCCGGCGAGATCGATACTATTGCAACCGATCATTGCAGCTTTAACCTGCACGGGCAAAAGGACCGCGGGCGCGACGATTTCCGCGCGATTCCCAACGGCGGGCCCGGCGTGGAGCATCGTCCCGTCGCGATCGCCACGAGCTTTGAGGGCCAGCTGGGCCCCGAGGACCTCTGCCGCTTGATGAGCGAGAACCCGGCGCGCGTCTTTGGCATGTATCCGCGCAAGGGCTGTCTTGCCGAGGGCTCCGATGCCGACGTGTGCGTGTGGGATCCCCAGGCGTGCTGGACCATTCGCGCGGCGACACAGCATCAGGCCGTGGACTACACGCCGCTCGAGGGCTTTGAGGCACATGGCCGCGCCAAGGCCGTCTACGTCAACGGTGTGCTGGTGGCGCGCGATGGCGAGCCCACCGGAGCCCAACCCGGCCGCTACGTTCCCCGCTAGCAGGAAGATCACCGGATTCCCCTCCGCAGTTGCGGTGAAATACGGACTGTTTGCGGCCGTTTGGCGGCCAAACAGTCCGTATTTCACCGCAACTGACGAGATGGGGCCGGCTACTTGAGGCTGGTGGCGATGAGGGGGCGGCCGAGGGCTGCCTCGAAGCGGTCGGCCATCGTGGGGTCGTTGAGCGTGTCGACTTGGTTGAGCATGACGCGTGCGGTGCTGAGTTCCATCGCCCGCATCTCGGCATTGAGCACCTGGGCGACGCGCTCGGGCGTGGCGATGTCGGTGAGCTCGCAGCCGCAACGCTCGCAAAAGAGCTCGGGGCGGTGGACGGCTTCGTTGATGGGCTTGCTGAGTCCCGAGGCGCCGACGACCCAGACAACGTTTGCCGTGCCGGCGGGAATTACCGGCTCCCAGGCGGCATGCGCCTTGAGCGGGAGTCGCTTGCTACCGTCTGCCTCGGCCAACACATAGTCAAAGCGCTGTGCCAGCCCGCCGAGTGGCTCGGCGGGGGCGGAGAGCTTGCCTGTCTCCGGGTCCAAAACACCCGCCTGGCAGATACTTCCGCGGCTCATGCCCGCGCATGCCTCGCAGGTGCAACCGGGGACATGCGAGGCGCCCGGCTTCCAAGGCGCGGCGTCCAGGCGACGATTCGACCCGTCCCATGGCACGCCGGCAACGGGAAGCATATGCGTGGTGGTGCAGAGGAGCACGCGGCCGCCAGCGCGCATGAGCTCAAGACCCAGCGTTTTGAGCAACGTCGACTTGCCGCCGCTGCCGATAATCGCGGTAATGCCCGGCTCGATCCTGAGCCTGTCTCTTATACACATCTG
>URCU01000051.1:0-13425 GCA_900546425.1 uncultured Collinsella sp. | reverse complement strand
GTTGTGCGCCTGCGCATAACTAATGACGAGATCCGCGTGGTGTCGCATACGTCATGGCGCAGCATCTCGCGCGGCCGCCTGCAAGAGGATGGCTACCATTGCCTGCAGTGCCCACGCATTACGGTGGGCAAGGCACTGGTCGACGGACGTCTGTCGGGCGTCTACCTCCACCGCCGCGGAACCACCGCAGAAAAGGCGCTCGGCAGCGAGGCCGAGGTTGCGCTGGAATGCTTTACCCTGTGGTCGGACGTTTCGGGCGACAGTCTCACGTTCCGTCAGGTCCTCCGCTTTCCGCAGGCACCGTCGAGCATCGAGCTGGGCGTACCCGAGAATATCAACGGCAAAATGGTGGTGCCCGTTGCATACGAAACTGCAAACGGTTGTGGCTGCGCATCGTATGCCGTGATCGGCCAGTCCATCGCGGGTTGGGGCGTTATGCCACCAGATGCCACAGTACCCCACGCGGTGCCGTGGCCACAACATTCGGGCTTTTTGGCAACCGTCAACGAGCAACTGCAGCATATTACTTGGACGCGAGGAGCATCGGCATTTGCAACGCAGCCCGTGGGTGCCGCAGGCTGTGGCCCGGCATCGTTTAGCGTAAGCAACAACGGCAGGTGCGTGCTCTATGTAGAGAACACCGATGGCAAGGTGGGGCAAACCTACGACGAAGAAGGCAACCCTGTAGCAGTGATGGGCAAGCACTTCCGCATCTTCGCCAGCACCTTGGCAGGCGATCTGTTCACGGAGCCGTTCGTGATGTGCGAGCTGGACCATCCCGTCGATCAGATAACGACATTTTTGACGTCGGGAGGCATGCTCTCCGCGCTCGCCACGCACATTGTGAGCGCGGAGAAGAGCGAGGCAGAGCTGCGCGGCATCGAAGTGCCCTTGGTGGCGTGTGCCACTCCGACGGGCGCGGTCGCTACCTCGGGCGCGGTGGTGCCCGGAGCAGCAGGCGAATCCTTCATGGTCACGGTGCGAAACGACGGCAACACCTTGCTGACCGCCGGCACGATCGATCTGTACCGAGAGGGCTCCAGCCAGCCGTTCTCCAGCGCATCCATCGGGTTCGGCGCGAACGCACGCATGGCTTCGATCTTTGATCCAGAACTTGCCGAGGACGCTTCGGCCAACGACATGGCACACGTGAAGTACGCACTCGAGACGCTGGGCACACGTTTTGCAACGCACCCGCTGGTAGCCGACAACGGCAACGCCGTGCTGGCACCGGGTTGCACGGCACAGTTCCGTATGAGCTTCGCCATCCCCGAGAGTTGGAGCGACGAAGTGGGCAAACGCGTAACGCTGTATGCGAAGGCGCGTAATCTGGTGGCGCTCGATCCCGTAACGCTCGAAGAAATTCGACCGGGCGCGAACTCGGCGCTGGGTGCTGTACTGCACGAGCTCCACGTGCCCGACGCGGCATGCGAACGCTCAGAAGTTCAGGTCGGCGTATGCGGCAGCGCGGATACGACAGGACTTCACGACGCCCCGATGACAGCAGACGGCGATGGCGGCTCGAGTGGCGGCGGTACTGACGAGAGCGGCGGCTCCGGCGGAAGCAGCTCCGGCAGTGGCAAGGACCACGGCAATAGCAAGCGCTCCGGAAAAGCGGGCGCGCTTGCGGGCACGGGCGATGTCAACGCTCCCCTTACGGTAGCCGCTGCAGCACTCGCCGCGGCAGGCGCCGGCCTTATCGCCTACAGTGCCCGCCGCACGGCGCTCGAAAAAGACACCGCCGATGAGGTCAATTCGGATGAGCCTCGCTAGCTCCTAGTTGCTTTTACGAGAGACGCCGACTCGGCTCATCGAACATCAAAATGGGCTGGTTCTGGATACCCAGAGCCAGCCCATTGCGCATTAGTTATCGTCAGTGGAGTCGAGTTCTGCCTCGAGCTTGGCACGGCGTCTTTTCGCCGTGAAAAACGTTGCGCACAGGCCAGCAAACGTGGCCGCGAAAATCGTCGCACCGCAGAACACGCCCGTGGCCAGGTTCGCCAACCAAAAGACGCTTTCGAGCGGTACTATCTGCGCCTCAGCGATACAGCGCATTGCGGCAATAACAAGCGCGAACGCGGCGCCGCTAAGACCGCTGAGAAGCAGGAAATATCCAACAGGAAGATGCTCGGTTTGCCCAAAACGATTGGTATCGACATAGCCCTTCCGCGTTTGCAGTCCTGCGCAAATCAACATCACGAGAACGAGCCACAAATACATGGCTGCCTCGAACGGCGTTGCAAAGCCATGCGGCATTTCACTGGCGTCGCTGTGAACCCACGCAACCTGTCGAGCTATAAACTGGTAGAAAAAGATCATCAACATGCCAAACGAAAGCAGCACGAAACCAATCTTGTAGATCTTCGCGCTCTCGACCTCCAGGCGCTCATCCTTTGGGCCGGCATATTCACGCCACTTTTGCACGAGTTTTAAATCTTCAAATTTCATAGCGAACTCCTAAAGAGCGTCAGGGTCGACGTCGCTCTCGTCTTCCCAAAACAAGTCGTTCAACGTAACGCGTAGCGCTTTACAGATTGCCACGCACAAATTGAGCGTGGGGTTGTAGCCGCCCGCCTCGATCAAGCCGATGGTCTGGCGCGTAACGCCCACGGCCTCGGCCAGGTCAGCTTGCGAAAGGCCAACCGCCGCGCGCGCCGCCTTCATGCGTAGGTTCCTTTTGCCCGGCATGGAGTTCCTTTCGTAGTAATGGACAGATATCCGTTGCAACATGACAGAAATATATTGCATCTATCAAAAGATGTCAACTATATCTGTCATTATGAAAACCATATTCGTCATCGCCATGCGGACATTAAAACTTCGGTTCACTATTCAAACTTACTCGGACAGAACCGACTCGGTTTTGTCCGAGTAAACGAATCTCCATCGAACTCCGAACGATTGTTCGATGGATTTCGTGTTGGTTGGAATCGTCTGTGGGCTGGGCTATGCTACCTTGACTATCTATATGACTTAAACGCAGCAAGGGAGCACCGAGAGAGCGAGTATGGCAAAAAACACCGCAAGCTATGGTAACGACAGTATCCGCCAGCTCAAGGACGAGGAGCGCGTACGCCTGCGTCCCGCCGTCATCTTTGGCTCGGACGGGCTCGACGGCTGCGCACATGCCGCCTTCGAGATCCTGTCCAACGCCGTTGACGAGGCGCGCCAGGGCTACGGCAAGCTCATCACCCTTACCGCCTTTCGCGATGGCTCCATTCAGGTAGAGGACAATGGCCGTGGCTGCCCGCTCGACTGGAACCCTTCCGAGAAGCGCTTTAACTGGGAGCTCGTCTTTTGCGAGCTCTACGCCGGCGGCAAATACAACAATAACCAGGGCGGCGACTACGACTTCTCGCTCGGCACCAACGGCCTGGGCTCCTGCGCGACTCAGTACGCTTCCGAGTACATGGACGTCACCGTCTGGCGTGACGGCAACAAGTACTCCTTACACTTTAAGAAGGGCAAGGTTGTCGGCGCCAAAAAGAAGGCACTCGAAATTGAGCCCAGCGACGAGAACCGCACCGGCACCACCATCAAGTGGCGCCCCGATCTTGAGGTCTTTACCTCGATTAGCATTCCTCACGATTGGTATCGCGAGACCATGCGCCGTCAGGCCGTGGTCAACGCCAACGTGACCTTCCGTCTGCGCATCGAGGTCGATGATGGCGAATTTACCGAAGAGGACTTCTGCTATCCCAAGGGTATCGAGGACTACGTGCTCGAGAAGGTCGGCACCGACTATCTCACCGAGCCCTTCTTTATCGAAGCCGACCGTCGCGGTCGCGATCGCGAGGACCTGCCCGACTACAACGTAAAAATCACCGCATGCATGTGCTTCTCGCGCACCTTCATGATGCAGGAGTACTACCACAACTCATCGTGGCTTGAGAACGGCGGCTCGCCCGAGAAAGCGGCCCGTAGCGCTCTGACCAGTGCCATCGATGCCTACATTAAGCAACAGGGCAAGTACAACAAAAACGAGAGCGGCATCAAATGGCAGGACGTCCAGGACTGCCTGGTGCTGGTGACCAACTGCTTCTCCACTCAGACGTCCTACGAGAACCAGACCAAGAAGGCCATCAATAACCGCTTTATCCAGCAGGCCATGACGGCATTCTTTAAGGAACGCCTCTCGACCTACTTGATCGAGAACAAAGACGCCGCCAACAAGATCATGGAGCAGGTGCTCATCAACAAGCGCTCGCGCGAGAATGCCGAGAAGACGCGCCAGAGCATCAAGACCAACCTGCAGCAGAAGACCGACATGGCCAACCGCGTGCAGAAATTCATCGACTGCCGCTCCAAGGACAAGAGCCGTCGCGAGATCTACATCGTAGAGGGCGACTCGGCAGCAGGCGCCATTCGCACCTCGCGCGATGCCGAGTTCCAGGGCGTTATGCCCGTCCGCGGCAAGATCCTCAACTGCCTGAAGGAGGACTACCCGCGCATCTTTAAGTCCGACATCATCATGGACCTTATGCGCGTGCTGGGCTGCGGTGTGGAGATCAAGGACAAGCGCATCAAGAACCTGGGCGCCTTTGACCTGGACAACCTCAACTGGAACAAGGTCATCATCTGTACGGACGCCGACGTCGACGGTTATCACATCCGCACGCTCGTGCTCACCATGCTCTATCGCCTGGTGCCCACGCTTATCGACGAGGGCTACGTGTATATCGCCGAGTCGCCGCTCTACGAGATCAACTGCAAAGAGAAGACCTACTTTGCCTACACCGAGCTCGAGAAGAATGGCATCCTTAAGGAGATCGGCGACCAAAAGTGCTCGATCAACCGCTCCAAGGGTCTTGGTGAGAACGATCCGGACATGATGTGGCTCACCACCATGAACCCCGAGACGCGTCGCCTGATCAAGGTGGAGCCCGAGGACGTCACTAAGATGGAGACCATGTTCAACCTGTTGCTGGGCAACGACGAGGCAGGCCGCAAGCGCCATATCTCCGAGCATGGCAAGGAATACCTGGACCAGCTGGACCTGCAATAGCAGCTAATCGATAACGACGGCCCTTAAGAAGTTCAAGAGGAAATCGTGGCAAAGAAGAAGACGAAGAACCAGCCAAAGAAAAAGCAGGTCAACGCCGAGAACGTCATCGGCCTGCACTCCGAGGTCACCGACCAGCCGATCACGCAGACGCTCGAGGTCAACTACATGCCCTACGCCATGAGCGTCAACGTCTCGCGTGCGTTCCCCGAGATTGACGGCTTTAAGCCCTCGCACCGCAAACTGCTCTACACCATGTACAAGATGGGTCTGCTCAAGGGCGAGCGCCAGAAGAGCGCCAACATCGTGGGCCAGACCATGAAGCTCAACCCGCACGGCGACGCCGCGATCTACGAGACGATGGTGCGTCTGGCAACCGGTAACGAGGCGCTGCTCGCCCCCTTCGTGGAGTCGAAGGGCAACTTTGGCAAGTACTATTCGGGCGACCTGAGCTACGCCGCCTCGCGTTATACCGAAGCCAAGCTCTCCCCCATCAGCGCCGAGATCTTCAAGGACATCGACAAGGACCCGGTCGACTTCGTCGACAGCTACGACGGTGCCATGAAGGAGCCGCGCCTGCTGCCCACCACGTTCCCCAATATCCTCGTCTCGGCCAACAAGGGCATCGGCGTCGCCATGGCGTCCGACATCTGCGGTTTCAACCTCAACGAGGTCTGTACCGCCACGATGCACTACCTGCAGGATCCCGACTGCGACCTGCTCGAGTACATGCCCATGCCCGACTTCTCGACCGGCGGCGAGATCATCTACCGCCGCGAGGAGATGGAGAAAATCGTCGAGACCGGCCTCGGCAGCTTCCAGATCCGCTCCCGCTGGCGCTGGATTCCCGAAGAGCGCATCATCGAGGTGTACGAGATTCCCTACACCACCAAGACCGATGTCATCATCGAACGCATCGTCAAGCTCTCCAAAGAGGGCAAGGTCAAGGAGATCGCTGACATCCGCGACGAAACCGACCTTTCGGGTCTGCGCATCGCCATCGACCTTAAGCGCGGCGTCGACCCCGACAAGCTCATGGCCAAGCTCTATCGCTCGACCACGCTGCAGGATTCGTTCTCGTGCAACTTCAACGTGCTCGTCGACGGCTATCCCCGTGTTATGGGCGTGCGCCAGATTCTGCACGAGTGGGTCAAGTGGCGTATTGAGTCCACGCGTCGCCGCATTAACTTTGACCTGGGCAAAAAGTCCGAGCGCCTGCACCTGCTGCACGGCCTCGAGGCGATCTTGCTCGACATCGACAAGGCCATCGCCATCATCCGCGGCACCAAGCTCGAAGCCGATGTCGTGCCCAACCTTATGAAGGGTTTCGACATCGACGAGACCCAGGCCGAGTTTGTTGCCGAGCTTAAGCTCCGCAACATCAACGAGGAGTACATCCTCAACCGCACCAAGGACATAGCAAAGCTTGAGGGCGAGATTGCCGAGCTTGAGGAGATCCTCTCCAGCGAGGAGAACATCAAGAAGGTCATCAGCGACGAGTTGGCCGCGGTCAACAAGAAGTACGTGATGCCGCGCCGCACGGGCAGGATCGAGCCCCATGAGGTTATCGAGGTAAGCTTGGAGCCCGAGGTCGAGGAATATCCGGTTACCATCATGCTTTCGCGCGATGGCTACCTTAAGAAGATGACGGATCGCGTGCTCAAGAAGGCGGCCACGCTCAAGTACAAGGACGGCGACAAACCCTTTATCGAGTTCCCGTCCTCCAACACCCACGAGCTGCTGGTCTTTACCAACAAGAGCCAGGTGTACAAGTGCAAGGTTGCGGCGTTTGAGGACACCAAGTCGGCCCAGCTGGGCTCGTACCTGCCCACCGATCTTGAGATGGAACCCGACGAGAGCGTCATCTGGGTCATCGACCCCGAGGACTACAAGGCCGACGTGCTGTTTGTCTTTGAAAACGGCCGCGTGGTGCGCGTCGCGCTTTCTGGATACGTCACCAAGACCAACCGCAAACGCCTCAAGAACGCCATCTACGGCGGCAGCAAGCTGCTATATGCCCAGGTGCTCAAGGAAGACCGCGACATCGCACTGGTCTCAAGCGACTATCGTTTGATGAACTTCAACACGTCGCTACTCAAGACCAAGACGACCACCAACACGCAGGGCGTCCAGGCCTTTACGGCTAAGAAGGGCCGCTCGGTCACCACCGTCGGCACAACCGAGGAGATTCTTGGCGCCGGCGTCTCGGCCGAGAAGTTCACCGCGCAGAGCCTCCCCTCAGCCGGTGCCCTCATGAAGGAAAACGACATGCCGAGTCTGTTTGACTAAAACAACGGTGGCCAAACCGTCATGGGTTTACAAAGCAGCGGGGCCCGGAGCGCAGCAACATCGCGCTCCGGGCCCCGCTCGTTGCAACGTAGTCGGAATAATAGAACTCCCCGTTTTTCACTCCTGCAATCCCACAGCACAAGGCATGTTAAGCCATTAGCAGAACTTGCAAAATTTAGCAAAAGTTGCAAAAGTTAGCAAAACCTGCAAAGGGGCACCATGGATCGCAGCAAATGTCTCCGCCATGCCAGGCATGCTCGAAGATATTATCGAGCGAACCAAAGAAGCCGCAGATAGCTACCTCTCACAGCCTCACGCGCGCATAAACGGTGTTCAAATTGGCCCAGTGGGCATCGATTGGACATATGCTCAAGAGGCTCAGGGCAACTGGCGCACGCGCATGAATGGCATCTTTAAACAACTCGAAAAACATGACATCGGGCTTCTCTCGAAACGACCTATCGGGAGCCTTCCGATAAAGACATTGAGTTTTTGCTCGCGATGCTGCCCGATTCTGGCCCCAGCAGGGTCTCGGAGATAGCCAAACGCATGGGCGTCGCCAGCAACTACGCAAGCCAATACAAACGCCGCCTCCTGGAGGACGGCGTCATCGGAGAGCGCGGGCGTGGTCTCGTTGGCTTTGACATTCCCGCGTTCAGGGAATTCTTGAACGAGAAGGCGTTTTAGCACGCCGGAATTGTCCGCGGAAGCATCAACGCATGACAATCAGCATTCCTCTTGGTAAGGATAGCAAGCATTTTCCACCAACACCGATTGCCATGCGTTCTTCTTGTCCTTAGGCGAGCTTGCGAGCGAGCTCTCGCACCTCTTCCAACTTGGGCGAGGAGGCCATGCTGTCGCGCTCGGTCATACCGCTGATGGTGACAATGCCCTGGTCCTTCCACTTGCAGTACGCGCAGGTTGACTTGTGCATAGCGATCGCCGCATCGTAGACGCCCTCGCTGTGGCTATCGAGCAGAAGGGCCGTCTTGGTGAACGGGAAGCCCGTGGCACCGAAGGCGTACAGGCGGTCAATAGCGGCTTTCTCCTGCGCAGTAATATCAAACCAGTAGATAGGCGAAGCGAAGACAGCCATATCGGCGTCTTTCAGCGACTCGATCACATCGGCCATGTCATCCTTCTGCACACAGGTGCCCTCATGGGTAAAGCAGTACTGGCATCCCAGGCAACCAGCGATCTTTTTGCCGGCAACACGGATGACCTCGACCGTATGGCCGCCCTCGCGCGCGGTCTCGGCAAACACCTCGACCATGGTGTCGGTATTGGCGCCCTTGCGCGGGCTACCACTCAATACAACGATTTTCATAGGATTCCCTCTCCTTCATGCTGCAGGCGCGCAGCATGTTTTCTTGTAACCAAAACGTATGGAGTTATTCAATCGCCTCGTTTCAGCTATTCCCACTCTTTAGAAGAATCGTTGCTGGAGGCTTGGCATTGAATCAAGGCACGCCTTATTTCAGATATTCCTCAAAGAATGCCTTCAGCTTTCCAAACGGAATGACGTCCATCTGATCGTAGAGGTCGGTGTGGTTGGCACCGGGGATAATGAGCAATTCCTTGTTGTCTCCAGTCAGTTTGCCGTACGCGGTTTCGCTGAAATAGCGGGAGTGCGCCTTCTCGCCATGCACCAGCAGCACGGCGGAGCGGATCTCGCCGGCGTACTGTAAGATCGGCATATTCAAAAACGACAGCGAGGACGTCACATTCCAGCCACCGTTTGAGCCCAGGCTGCGGGGATGGTAGCCTCGCGGAGTCTTGTAGTAGGCGTAATAGTCCGCCACAAACTGCGGCGCGTCATCGGGCAGCTGATTGACCACGCCGCCCGCCAGCGCGTAGCTGTCATTTTTATAGTCCTCGGTGCGCTGCGCGTTCAGCGCTTTACGCTTTTCGAAGCGCGCCTGCTCGGAATCCTCGGCGTCAAAGTAGCCGTTTGCGGTCATGCGGGTCATATCGTACATGGTCATAGCCGCGGTAGCTTTGATACGGGTGTCGATGGCTGCGGCATTGATTGCCATGCCGCCCCAACCGCAGATGCCGATGATACCGATGCGCTCCGGATCGACGTTTTCCTGTACCGAGAGGAAATCCACCGCTGCGCAGAAATCCTCGGTGTTGATGTCCGGCGATGCCACATAGCGGGGCGCACCGCCGCTCTCGCCGGTATAGGACGGGTCGAAGGCAATCGCGAAAAAGCCCAGCTCCGCCATTTTCTGCGCATAAAGGCCGGACGTTTGCTCCTTCACCGCGCCAAACGGACCGCTGACGGCGATGGCAGGCAGCTTGCCCTCCACGTTCTTTGGCACGTAGACGTCGGCCGCCAGCGTGATGCCGTATCGGTTGTGGAAAGTCGCCTTGCTGTGCTCAACCTTGTCGTTTTTGGGGAACACCTTGTCCCATTCCTGCGTCAGTTTCAACTGCTCCATGCCTAAGCCTCCTTGTCGGTCGTTTTAAGGTATTGCTCGTCGATCACGGGCTCCAACCACTCGTTGGAGGCCTCCTCGCCCGGAACCTCCAACGCGAGATGGGAGAACCAGCTGTCGGGCGCGGCTCCGTGCCAATGTTTCACACCCGGGGCGATGTTGACCACGTCGCCAGGGCGCAGCTCCTGTGCCGATTTGCCCCATTCCTGGTAAAACCCTCGACCGGCCACGCAGACGAGGATCTGTCCGCCACCGCTTTTGGCGTGATGGACGTGCCAGTTGTTGCGGCAGCCGGGCTCGAACGTCACGTTGTAGACGCCGACCTGCTCGGTGGAAAGGGGCGCGAGGTAGCTTTGCCCGATAAAGTACTTCGCAAATGCGTCGTTGGGGGCACCGATCGGAAAGGCCATCTCGTTTTGGTGTCGGGCCTTTGCGTCGGCGCCGTCGTCCTCGTCCGCCCAGACCTCCTTCGCCATGCGGAAGGCCGCCCACGCCTTGGGCCATCCCGCGTAAAACGCCGCGTGCGTAATGATTTCCGCTATCTCAGCCCTGGTCACCCCGTTGTTCTTTGCGGACATCAGATGATATTGGAACGAGGAGTCCGTCAGGCCCTGCGCCATTAGGGCAACCACCGTCACTATGCTGCGATCGCGCAAGGAAAGATCGTCCTCCCGGCTCCATACCTCGCCAAACAGCACGTCGTCGTTGAGCTGAGCGAATTTGGGGGCAAAGTCCCCCAGGGCATCTCTGCCTGCCGTCTGTTTAATTGCCATGATCGATTTCCTCCTGTCGATGGTTTTGAGTACAAACTGCTTCCGTGCAGCTAAGTCGCGTCTAGATTCCCATGCCCATTCGTCGCGCCTGCTCTAGGGCGGGATGTCCGGCGATTTCGCCCACGTCGTTCACGCCGCCAGCGAAAACCGTTTTGCCCATTACGGACCACCCCTTGCGCTACCGATTTGTATTGACGAGAATGAAGGTAATACCTAAACCTGACTTTAGGTCAAGGAATGAATTCGAGATCTATTCGGAGGGGCTATGTACACAATCGGACAGGTGGCGGAAATGTTCGGCTTGCCCGCCTCAACGCTGCGGTATTACGACAAGCAGGGATTGTTCCCGGGGCTGGAGCGGACGTCCGGCATTCGCCGATTCGGCGATACGGAACTCGAGGCGCTTCGGGTCATCGAATGCCTGAAGAAGGCGGGAATGGAGATCAAGGACATCCGTCTGTTCATGGAATGGTGTGCAGAGGGTCCATCAACATACCCCCAGCGCAAGGCCATGTTCGAGGAGCGGAAGGCCCACATGGAGTCGGAGATCGCGAAGATGAACCGTGCCCTGGACATGTTGAAGTTCAAGTGCTGGTACTACGAGCAAGCGATTCAAGATGGCAGCGAGGATAGGCTGGAGACGCTGATTCCCGACAATTTGCCGGAAGAAATCAAAGGCGCCTACGAAAACGCACACGCTCGATAAAGCCGTTCGCTATCCATGGGACTCTGGCAAGGAGCTCCTTCCGAACAGAACGAAAAAGAAAGCCTCCGAACCAGAAGGTTTGGAGGCCGTTATTTCCGCTATTCCCACTCGGAAATAGGAGCCACTAGCAAAAAGCCTGTCAACATCAAAACAAGTTCTCAATCTGTCGATTCTACGTGAGGCAACGATCCTCATTTGATACCCGCGCTGTTTGCGCACTAGGAAACAAAGGAATCTGGCCACCACTCAAATAAGATCACCGCCATCTTGCATAAACGACGCCATGTTAAGGTGCCTGACGCCATCCCTCTCCTGCAATAGAGGATCAAGCGTGAACAAGTAGCGCGGATACCCATCCCGGATATGGCCGAACGGCCTGTACTCGCGCTCCTCGACACCTCTGTCGGCAATCGACATAGAGACCTGGATGTAGGCGTAAGCATTACGCCTACGAGCGATGAAGTCACACTCGAGCTTCCCAATACGGCCCACAGAAAGCTCGTACCCGCGCGATGCAAGATAGAGGTAGAGCACGTTCTCCAACGCCGGCCCGTAGTTAATCCTCGCATCCGTGTTCATGGCGAAATAGAAGCCGGGATCAGCCAGGTAGTACTTCTCTTCGCGGATAAGCGATCGCCGAGACTTGAGATCGAACCTCGAGCAGCGATAAAGAATCTTCGCGTCAACAAGAATCTGGATATACCGATTGAGCGTTTCGCGCTTGATGGGAATCTTCTCGACATCATTGAAGTACGCAAGGAGGTTCTTCAGGTTCGTCGGCGCACCAAAGTTGTTGATGAGATACGTCTGGACGGCATCGAAAACCGAGACATTCTTAATCTTGTTCGAATGTTTTACGTCCTTTTCAAAAATCTCATGAATAACACTCTTGATATAGGTGCGCTTTTCATCCTCGCCCTCATACTCCAACGCTTTGGGAAATCCTCCAAGGGTCAGGTACTCGGTAAACTCTCCCACGAGAACGTCATTGACAGGCTTGCCGAGAAAACGCTTCATATCGATATATTCCGCAAAGTCGAGTGGAAACACCTCGAACTCGATATAGCGACCCGTCAGCTTTGTAACAAGCTGCCCAGAAAGCAGATATGAATTCGAACCGGTAATGAAAATGGACCAACCGCCATCTGTCCGGTAGCCGTTGATGAGCAGCTCGAATTCCTCTACGTTCTGAATCTCATCGATGAAGAGGTACTTCGTCTCCTCAGTGTCTGCTGAGGTCGACATGTCAATCAGATTTTCGAGCTCATCGGTCGTCTTGACCTTCCTGTTCTCCCGTGAGTCGAGGTCGATATAGATGATGTGGTCGCTCGCTACACCGGATTCCACAAGTTCGTCTGCGATTGATTGCATGAGGCAGGATTTACCGCATCTGCGAACACCGGTGATCACCTTGATCATCCCGTCATCGTGGTAGAAACCACGCATTCGCTTCAGATACTTTTCACGTCGGTATATACGCAAGATGCACCCCTTTTTTTTCAGTGTCCATTTTATCAGTTATGGGGGTACTTTTTTACATTTTATAAAAAAGCGTACCGATAACTTATTCTCGCTTAGTTTCGGAAGTCGAGCAGGCGGTCGCGGTAGTACCCGTACTGCGCCCGGCGTACCTCGATTTCGGCGGGGATACCGTCGGTGAGCGATTTCGTTAGGGAGTCGAAGCGGTCGAGGATGTCGACGACCTTCTGCTGGGTGCCGATGGATGGGGCGGGAATCTCGACCCTCGATAAGTCCACAAGCGCGGCTTCGATTACCTTTTTCGGTTTAGCGTATTGCTCTTCAGATCATCGTGGTGTGCTCGTAGCCGCGCTCCACGAGGAGCCGCTCGGCAACGTCGAGAATCTTCTCGACCGTCTCCTCCGGGTACTTATTGCGTGCCACGGGCACCCCCGTCCTTGTTATCGCGATAAACATACCATGAGTGGCGTACGGGTCGAGAAGGGCTGGCGCCAAAAGAGCCCAACGACCGTTACGGCTTCGTTAGAAACGCGCCCCACCATGGATGGTGAACCCGAAAGGTAAGGCGCGCGGGCACGGCGACTCGGCCCGCGCGCCCGGAAGAGAAAGGATAAACCCATGGGTTACATGCTCGAGACGCGCGGGCTCACCAAGCGCTTCGGCCGCGGCGACCAGGCGCAGGACGCCGTGGCCGACGTGAGCCTTCATATCCGCGAGGGCGAGGTGTACGGGCTG
>URCU01000050.1:0-13448 GCA_900546425.1 uncultured Collinsella sp. | reverse complement strand
GGCAGCGTCAGATGTGTATAAGAGACAGTCACAACACTAGCTAAAAAAAGGGACCGCAAGAAGCGGTCCCTCCTCATGCTCTGGTCGGGTTGACTGGATTTGAACCAGCGACCCCTGCGTCCCGAACGCAGTGCTCTACCAAACTGAGCCACAACCCGTTAGCTCGACTATAGTAACAAAGATTTTCGCCGCGTGCTAGAGAAATTTTTATTTCTTTGGCGCGTCGATTTGAACCGTGTTGGGAATAAGCTCAGTCGCGCAGGCCCACCAGCCATTTTGCTGGGCAGCATCGGCAAGCCTTTCGACCGTGGCAGCGGTGTCGCAAATGGCAAACGAGCAGGCACCCGATCCGCACACATCTACAGCAACGGTTCCGTCCTGTTTACGCAGCCAGTCGAGGACCGTTTGAATCTGCGACTCCATCTGTGCGGAAATGACACCCAGATTATTATGGATGAGTGCATATGCCGTCTCGGCATCACCAGCACGCAAGGCAGAAGCTATCGCGCCGGGCTTGTCCGCAGGCACCGGGGCCTCGTCAAAACGTCGATAGGCTTCAATTGTCGAAACGCTTGCCTCGCGCGGCTTGACCAGCACGACGGGCGTCGCGGGCAGCGCGGGGTACTCAGTTGCCAGCACGTCTCCCCCACCTACGTAGAACGCAGGACTCGCGTGCAAAAAGAACGGGACGTCAGCACCAATGCCCCGCGCAATATCGTCGAGCGCTGGGTCGGTGCGATCAATGCCCCAGAGCTCTGCCAAGGCGACAATGACCGCGGCCGCATCCGTCGAGGGGCCGCCCAAGCCGGCGCACAATGGAATGCGCTTCTCAATCGTCACGCAGATGTTTGCCTCGCGACCATAATGCTCGGCCATAGCAACCGCAGCCCGATACGCCGTATTCTTTTGCATGGGAAAATCTGATGCTGGAACCGTCTGGACGGTCAGCGCCTGCGACGGCGTGACCGTCACGGTATCGGAAAGACCGACGGCCGCCATCAGGGAATCGACCCTGTGGTAGCCGCGGTCATCGCGCTCGGTATGAACCCCCAGGTAGAGGTTAATCTTTGCCGGCGCGGAAAGAGTCAGGGACCGATCGGTCACCGTTAATGCTCCTCGAGCTGATTGCCGAGCGGGGTAAAGATGTGCTCGCCGCTCTCGGGGTCGAACAGCTCGACCTGACCGGTGAGGACATCGATATACTGGTAGGACTGACGCGACTTGCGGCCGCGACGCTCGTCGACCTCGACAATGAAGACGGCCGGGTGGACGCTCTTGATGGTGCCCATGCGCTCGACGACGCGGGTACGGCCCATGTTGGCCTTCACCTTGACGCGATCGCCCACCATATCGGTCAGCTTCTCGTGGATGTCGTCGACGTGATTGACTTCCATCTCTTCCATGAACAGGGCCTCCAGAAGGTGCAATTCAAAAAGGGGATAATACCCCTAAGATAGACAAAACTCTAATACTATAGCACCCTGCTGTGGCCATACGCAAGTAGCTAAAAAAGCCCCGTCCCAAATACGTACCAGACGACAACCTCGCATGACCAGTTGTTACGCGGTTTGGTAAAACCGCGTAACCTAAAGGTTGTCGGTGTCCAAGACGATGGTGAATGGGCCGTCGTTGACCAGGTCGACCTTCATGTCGGCGCCAAAGATACCGTGCGCCACATGCTCAACGTCCTCGTGCACAAGCGTCAGGAAGTACTCGTAGAGCTCGTTGGCAACATCGGGTGCGCCGGCATCCGTAAACGACGGACGGCGACCGTGGCGGCAGTCGGCGAACAGCGTGAACTGCGACACCACGAGCACCTCGCCGTCGACATCGGCAAGCGCCAGATTGGTCTTGCCGTTCTCGTCCTCGTTGATACGCAGCCCGCGGAGCTTGCCCCACAGCTTGTCGGCCTCGGCACGAGTATCGCCATGGCCCACACCCAGCAGCACCAGGTAGCCGCGTCCAATGCGGCCCACGCACTCGCCGTCGACCGTCACGCCGGCGTTGAGCACGCGCTGCACCACCGCACGCATGGCCTACTCCTCGCCCGTCAGCTTGGCGGACAGATGCTCGAGCGCGTGGAAACGATGGCTGATGGCGTTCTTCTCGTCAGCCGTCAGCTCGGCCATGGTCTTGCCCGGCGTGTCGACCGGCAGGAACAGCGGGTCATAGCCAAAACCATGGTCGCCGCGGCCCTCGTGCGCGATAACGCCCTCGCAGGCGCCCTCGCCATAGGTAACCAGACCGTCCGTGTCGATGAGCGCGACGACGCTCATAAAGCGCGCGGTGCGGTCCTCATCTGCCACGCCTTCCAGGTTAACGAGAAGCTTGGCGTTGTTGGCGGCATCGTCGCCGTGCACGCCCGCATAGCGCGCGCTATACACACCGGGCTCACCGTCCAGCGCGTCGACGACCAAGCCCGAATCGTCGGCAATGGCCATAAGGCCCGTCTCCTCAACCGCGGCTTGGGCCTTGATGATGGCGTTCTCCAAAAACGTCGTGCCGTTTTCCTCGGGATCCTCAAAATTACCCAGCTGGCCGAGCGCCACAAAGCGCACCTCGGGCATGACCTTGCCCAAAATGGCCTCGATCTCGGTGAGCTTATGGGCGTTGCCCGTTGCCACGACGATGGTCGCCGCCGGGTCGAGGGTGTCGATGTCAATCTTCTCAAGTGCCATGACTGGCCTCCTTGTCTCTATAGCAAGCCGCGTGAGGGGCGTTTGGGCACTTGACCTCTCCCCTCTCAGGCGATCGGACCTGTCAACGCAGCATTTCAGCAGATAAAACCTACCAAAATAAACCTGTCCCTTTTGGCAGGTTAGACGATGGCTTGGCGCTGAAGCTCGATGAGCTCGGCGATACCCTTGTCGCCCAGGTCGAGCAGGGCGTTGAGGCGTTTGCGGTCAAAGGGCGCCTGCTCGCCGGTGCCCTGGAGCTCGATCATCTCGCCGGTGTCGGTGGCGACGAGGTTCATGTCGACCTCGGCATGGCTGTCCTCGGAATAATCGAGGTCAAGCAGCGTATTGCCGTCGACAACGCCCATGGAGATGGCAGCCACCTGGCCGATAAGCGGGATGCGCTCGATCTTGCCCGCCTCGACCCACATGGCGAGGGCGTCGCGCAGCGCCACCCAGGCGCCGGTGATGCTCGCTGTACGCGTGCCGCCATCGGCCTGAATCACATCGCAGTCGACGGTGACGGTGTACTCGCCGAGCGCCTTCATGTTGACGACAGTACGCAGGCTGCGGCCAATGAGGCGCTCGATCTCCATAGAGCGGCCCTTGCGGTTGGCGTGCTCGCGCTTGCAGCGCTTGCCGGTCGACGCCGGCAGCATGGCGTATTCCGCGGTCACCCAGCCGGCCTTAGCTCCCTTTCGCCAGCCCGGCACGCCCTCCTCGATAGTGGCGGCGCACAGCACGCGCGTGTCACCGAACTCGGCCAAACACGAGCCGTGGGCGTGCTTCATGACGCCACGGGTGAGCTTAACGGGGCGCAACTCGTTGGCGGCGCGACCGTTGGCGCGGTTGACCTGCATGTACTCCATAGAAATTTCCTTTCGGCAAAAGATGTGACGAAGGCTTTGGCGGCTGCCTTACATCTATTTCAGCTCATCGATATCGATATGTTCGATGCTCTTGAGCGGCTGACCAAAGATAAAGCTGCCCGCCACCGCAAACTCGGCAATGTTATCGGCCGTCGTGGCAAAACGATGCTGCGGCTCGGCGGCGTCGCCCGCCAGCTGCTCGCGGCGCGTGAGGATATCGGTCAGCTCGCGCGTGGTCTCCTCGGCGGAACTCACGACGCGCACCCCAGGCCCCAGCGCATGGCGGATAGGTCCCACCAACAGCGGGAAATGCGTACAGCCGAGCACCACGGTATCGATACCGTGGTCGCGCAGCGGCTCAACCGTGGCACCCACCAGCGCACGCACGGCAGGCGTATCGAAGATGTCCTCGTTCTCAAGCCACTGTTCCTGCAGATGTGCACCCGAGGCGAGCTCGTGTTCGACAACCTCGACAAAGCTCGAGGCAGGACAGCCGTATACATCGACGCCGGCATCTAGATCCTGAATGGCGCGCGTGTAGGCGCCCGAGCGAATGGTGAGGTTGGTGGCGAGCACGCCCACGCGACGCGAGCGGGTGCTGTTGATTGCCGCACGGGCACCCGGCGCGATCACGCCGATCACGGGAACGTCGAGCACCTGCTGGGCCAGACGCAAGGCCGCAGCGGTCGCCGTGTTGCAGGCGATGACCATAATCTTGACGTCGTGCTTCGAAAGCCAACGACCCGCCTGCAACGCAAACGAGCGCACTTCATCCTCGGTGCGGGTGCCGTAGGGGCAGCGCTTGGTGTCGCCAAAGTAGTAGACGGACTCGTGCGGCAGCGCCGTCGCAATCGCGCGCGCAACCGTCAGACCGCCCAAACCAGAATCGAACACGCCAATCGGGCGCGTGTCACCTGCCGGATTCTCGATATCGGACATTACCTCACCAGTCTCTCTCGAAAAGACATGTCCAAGTGCGGCGACGCCGCGCTACGAACGCGCCGCGACCAGCAGCTCTGCCGTCGCCGCCCAACCGTCGACAATTTTGCCACGCGTAACGAAAGCGTTCTCGCAAGCAGCCAGGAACTCGGGCGCGCCGGCGCTCGTCAAGCCATTCTCGACCAGGCAGAACGTGCCCACGTGATCGGCCATGTAGAAGTCGGACTCGGAATCGCCGAGCGCCAACGTCTCCTCGCGCTCGATCCCTAGGTGCTCGCAGAAGCGCGCAATAGCGACGCCCTTGTTGAGGCCCGCGGGGTTGATGTTGAATGCGCGACCGTCCTCGACGCGATCGAGCTCGAGCGTCGTCGGCTTGGACAGATGCGTCAGGTGACCGTTACAGGCCCACACCAGGCCGCAGCCGGCCTCGTCCAGAATGGCCTGGACCTCATTGTCGGGCACATCGCCGCGCATGCCGACGGTGACCTCGCGGTACTTGTAGCCGGTCGACATGTCGTTGTGATACTCGATCTTGTGCGGCCAGCGGGCGAGGATCTTCTCGCACACGCCGGTCTGCTCGATCACCTGGTGCGGCGTGAGGCCGCAAGAGGGGTCGTAGGGCATGTCGCCGGTGAGATACTCCCAATCGTTGGCTTTGAGGTCGTACATGACCAGGCCGCCCATCTCGCCGATGTAGGAGTTGAGGCCGAGCACGCGCGCGTCCTCGTGGATCATGGTACGGTTGCGGCCCGAGGTGGGAACCACCTGAATACCAGCGCGAGCGAGCGCCACGACGGCCTCGACGAGTTTGGTCGAAGGGTTGCCGTCGTTGTCGCGCAGCACGCACGAGCCGGGTGCAAGCATCGTGGCATCCAGGTCGGTAAAGACGTACTTGACCTTGGCCAAGCGCTCGCGCATCTCGCCCGAAAGCTCAGCGACGGTCGGCAGGGTGTTGTGGGACATGATTACTCCGTTTACGTAGAAGGGGCTTCTGGTCTTAGGCATCGTACGCCGCAAGGGTGCGCTTGAGAATCGAACCGTCGCGCTCGCAAGGCTCGGGTCCGTTCTTGCGCAGCATGTAGTCGTCAACGCCCTTGCCCGTCACGATCACCACGGCGGGCCGCTCGGTCTCGCGCACGGCGGTCTCGATGGCAGCGGAACGGTCGAGCACAATCTGCCAGTTGTCGTTGCCCTGCTCCCGGACATTGCGTGCGATCTCGTCGCAGATGTCCTCGACGTTCTCGGGGCCCGGGTCGTCTTCGGTGATCACGATGCGGTCGGCGTACTTACCGGCAGCGATGCCCATCGTGGTCCGGCGATCGACGCCTTTGCCGCCGGTGGCGCCAAACACCACCGCGAGTTCGCGCTCCGGATAGTTCTCTCGCAGATCGCGCAGGAGCGTCTCAAGGCTCATGCCGTTATGGGCATAATCGACGACACCCAAAATCTTGCCCGATTCCGACCTGTAGAGCTCCATACGACCGGGGACAAAAACGTTCTCGAGCCCATGGACGATACCCTCTTCGGAAATGTCCAGGGCCTCGGCGCAGGCAATAGCGGCAAGCGCGTTGGACACATTGAATTTAACCGGCGTGGGAATCACCATGTCGCGCGTAAAGCGGGGCGTGCGCACCGTTGCCACCACGCCGCAGTCACCATTACGAATCGCCAGCGCAAGCACGTCGGCACGCTCGTCGGTCAGGGAGAACGTCACCGTGCGCTCGCAGCGGGACGCCGCCTCGAGCACGCGGTCGACGTGGTCCATATCGAGGTTGACCACAGCAAAGCGGCTCTGCGAAAAAATCTTGAGCTTGCTGGCAAAGTAATCCTCAAGCGTGGGATGCTCAATCGGCGAAATGTGATCCTCGCCGATATTGGTAAAGGCGCCGACTTCAAAGGCGATCTTGCCCGTGCGCTCGTATTTGAGGCCCTGGCTCGATGCCTCCATAACCAGCCACGGGGCACCCGCCTCCGCAGCATGCGCGATGCGAGACTGCAGCAGGAAGGATTCGGGGGTCGTCAGTTTGGAAGGGCCTGCCTCGATGCCGTCGTCGAACTCAATGCCCGTATTAAGAGCGGGTCGATGACAGCCCGTAAGCTTGGCCTCGTTGGCGAGAATACCGCGCAGATAAAAGCTACAGGTCGACTTGCCCTTGGTGCCTGTAAAGGCGCAGACCTTCACCTTACCCGACGGATGCCCATAAAAGGCATCTGCCACCACGGCGAGCGTGCGACGAATATCGCTCACAATCACCGCGGGAAGATCAACATCGTAATCGACCTCGGAAACGTAGGCCACGGCGCCATCGGAGATTGCCGAAAGCAGGTACTCACGCTTAAACGTACGGCCCTTGCAGACAAACAACGTGCCCGGACGCACCTGACGCGAGTCGTCAGTCGCAAACTCAATGCGCTGGTCGCACGAAGCGCTCGGCCTAGAAACAACAAGGTCATCTTCCTCGAGCAACTCTATATAGCGCATCAGAGTTAGCTTCTCTTGTGTCGGACTCGACATACAAAGACCTCTCTCGCTAAATTCAGCCTTAAAGGGCAAAAGACGTCCCGCGGCAGAAACGATGAAACATTCTGTATTATCAACCATCCTAATATGCCACCTGGCCTTGCGCGCACTGCAGCCTTCTAAAAAATTGCATGGACTGTGCCGTGGGTTAATAAATGGCAACAGTGTCCACCCCGCGTAAAAACAGGGAAATCTGGATGCCGTTCTTTAACATAGCGTTCACAACCACGACCCGCCGCTTCGTCTGAAGATCGGGCCGTGGTTTTTTCGGTTCGCTCGGCGCTTATGCCCTATCACGAAACAAAAGATTGGCATGATAGTAAAGATTATTTGACATCAGCTGCCGCGATCCTTGCGGCAGTACACCTGAGCCGTCAGCAGAAAGGATCTTGCATGTGCGGTTTTGTCGGTTTTACCGGTACAGATGAACAGAGTGAGCTGGTTCTCACGGCCATGATGAATCGTATCATCCACCGTGGTCCCGATATGGGCGGCCAGCATATCGTCGACAACGTTGCCCTTGGCTTCCGTCGTCTTTCGATTCTTGATCTTTCCGAAGCTGGAGCTCAGCCCATGTCGAGCGACGACGGCAAGGTCACGATTGTCTTCAACGGAGAGATCTACAACTTCCAGGAGCTTCGCGCCGAGCTGGAGACAGCCGGCTACGCCTTCCACTGCAACGCCGATACCGAGGTCCTGGTACACGGCTACGAGGAGTGGGGCGAGGACCTGGTCAACCGCCTGCGCGGCATGTACGCGTTCGTGATTCACGATCAGAACAAGAACAAACTCTTTGGCGCTCGCGACATCTTTGGTATCAAGCCGTTCTATTACTACCAGGCATCCGATGGCTCGCTGCTATTTGGCTCCGAGATCAAGAGCTTCCTGGACCACCCCAAGTTTGAGAAGGCTGTCAACCACGACGCGCTGCGCCCCTACCTGACGCTGCAATTCCCCGCCACGGAGGAGACCTTCTTTAAGGGCGTGTTCAAGCTTGCCCCGGCGCATTGCTTTACGTATGACCTGACGACCAACACCATGGACATCAAGCGTTACTGGAGCTGTGACTTCACCGACGACAACTCCAAGACCTTCGAGGAGTACGTGGACGAGTGCGACAAGGTCGTGCACGAAAGCGTCGCTGCGCACCGAATCGCCGATGTTAAGGTGGGCTCGTTCCTTTCTGGCGGCGTGGACTCCAGCTACATTGCCGCCTGTCTCATGCCCGACACCACGTATTCTGTCGGCTTTGATTACAAGAACTTCAACGAGACCAACTACGCCGCCGAGCTTTCCGACAAGCTGGGCATCAAGAACGTCCGCAAGATGATTACCGCCGACGAGTTCTTCGATGCACTGCCCGATATCCAGTATCACATGGACGAGCCGCAATCGAACCTGTCCAGCGTGCCGCTGTACTATCTGGCGCAGATGGCTTCCGAGGAGGTCACCGTCGTCCTTTCGGGCGAGGGTGCCGACGAGCTGTTTGCCGGCTACGAGTGGTACGAGGACACCCCCGAGATGCGCTCCTTTAAGAAGCGCGTGCCGCTCGGCGTACGTCGCGCCCTGGGCTCGCTCGTTCAGCATCTCCCCTACTTTAAGGGCCACAACTTCCTGACGAAATGCGCCGAGGTTCCCGAGCGCTGGTATGTGGGTCAGGCAAAGGTGTTCGATCCCTCCGAGGTCGACGAGGTGCTCAAGCCCGCTTATGACACCGGCAAGAACGCCGCGGAGATGTGCGCCGAGTACTACAAGCAAGTTCCCAACTGCTGCGAGCTTTCCAAGAAACAGTATCTGGATATGAACATGTGGCTGCCGGGCGACATCCTGCTCAAGGCAGACAAGATGTGCATGGCGCATTCTCTGGAGCTTCGCGTCCCGTTCCTGGACAAGAAGGTCATGGAGTTTGCCGAGCACATTCCCGCCAACTACCGTGTTAACGAAGAAGGCTGCAAGCTCGTTCTGCGTCACGCTGCCAACCGCGCGTTGCCCGACGAGTGGGCAACGCGCAAGAAGGTGGGCTTCCCCGTACCGGTCAAGTTCTGGCTGCGCGAGCAAAAGTACTACGACTACGTAAAGGAATACTTCACCGCACCGTGGGCTGCTGATTTCTTTGACACCGATGCGCTCATGAAACTGCTTGACGATCACTTTGAGGGCCGCGCGCTCAACCAGCGCAAGATCTATACCACGCTGACGTTCCTCATCTGGTACAAGCGTTTCTTTATCGACGAGGACAAGAGCGCCGAAGTCGCCGCGTAAGTTTCGTTATGAATTAGCAGTGAACAGCCCAGGGTTTCCGCTATACTCAATCCCTGCGGGCGATTGGCGCAACGGTTAGCGCAGGTGCTTTACACGCACAAGGCTGGGGGTTCGAATCCCTCATCGCCCACCACTGAATTGATAGGCTCCCAGAAATGGGGGCCTTTCGTTTTTGTGCCCAGTGCAGAGGGATTCGAACCCGCAAGGGTGCGGAGCTGAGGAAACGCGCAAGCGTTTTCCAGCGCAGCACGCGAGGGCCGCAGGCCCGAAGCGAAAGCGGGCGGCGCCAGCCGCACGCGACATCCCTCATCGCCCACCACTGAATTGGAAACGGTCCTCGAAAGGGGACCGTTTTTGTTTGGGCCCATCGCAGAGGGATTCGAACCCTACGGCTCGCTCGTTTCAAGGGCAGTGGTCAAAAAATGCCAAATATGAGTACTGCCACCTTTTTTGTAACAGCATTTTCAAGGTCCCAAAGGGCAAATCTGACATCAAAGCAACGGCTAATGGTCCGGATGAGCATGTTTTCTGACAACAAAACTGAACATATGTGGTCTAACTAATCCTGGAAAGTCGGTTTGATATGAGATTCAACTGGTGACAGTACTCATATTTGGCATTTTTTGACCAGAGGGACTTTTGCCCATCGCAAATCGGCAACAAAACGGGCTCCAGACCGCTGAATCGTGCCGTAAATGCCACGTCCGCAGTCCGGAACCCGGTCCAAATTGAGCTATTGCGTTGTGTTAGGCCAAAACGTTCGACAAAATCTCGATCAGGCTATCCACGTCGGCTTCCTCGCAGACAAGCGGCGGCAGGAAACGCAGCGTGTGGGCACCAGTAGCGTTAATCACGGCGCCGGCGGCCAACGCGCGGGCAACAATGTCATGTGCATCGCCCGCAGCGTCATCCAAGTCGCAGCCGAGCATCAAGCCGCGGCCGCGCACCTCGGTAACGTGCGGTAACTTGGCGAGCTTTGCCTCCATATAAGCACCCACCTTGGCAGCATGCTCGCCATAATCGCCGCGCACGAGCGCGGAGAGCGTCGCGGCGCACGCCGCGACAGCCAAGCAGCTACCGCCAAAGGTCGAGCCGTGGTCGCCGGGCTTAAACACGTCGGCGATCTCCTTCTTTGCCACCACGGCACCCATGGGCACGCCATCGGCAATGCCCTTGGCAAGGCTCATAATGTCGGGCTCCACGCCATAGGTCTGGAATGCAAACGGCTTGCCGGAGCGGAAGATGCCACACTGGACCTCGTCGGCGATAAGAACGGCGCCCACCTCGTGCGCCAAGTCGCGCGCCGCCGTCATAAACTCCTCGGTCATGGGGTGCACACCGCTCTCGCCCTGAATCGGCTCGAGCATGACGGCGCAAATCTCGCTTCCCAGCTGCTTAAAGATTGCACGCAGCTCATCGACATCGTTGGGCGTGCAGGCCACAAAGCCACCCGGCAGCGGGCGGAAGCTATCCTGTAGCCAATCCTGCATGGTGGCCGCAATGGTCTCGAGCGTACGGCCGTGGAAACCGCCGCGCATGCATACGATGGTGTTGCCGCCGTTACCAGCACGCTTGGCGTACAGACGCGAGAGCTTCATCGAGCCCTCGTTGGCTTCGGCACCAGAATTGGCAAAGAACGTCTCCCACACCTGCTCGTCCGCAGCCGGGGCACCGAGCGCAGCGGCCGTGGTCTCATCGCCGGCGGCGACGGCATCGGCCAGCACGCACGCACCATCTACGTCGTCGTTGGCAAGCTTGGACAGCAGCGCCGCGACCTGGCCACGCTGCTCGATGTAGAAGTAATTGGAGACATGCATGAGCTTTTTGGTCTGTGCCTCGAGCGCCGAGAGCACTGCAGCGTTGCCGTGGCCAAGGCTGCACACACCGATACCGGCAAGAAAATCAAGATACTCACGGCCGTCATCGCCGGTGAGCTTCATGCCGTGGCCTTCGACAAACTCTACCGGCGAGCGGCCAAAGGTATGCATAACGTAATGGGATTCGAGCGATTGTTGAGTTGCAAGTGACATGGGATGCCTTTCGTTGGGCGCCGTACGGCGCAGGGCTATGGGTGCAGGGACGCGACGACCGCGGGTCAGCTAGACCGTCTGGAGCTTC
Organism: uncultured Collinsella sp.; assembly: GCA_900546425.1. Classification (GTDB taxonomy): domain Bacteria; phylum Actinomycetota; class Coriobacteriia; order Coriobacteriales; family Coriobacteriaceae; genus Collinsella. The sequence goes on along the minus strand of URCU01000050.1, from coordinate 2,064 downwards.
TCGACCTCGTCGAGGTTCTCGGTCAGGCGCGCCGCAAACGTCGAAAGCGGGTGCGGATGCGTATCGAACTCGTAGGCCGTCTCGGTGGAGTGGATCACGGTGCCGACACCAGCATCGGTCAGCAGCTCCAGGAGCAGCGAGTGCGGCGTCGTGCCGTTGATGATGTGAGCCCGGAAAACGCCAGCGGTAAGCGCATCGACGGTGGCGCGTAGCTTGGGAATCATGCCTTTGTCGACCTCGCCCCCATAGAGCATCTCATTAACCTCGTCGAGCGTCAGGTTGGAGATAAGCGAATCCTTGTCGCTAAAGTCCTTATACAGGCCATCGACGTCGGTAAGGAAGATCACCTTATGCGCGTGGAGCGCCGCCGCGACGGCACCGGCGGCGGTATCGGCGTTGATGTTAAAGAAGCCGCCGTCCTCCCCCGCCGCGACGGTAGCGATGACGGGGATGTACTCGCTATCGAGCAAGCGCTCGATATAGTCGGTGTTGACGTGCGTGACCTTGCCCACGCGACCGAGCTCGGGGTCGAGCGGCTCGGCGATAAGCGTGCCGGCATCGCTGCCCGACACGCCCACGGCCAGGTTGCCGTGGTGGTTGAGCGCCGCGACCAGCTCCTGATTGACCTTGCCACCCAGTACCTCGCGCACGATGTCCATGGTGGCAGGCGTAGTCACGCGCTGGCCGTTCTTAAACTCGACGGGGATGTCGTAGTGGCTGAGCGCCTCGTTGATGGCCTTGCCGCCACCGTGGACGATAACAGGACGCATGCCGATAATCTTGAGCAAGACGATGTCGCTCATCACGTCACGACGCAGTTGCTCGTCGACCATGGCGGCACCGCCGTACTTGATAACGACCGTCTTACCGGTCAGGTTCTTAATCCATGGCAGCGCCTCGAACAGCAGCTGCGCGGTAACTTCGTTGGATTCGTTCGAGCGGCAATCGCGTGCGAACTTCATAGTCTGCCTCGTCTTTCGTGTAGCTATCGCGCCGCACCTCGTTGCCCGCGATTGCAGCGGGACGCGCGGCACATCGGGACTCTAGGAACGGTAATCACCGTTAATGGAGATGTACTCGTGCGTGAGGTCGCAAGTCCACACGGTGGTCGCCGCGTCCCCTGCGCCCAGGTCTGCTGAGATCACGATCTCGGGCGCCTCAAAGCGACGCAGCGCCTCGTCCTCGTCAAAGGGAACGGTCAGGCCGTCGCGGCAGACGGGCATACCCATCATATCGATGGACACATCTTCTTGGTTAAATTGCACGCCGCACTTGCCGAGCGCCATGGCAACGCGGCCCCAGTTGCAGTCGTGGCCGGCGATGCAGGTCTTGACGAGCGGCGAGTTGGCGACAGCACGGGCGGCGATATCGGCCTCCTCGTCGTTCGCGGCACCGGTGACGTTAACCGTCACGAGCTTGGATGCGCCCTCGCCATCTGCGGCAATGTTGCGCGCCAGGCTCTCGCACACCTCATGCACGGCAAAGGCCAGCTCGCCGAAGGCGTCAGAGCCCTCGACAATAGGCTCGGCATCTGCGGCAGCGCCGGAAGCAAGCATGATGCAGGTGTCGTTGGTCGAGGTGTCGGAATCGACCGTTACCTTGTTGAAGGTCTGCTTGACGGTGGAGAGCAACAGGGCGTGGAGCGCCGCCGGCTCGACAGGGGCATCGGTAGTGATGACCGCGATCATGGTAGCCATGTTGGGCATGATCATGCCCGAGCCCTTGCACATACCGCCCACCGTATAGGCATTGCCCGCGTGTCCCGCGGCCTCGCTGCGGTAACACACGGCATACTCCTTGGAGTGCGTATCGGTCGTCATGATGGCGCGGGCGGCATCGGCGCCACCGTGGGCGGAGAGCGTCTCATAAGCTGCCGGAATCGCCGTCTCAAACGTGTCGATCGGCAGAATCTGACCAATTACGCCCGTGGAGGCGACCAGAATCTGCTGGGGCTCGCAGCCGATGACCTGCGAGGCGATGTTGCAGGTCTCGCGCGCGCAGGCAAGACCGGTCTCGCCCTGTCTCTTATACACATCTCCGAGCCCACGAGACGCGTAGTAATCT
>URCU01000049.1:0-13452 GCA_900546425.1 uncultured Collinsella sp. | reverse complement strand
GCGTCTCGTGGGCTCGGAGATGTGTATAAGAGACAGGCATGGGGCAGTACCATGGCCGCGAGAGCTTCGATACGTTTAGCCACAAGAAGAGCATCGTGAACAAGGCAACCTGGCTGGACGTGCCATTCCGCTATGCCCCCTACGCAAGCTGGAAGCACAAGTTCGTGCGCATGTTTGTGCACTAGAAAAGAGCGCGGGTAATACGAACAAGTGTTCCTATTACCCGCATTTTGCGTTAGACTACTGCTATGGAGCACGGATGGGCCAACTCCCTTTAGAAGGGATTTGGTATGAACGTAAGCGATGTTATTTCGTTATTGGCGTTGTTAATCGCGGCTATCGAACTCGGCCTGTTTATCGGCCGAATGAAATAGCCGCCCCCGCGTAAGCGAAGACGGCCACTTCTCACGATGAAAACGTGTATTGGAGTTGGCAAGACCCGCGGCAACGGGTGCCATCCGTGTTCCTATCTTATCTGCAAGCGCTCTGCCATGCAAGCGTTGCGGCAACTGGGTGAAAGGCGCGAGCGGGTGAATTCGTGTCCGCACGGGCCCGTAAACTTCTCAGTAAGGTTAAGCGCCGGTTTATCCGGCCGTTAGAGGAGTTGCCATGTACGAGCCTTCACGTGTTCTTCTGTCATTTCATATCGCAGGATTTCAATATGCCGACGGCGCTTTGGTCCTAGGCGATCTTAAAGTGGGCGATAAACTGACGCTGTGCGCCGAGCGCGATAATCCCCATGATCCCGAGGCGGTTGCGATCTACTATGGCAACACCAAGCTTGGCTATGTTCCGGGAAACGAGGTCGGCCCGCTGTCCTTGATGATGTATTACGGCCATGAGGACGTATTTGAGGCCCGCGTGCAACAGGTTGCTCCCGAGCGCAGCCCGTGGCATCAGGTGCGTGTTGGACTCTACGTGGTGGATGCTCGCTAATCGGTAAGGGAGACAGCCATGTTTGATGACGACGACCAGTTCGATCTGACAGACGATCCGTTTGGGTGGGATATGCTACTCGATGACGATGAGTTGGAGCGGGATCGTAAGAAGCGGCAGGATAAGAATGCCCAGGGTGACGCTTCGAAAAAGCAAGACAAGCGCCGCCGCGGACTGTTCGGCGGGTTCTTTGGATAACCGCCGCATCGCTGCGTCTGTATACTTAGCACGAGTTGAACACGTTGCGAAATGAGGGCATAGACGATGATGTGGTTTACCGCCGACCTGCACCTGGGCGATACGAATATCTTGCACGATATGGATCGGCCGTTTGATTCGGTCGAGGAGATGAACCGCAAGGTCATCGATGCCATCAATGAGTGCGTGGCTGCGGATGACCGTCTCTACATCCTGGGTGACTTTACCTATCGTTTGCCCCTGGCGGAGGCGGTGCGCCTGCGCGAGCGTATCGAATGCAAGAATGTGACGCTCATCCGTGGTAACCATGACGGCGATTGGGAAGATCCCGACGTGCCGCAAATTTGGGAAGACGTGCGTGATTATCTGGAGATTGCCCCCGGCTATGCCAAGGGCCATCGTCTGGTTATGAGCCACTACCCCATGCTCAGCTGGAACGGCAAGGCGCGTGGCGCCATCATGCTGCACGGGCATATCCACAGCAGGGGAGACCGCACCAACGCGCGCAACCGCGACCGCGAGCGCCCTACCTTTCGCTACGATGTCGGTCTCGATGCCAACGAGTACAGGCCCGTAAGCCGGGATCAAATCCTGGGCTTCTTTGGACTGTAATGCTCGAACCACCACACAAACCACCACAAAGGGGACAGGCACCTTTGTGGTGGAGCTGGCGCCGTTGCCATTATGGCGGCGGCGTCTTTTTTGTCCGCGCGGCGCGGTAGAGTGTAGTCGGTTGAAATTTGCGTCCATCGAGGAGCTGCTATGAACGAGATTAAGTGCCCGCATTGCGGCGAAGTTTTTAAGGTCGATGCGTCCGGCTATGCGGATATCGTCAAACAAGTGCGCGATGCCGAGTTCTCGCGCGACCTGGATGAGCGTGTGAAGGCAGTCCAGCGCGAGGGCGAGCAGGCGCTGGAACTTGAGCGCTCGCGTTCGACGGCCGCCTTGCAAAAGGCAGAGTCTCAGCGCAATGCTCAGCTTGTCGAGCAGAAGAATGCTGCAGCTCGGCAGTTGGCACAAGAGGTTGCCAAGCGCGATGCTGAGCTTGCTGAGCTGCGTGCCAAGCTCGAGGGCGCTGCCACAGAGCGCGAGAGTGCAAGCCAGCGCGCGGCGGTTGAGGCCCGTGCCGACGCTCAAAAGGAGAATGCCGAGCTTCAGCGCGAGATTGACAATTTGCGTGCGCAGCTGGGACGCAAGGATGACGAAGCCAAGCTTGCCGAGGCTTCGGCGCGCAATGCTGCTCAAAACGATTTGGCTGCACGTGATGCCCAGATTGCCGAGCTGCAGGCCAGGCTTGCCGCGGCGGACAAGGCCCAGGAGATGGCGCTTGCCGCCGCTGCGGCCGAGTCGCAGCGTGAGATCGATGCTGCTCGCGGCGAGGCTGAGCGCACGCTTGCTGACTATCGCGCGAAGGTACAAGAGAAGTTTTCCGCCGCAAAGTCTCAGTCTGAGCAGGAGGCCGAGGGCCTGCGTGCGCAGCTGCGCGAACAGGAGCTGACGGCCAAAATGAACCTATCGGAGGCGGTCGCCGCGGCAGAGCGTGAGCGTGACGAGGCACGTGCCAAACTGACGAGCGAGCTGGCGGTGCGCGATTCGCGCGAGGAACAGGCCAGAGCAGCGCACGAGCTCGAGCTTGCGCAGGCCAAGCGCGTGAGCGACGAGTTGATTCGCTACAAGGACGAAGAGATTGAGCGCCTTAAGGACATGAAGGTTCGCCTGTCCACCAAGATGGTGGGCGAGTCGCTCGAGCAGCACTGCGAGACCGAGTTTAACCGCCTACGCATGACGGCGTTTCCTAACGCGTACTTTGAGAAAGATAACGATGCGTCCGAGGGCACCAAGGGCGACTTTATCTTCCGCGAGTGCGACGCGAGCGGCAACGAGGTCATTTCGATTATGTTCGAGATGAAAAACGAGAACGACGAGACCGCGACCAAGCACAAGAACGAGGACTTCTTTAAGAAGCTCGACCACGATCGTCGCCAGAAGGGCTGCGAGTATGCGGTGCTCTGCACCCTGCTGGAGCCCGAGAGCGAGCTCTATAACGCAGGGATAGTCGACGTGAGCTATCGCTATGAGAAGATGTACGTGATCCGTCCGCAGTTCTTCATCCCCATGATCACGCTTCTTCGCAACGCTGCCATGGGTTCGCTGCGCTATAAGCAGGAGTTGGCGGAGTACAAACAGCAGAATATCGACGTCACGAACTTCGAAGCCAAGATGGAAAAGTTCAAGAACGACTTCGGCCGCAACTACGAGATCGCGAGCCGCAAGTTCCAAACGGCGATCGATGAGATCGACAAGACGATTAGCCATCTGCAGAAAACCAAGGAGGCGTTGCTGTCCTCCGAGAACAATCTGCGCCTAGCCAACAAGAAGGCCGACGATCTTACCATTCGCAAGCTCACGTGGGGCAACAAGACCATGAAGGCGGCGTTTGACGAGGCGCGCAGGTCTGCGACAGAGTCAAACGATGAGCCCGCCGAGGCGGATTCATATGAGGTCGAGGATGCCGAGTAAGGCATAGCATATAGCGCAAAAGCGGGGCCGCTGGCGATGTTGCCAGCGGCCCCGTTTCGTTCCAGTATGTACGGCTAGTCCTCGAGCAGGTCCTCGATAAAGCCGACACGGTATTTTTTGAAGATGACCTCGCCGCCGTCTTGCGTGGCGTCCAGATCGACATCGCCCATAATGCCAAAGTCGTGGTCGCCATCCTCGTCGGCAAAGATCTGGTGCACGTGCCACACGTGATCGGTCTTCTCGTCGGACTCATCGATGGTAAACATCGCGGCGCTGCGGGCGTCGCCGTTGGTGAGGATTTCCTCGTGTTGCTCGTGATAGGCGTCGAGCGCCTTTTGCCAGCGGACCTCGCTCATGCCCCAGTCCTCGTCGAGCTCGCCCAGATCGCGAACGTGCTCGCGGGCGGCAAGGGTCACGCGGCGGAAGAGCGCGTTGCGCACCAACAGCGTGCAGCCGCGACGGTCCGCAACGACCTCGTCGATGCCCTGCGGCGGTGCGGCGTCGAGTGCAGCGGGGTTGCCGGCGTTCTCCCACTCGTCCACCAAGCTCGAGTCGACCGAGCGCACCACAAAGCCGAGCCACGAAATGATGTCACGCAAGCGCTCATCGCGCTTCTCAATGGGAACGGTGCGATCGAGAGAACGGTAGGCCTCGGCTAGGTAACGCAGCAGAATGCCCTCGGAGCGGGCGATGCCAAGCTTTTGGATATAGCCCTTAAAGTCGCTCGCGCTCTCCAACATGTCGCGCAGGACGCTCTTGGGCGAGAGCTGGTAGTCGTTTGCCCAGGGTACTTCCTGGCAGTACTTGTCGAAGGCGGCATCGAGCAAGTCCTCGAGCGGCTTTTCGTAGGTGACGTCCTGGATGCGCTCCAGGCGTTCCTCATATTCGATGCCGTCAGCCTTCATTTCGGCCATCGCGCGGTCGCGCGCGGCGCGCTCCTGTGCACGCAGCACCTGCTTGGGATCCTCGAGCGTTGCCTCGACCATCGAGATCAGATCCATGGTATAGGTCTCGCTCTCGGGGTCGAGCAGCTCCAGCGCGGCAAGCAAAAACGGCGAGAGCGGCTGGTCGAGCGCAAAGTCCTCGGGCAGATCGACCGTCAGTGCATAGTCGATGTCTGGTGCGGCATCAGCCGGAGCGTCAGGCGCGGGCGGCACCTCGGTGCGAACGACGACGCCGGAATCGATGAGCGTGGCGAAGATTTCGTCGGCGCGAACCTCGAGCTTGGCCTTTTCCTCGGGGGTCTGCAGGCTTGTCTCGATGAGGTCGTGTACGCGGGCACGGGCGTCGCCGCCCTGCTCGACCACGCTAATCGCCATGGAGTGCGTGATGCGCAGGCGCGGCTTGAGCGTTTCGGGCTGCGTCTCGATCAGGCGCTCAAAGGTCTGCTTGTTCCAGGTGACAAAGCCCTCGGGGGCCTTCTTCTTTTTAATCTTGCGGAGCTTCTTGGGGTCGTCGCCCGCCTTGGCCATGAGCTTGGCGTTCTCGATCTCGTGCTCCGGGGCCTCGGCGATGACCATGCCCTCGGTATCGAAGCCCGAGCGGCCGGCGCGACCGGCAATCTGATGGAACTCGCGGGCGCGCAGACGACGCATCTTGTAGCCATCGAACTTGGTGAGCGCGGTGAGCACCACGGTATGGATGGGTACGTTGATGCCAACGCCGAGCGTGTCGGTGCCGCAAATGACGGGCAGTAGGCCCTGCTGCGCCAAGCGCTCGACCAGCAGACGATAGCGCGGCAGCATACCGGCGTGGTGCACGCCGACGCCACATCCGAGCAGGCGCTTGAGAATCTTGCCAAAAGCCGTGGAGAAGCTCGTGCCTTTGGCGGCTTCCTTAATAGCCTCGCGCTGCTCCTTGCTGGCAATGCCAAAGTTGGCGAGGGATTGCGCCGTCGCAAGGGCGGCGTCCTGGCTAAAGTGCACGATATAGAGCGGGGCCTCTCCGCGGCGCATGGCGAGCTCGACCGTGCCCTCGAGCGAGGTCGTCACGTAGTCGTAGCTCAGCGGCACGGGGCGCGGGGCATCGACGACCAAGTCGCAGGTAGCACCGGTGTGTTCCTCGAGTGAGGCGGCGATGGCAGTGACATCGCCGAGCGTGGCGCTCATGAGCATGAATTGCGTGTGGGGCAGGGTGAGCAGCGGCACCTGCCAGGCCCAACCGCGGTCGGGGTCGGCAAAGTAGTGGAACTCGTCCATGGCCACGCAGCCCACGTCGGCATCTTCGCCCTCGCGCAGTGCGTCGTTGGCAAGGATCTCTGCCGTGCAGCAGATGACGGGTGCCTTGGTGTTGATATGCGTGTCGCCGGTGATCATGCCTACGTTATCGCGGCCGAGCACCTGCACAAGGTCGAAAAACTTCTCGCTGACCAGAGCCTTGATGGGAGCCGTGTAGTAGCAGCGCTTGCCCTGAGCCATGCCCATAAAGAGCATGCCCAGCGCGACAAGCGACTTGCCCGATCCGGTCGGTGTTCCCAAAATGACATGGTCACCGGCGGCTAGATCCATGAGGGCCTCTTCCTGGTGGTCCCACAGCTCAATACCGCGATTGCTCGTCCATTCAAAGAAGCGTTCGAAGGCCCGATCGGGCGTGAGCCATGGTTCGGGCTCGCTGCCATCCTCGGGCTCCCACCAGGTGGGGGAGAGTGCGCCGAGCGAGCCGAATTCGGCTTCGGTTCCCGTGCCGCCCGAGAATGAACTGGCGGCTCCGGCGCCGGAGACGGTGCTGGCGGCGATATCTGTCGTGGTCTGTGCCATGTGGTTGCTTTCTCTCGCGTTTGTCCGCCAACTATTATGGCGTAGCGGCGGCGCGGGGTGCCAGCGCGCGAGAAAATGCAGGAAATGGGCGTTCTGTCCAGCTGTTTGGTGCAGTTGCCAGCTAAGTGAGTAGACTTTTTGCGATATCGCGAGCACATGGCTTTTGCGCAAGGGATCTACCTGCGGTTTTAGTTTTCGTTATGCCGGTTGTGCTTGGCTATTGCAAAAAAGTCTACTCACTTAGGTTTGAGGGCCGTTTGCTGGCGCCTCTTTGCGCTTGTTTGCCGACGTCGCGACCATCAGAAGCCCCTAGGACTCCTGCGGCAGGCGCTTCTTGCCTTTGCGGGCGCGGTTTCTAAAGTTCTCGACGGCTTCTTCCATGCCCAGAGGTACATAGGTGAGCTCATCGAGGTTATCGGGCAGGTAGCAGGCAAGGCTTTGCTCCTGCGCTCGGCCTGCTGCGAGTTGTTCGTCGGTTGGCTGCGCTCCGGGCGTGGCGCAAATGCCATAGACGGCGGCACCCGTCTCGCGCGTGCGGCGCTCGTATTCGGTCTCGGGATGCTCGGGATGGTCGCGGCGAACGTCGTCACTTACCCAAAGTGTGTCGTAGCCGGCCGCGGCAAACTGCCCCAGGGCGTAGTCGCGCAATGGCTTGCTGTCGGTTCGCAGCGTGACGGTGGCGCCGGCTGCAAGGAGCGGGCGGTAGAGCATCAAATGGTCGACGTGGACGAGTCGTTTTTTGGCGTACTTGGCCTTGGGCTGCGGCGTGGGAAAGTTGATGGTGATGGCATCGAGCTCGCCTGCGGCAAACAGCTGCGGCAGCGATGCGGCGCCTCGGGGCAGGACGAGTGCGTTGGTCAGTTCCTGCTCGCAGATTTTCTGCGCGGCATAGGCGATGCAGATGGGCTCCTGGTCCATGCCGATAAAGTGCGTGTCGGGCTCGCGGTGGGCGCGCTCGACCAGATAGGTTCCTTTGCCACAGCCCAGATCCAGGTGAAGGTGCTCGAAAGGCTTGCCGCCTGCGGGCGCACAGGCCTCGCGCCAATCTCCGGCATAAGCCTCGGGGTTCGTCTCAATCGCATCGGCGTAGCGCTCCAGGCGCTCCTCGAGCACAAAGTTCTTAGGCGTGCGAACGTGGACGGCTCCCATGAGGCTCCTTGGTCATAAGTATGGAACGCATGGCTGCGCGTTCCGTCAATGGGTTGAAAAAGAGTGGGCATAGTTTGCCCGAAAGACGCGGTGCGGCTCGGCGGCGAGTCGTCGGTGCCTACAGGCGCTTGAGAATCACATAGCGGTTGAGCTCTCCGCTGCGACCGTCGGCATGGAAACGCTCAAGCTCGCGCACGGGGACCTCGCCGCTCTTGTAGAACGTACGGACGCCGCGCACCAGGTCGGTGATCTGCTGATCGTCAAAGTGATGGCAATAGCGGTAGGCGTGGCGGTCGTTTTGCCAGCCAATGAGGTGGTCGCCGGCTTCAAACTGCGCTGAATCGTATCCCTCAAACGGTGGGGTGAGCTCGGCGCGGGCTTCGGCGCGAACGGCCTTGCGCGCCATGCGCTCGTCGTTCATAAACTCCCAAAAGCTGATGGCGATGATGCCGCCTGGGCGCGTCTGCCGCACCAGGGCGTCGAGCACGCGTACGCGGTACTCGCACGACGGCACGTGGTGCATAAAGCCAAAGCAGACCGAGATGTCGGCGAGCGGGGCATCGAAAAGCACATCGGGCGTCTCGGCGGGGTTGAGCTTCATGAGGGCATCGAGCACATCGAGTTCCTGGAAGTGCAGGTTGGGAATGCGCAGGGCGTGACCGCGCGCATCGATGGCCAGGTCTTGGCACGAGTCGACGCCATAGAACTCAAACGGGCAGCTGGCATCTGCCGAGGGGTTTGCGCCGTCGACGCCCTTGGCGGCAAGTGCGCCGCCGGCGGCAAAGTTCTCGAATCGCATATTGCCGCAGGCAAGATCGAAGACGCGGACGGGATGCTCGATCGTGGCGACGTCGAGCTGTTCGAGCGCGATGTCCATGGTGCGCACCCAGCCGGGCCACGGGGCCTGGCGCGTATCGGAAAAGGAGGCGGAGTGCTCGCGATAGAACGTGTTGTTGAGCTGGATGAGCGATGAGGCGAAATCGCGGTTCACGGCGCGGAACTCCCTCCGTTGGCGGTGCGGAATTAACGATACGACCATACTACCGTTAACGCCGCAACGGGGACAACCGAGCTAGGTGCCATTGCTTTGTTTGGACACATTTCCGCAGCTCATATGTGCCCGCAACCGCCGGTTGTCAAAAATCTCACTAGAATAGGTAGCATGCTTTTGGCGGTGGCGGATACATTTTTAACTGTGCAAGGCGCCTTAAGAACAAAAACGGTCCGGCGGCACGGCTGGCATCACATAGGAGGAACCATGAATGTAGAAACTGCGCAGCGGCTCGCCGACCTTCGCCGCAGCAAAGGCTTTAGCCAAGAAGGGCTGGCACGAAAGCTGGGACTGTCGCGCCAGGCGGTCAGTAAATGGGAGCGCGCGGAGAGCTCGCCCGATACCGAGAACCTGATCTCGCTCGCCAAGCTCTATGGCGTGAGCCTGGACGAGCTGCTCAATCCGAGCGATGAGATCGAGGACGATATCGAGTTTGAGAACGAGGACCGCGCCCGCCAGCGCGAGGCCGAGGCGGCAGAGCGCGCACGCACCCATGAGGCGGCGGCACGAGCTACCGAGGCGGCAACACAGGCGAGTGACGCCGCCGCCAAGGCGGCGCAGGCGGCAAGCTGGAGTGCACAGGCCGCCAATGCCGCTACGGCGCAGGCGACGAGTGGCACCGCGATTGGCTCGACTCCGGTGAAGGGCCCGTTCCAGTCGTTCCCGTATTGGGCCGTGTGCTGGCTACTGTTCTTTTTGCTGATGTTCCCGTTTGGTGCCGGCCCCTTTGCCGCGCTGATCTTCTTTACGATTCCCATCTATCACTGGGTGGCGCGTGCGCTCGATGGTGATTGGGCGCGCGGGGATATTCAGGTTGGTCCGGCACCGGTGACAGCTAGGGCTCAGAATGTTTCCGCTACGGTTGATACTGGCGTGGCTACCGCGACTACCGCTGACCCGATCGCCAAAGAGGGTGATGAATGATGAAGCTTTCGCATGAATCCAAGGTACGCTTGGGCGTTGGCATCGGAGCGTTTGTACTGATTATCGGGCTTGTTTTTGGCGTTTCGCGGACTTTGATTCATTTTGATGGCCCGTGGGATCTCGACGATGTTATACCCGGCTTGTCCGGTATGGACGATGTGGTTGATGACGACGATTTTATGAACGATGGCGGTAAATATTCCGCTCAGCCTCAGCAGCTTTCGTGTACGACCTTTGATGCCGATGAGTTCCGCTACCTCGATTTCGATATCAATGCGGCTTCGGTGGACGTCAAGGTTGTTGATGGCAACAAGGCTCGCGTTATCGAGCGGGGACGCGTTGCCAATGGTATGGATGCCTCCAAGGCCGCGACGCAGAACATCGCATCCGTCGAGGACTCGACGCTCAAGGTTTCTCAGTTTGGAAGTGATGACGGTAAGGCAATTGACCGGTCGGTTACGGTTGAGCTGCCGCGCCGTGTTGCCGAACATCTGAAGGGAATCAACGCGCACGTGGGCTCGGGTGATCTGCAGATTGCCGGTGTCACCTGTGATGGTTTCGACCTTTTCCTGGGTGCGGGAGATGTAGGGTTTGCGGGCAGCGTGACTGATGCGCTTAGTGCAGAGGTCGGGTCGGGCGATGTAACGTTCGAGCTCTACCAGGCCCCCGCGAAGTCGATGGACGTGAGTGTGGGCTCGGGCGATGTGGAGATGACGGTTCCGAACTCGACGGGCTTTAAGGCGAGCCTCACCTTGGGCAGCGGCGACTTCGAGAGCGATTTCCTTCCGCTTGACTACGACGGCGAGACCATTTTGAATCTTGAATTCGATAATGGCGATAAGTCCGCCACGTATCGTTTTGAGGTTGGTTCGGGCGACATGTCATTTGATTCAGAGTGACGGGCGGTTATCGAAGACTTATACACCATAGCTGCGCTGTTTGATGAAGGCGCCGAAGCCGAGATCGGCTCCGGCGCCTTTGCCTTTACAATGGGGGCATGGAACAGATTATCTTGAACATACTCGAGGCTCTGCGTCGCGGCGAGACCGTGGACGACAAAGCGCTCGTCAAACTGATACATGCCGAGGCGCGCCGTGAGGGCGCCGACAAACGCGATTTGGCCAAGCGCCGTCTGCTGCCGTTCTACCAGCGGGTTAAACGTGAGGAGCCGGCGCGGTGGGCTGGGTGGAATGTCGACGCCGATCTGGAACGTCGGTTGCTGCAAGTGCTGAGGATGAAGCCTCGTCGCACGGCTTCGGGCGTGGCGACCATTACCGTCATCACCAAGCCCTGGCCGTGCTCGGGCGATTGCCTGTTTTGCCCCAACGATCTGCGCATGCCCAAAAGCTATCTGCACGCCGAGCCGGCGTGCGCCCGTGCAGAGCAAAATTGCTTTGACCCGTATCTGCAGGTGAGCGCTCGTCTGACCGCGCTTTCGCAGATGGGGCATGCGACCGACAAGATAGAGCTCATCGTGCTCGGTGGCACCTGGAGCGACTATCCGCAAGGGTACCAGACATGGTTTATGTCGGAACTTTTCCGTGCGCTCAATGACGATGCCGTCGCCGGCGTGGCGGCAAACCCCATGTTGGCGCGTCCGGGCATCAGTCGTGCCGAGGCGGGGCGCCTGCTCGATGACGCTCCCGCCGATGCCCTGCCGCCGGTGGTAACAGAGCGCCGCGAGCGCTATCGGGCTGCCGGCATTGCGACAGACGAGGCTGAGCTTGCTGCCGGCGTTGCCGACGAGCAGGGGCGTGTGGATGCTGTCGTTGGTGGCTATAACCGCGCAGTGCGTCGTCTGTACGGCCCCGGTACGCCGTGGGGCGAGGCTGCCGAGTGGCAGACGGCAACGATGGAGGAGCTTGAGCGTCAGCAGCGCATCAACGAGACGGCGAAGCATCGCGTGGTGGGGCTCGTTATCGAGACGCGCCCCGATGCCGTGACGCCGCAGGCCCTCACGCTCATCCGCCGCCTGGGCTGCACCAAGATCCAGATGGGTATTCAGAGTCTCGACCAACATTTGCTCGATATCAACGAGCGTCGCATTTCGGTGGCTCAGATCGAGCGGGCGTTTTCGCTTGCGCGCCTGTTTGGCTTTAAGATCCACGCGCACTTTATGCTCAACCTGCTGGGCGCCACGCCGGAGGGGGACAAGCGCGACTACGAGCGCTTTATGACCGAGGGGGCCTTTATGCCCGACGAGGTCAAGGTCTATCCGTGTGCACTCATCGAGGGCTCGCGTCTAGTGGGCTGCTACGAGCGCGGCGAGTGGTGCCCCTATACCGAGGAAGAGCTGCTCGATGTGCTGGCCGACGACATCGTGGCGACGCCGGCGTTCTGTCGCATCAGCCGTATGATTCGTGACTTTAGCTCCGACGACATTATGGTGGGCAACAAGAAGCCCAACCTGCGCCAGCTCGTTGAGAACCGCTTGGCTGCTCGGGGTGATGGTGCGACGGTGCGTGAGATTCGCTATCGCGAGATCAGCACGGCGGGTGCCGACCTGGACGAGTTGACCCTTGACGAGGAAGTGGCGTACGAGACGCCGGTGACGCGCGAGCGCTTTTTGCAGTGGGTGACGCTCGAAGGCAAAATCGCCGGCTTTTTGCGCCTGTCGTTGCCCGATCGTGCGTTTGTTACCGCGCACGCAGACGAGTTGCCGACGACGCCGGACGAGGCAATGATTCGCGAGGTGCACGTGTATGGCATGGCGGCACGTGTGGGCGATCAGGGCCAGGCGGCTCAGCATCATGGGCTGGGGCGGTCGCTGGTGGAGCGCGCATGCGAGATTGCCCGGGATGCGGGTTATGCGCGTATCAACGTGATTAGCGCGATCGGTACGCGCGAGTACTATCGCCATTTGGGTTTTTACGACCATGGACTCTATCTGCAAAAGGAGCTCTAAATGAACAAGCCGAGTGTTTCTGCTGGCGTCGTTGCCGGCGTTGCTCTGGGAGCCGCGGCGCTTGGTGCGGCCGCTGTCGCTGTTCGTGCTGCCTGTCTGCAGGTTGCGCGAACCCGCAATGGGTTGGCGCGTGTGAAACGCGTGCACGATGAGGGCGGCGACGAGATTCGCGTGTTAGTGCAAGGCGGCGTCTACCAAAGCGCAAGCTACATTGGCGAGCGTTGGGCGGAGCCCGTCTTTGCGTACTATCGTGCGTTTGACGACGTGTTTGAGTCCGAGGATGCAATGCGTGATGCTTGCGGGCATGGTATCGACCGTATGCTCATGCTGGGCGGCGGTGGGTTTGCCTATCCTAAGTTCGCTCTGATGTCGCATGAGGGCTTGCGTATGGACGTCATCGAGTATGACGGAGAGATTACGCGCCTGGCGCGCCGCTGGTTCTACCTAGACGAGCTGGAGCGCGCGGCGGGCGATCGCCTGCGGGTGATAACCGCTGAGGCTCGCTCGTATTTGGGTGTGACGAGCGTGGGCCACCGTCGCTACGACGTGGTCGTGAGCGATTGCTTTGGCGGTGCCGAGCCCGTACGCGAGCTGGCGACGGTTGAGGCATTGCGTTTGGTGCGGGGCAGCCTAAATGTCGGTGGCGTCTACGTTGCCAATATCGTGAGTGCAAACGAGGGGAGCGATGTGACGTTCCTGCGCGACTGTGCCGCCACGGCGCTCGAGGTGTTCGCCCATGCCTGGGTGGTCCCATGCGGCGATACAGAGTTCGGCGGCGAGGAAAACTACCTGCTCATCGCCAGCGACGGTGACTATGTCTTTGCCGAAGCCGTGCCTTTTGACGCCGACTTCCTCGGCGCTGCTCTCCACGACTAGCACGTCTCCCTGCGACCAGTTTTCCGGGACGGGGCTTTTTTAGCTACGGGCATGATTTTTCTGGGACGGGGATTAAAAAATCATTAGGTACAGAATCTGTCTCTTATACACATCTGACGCTGCCGACGATCGCATAA
>URCU01000048.1:0-13484 GCA_900546425.1 uncultured Collinsella sp. | reverse complement strand
CTTTCCCCCGAGAGGGGAGCGGCCCTATGCGATACAAACCCAGCCGCTCCCCTCTCTCCCCCCTGGGACCGACCCCGCCTGCACCCGGGCTTTTAGCAAGCGGGAGACCATATAGGTTTTCAACGTCCATGCCATTAAGATTTCATGCAAAGAGGAGCGTGAACTATGGAATCGATCGTTAAGTTCTTGGAGAAAGGTCAGCCGTACTTCGACAAGGTCTCTAAGAACATCTACCTTCAGGCCATTAAAGACGGCTTTTTGGCAGCAATGCCCATCATCCTGTCTTCTTCTGTCTTCCTGCTTATTTCGACCCTGCCGGGCGTTGTCGCCACGGTCGGCGGCTTTACGCTGCCCGACTGGTGGAGCGTCGACGTCGTGAACTTCTGCAACAAGGTTTACAACTTCACGATGGGCGTCGTGGGCATCATGGTCGCCGGCACCACCGCAAGCGCGCTGACCGGCTCCAAGAACCGCCGCATGCCTGCCGGCAAGGCCATCAACGCCACGAGCACCATGGTCGCCGCCATGTGCGCTATGCTCATCTTGGCCGTTACCCAGACGAGTGCCAAGATCGACGGCGCCGATGTCTCGGTGTTCTTTACCGACAACATGGGCACCAAGGGCCTACTGAGCTCCTTTGTCGCCGCATTTGCCACGGTCAACATCTATGCCTTCTGCATTAAGCGAGACATCACCATCAAGCTGCCCAAAGAAGTCCCCGGCGCCATCGCCCAGAACTTCCGCGACATCTTCGCCTTCAGCTTCTCCATCCTGTTTGTCGCCGTCATCGACGTTATCTGCCGCACCTGCTTGGCCGTCCCGTTTGCCAACGTCATCTCCACGCTGGTGAGCCCGCTGTTCGCCGCTGCCGATTCCTACGCCGGCCTCGCCCTCATCTGGTTCATGATCCCGCTGTTCTGGTTCATGGGCATCCACGGCCCCTCGGTCGTTAAGCCTGCCCTCAACGCCGCGCTGTTTGGCAACATCACCACCAACCTCGCCACGCTGCAGGCCGGCGGTCACCCCGCCCTCGCCCTGACCGAGAACTTCGGTAACTACATCGGCGAACTCGGCGGCACCGGCGCCACGTTCATTGTCCCGATCATCTTCCTGCTCTTTATGCGCTCCAAGCAGCTCAAGGCCGTCGGCAAAGCCTCTGTCGTACCCGTGATGTTCGCCGTCAACGAACCGCTGCTGTTCGCCGCGCCCATCATCCTCAACCCGTACTTCCTGATCCCGTTCCTGTTTGCCCCCGTGGCCAACGTCCTCATTGGTAAGTTCTTCATCGACTTTTTGGGCATGAACGGCTTTATCTATGCCATGCCGTGGGCACTCCCCGGACCGATCGGCACCTTCATCGACACCAACTTCCAGCCGATCTCTCTGGTCCTGGTTGTCGTCCTGCTGGTCGTTGACTTCTTAATCTACTACCCGTTCTGCAAGGCCTACGACAACGTCCTGTGCAAGCAGGAGGCCGAGACCCTGGCCGAAGAAGAGGCCGAGGAGACCAAGGCCGTCAAGACCGCTGCCGCCCCCGCCGTTGAAGCTCCTGTTGTCGAGACCGCTTCTGCCACTGAGGCCTCCGCAGCTCCGTCCGCCCTTAAGGGCAAGGATCTGAGGGTTCTGGTTCTGTGCGCTGGCGCCGGCACCTCTGCACTGCTCGCCAACGCGCTTAAGGAAGGCGCCGACGAGCTGGGCATCGACATTACCGCCAACGCCGGTGCCTACGGCAGCCACTACGCCATCATGGACCAGTACAACGTCATCGTCCTGGCTCCGCAGGTTCGCACCTATTACAACGAGATGAAGGCCGACACCGACCGCCTGGGCATCACGCTGCTGTCGCCCAAGGGCAAACAGTACATCGACCTCACTAAGGATCCCAAGGGTGCCGTCGCCTGGATCGAGGAAAACCTCGAGGCATAAGACGCTGACGCCACCTGCCGCTCGCAGAAAAAAAATGGCCCGTGCATCGATGCGTGATGCGCGGGCCATTTTGTTTAGACCGCACCCGTCCTCCTGTTCATCTTAATCTGTAACATCTAGCCGAGTTTTTGGGTCCCAGCTGTTACAGATCGAGGTGAACGCACAGGCCAAGCCAAAAATCTCAATCTGTAACATGTAGACCGCTTTTGACCGCTTAGATGTTACAGATCGAGACAAACAGATGGGTCAATCCAATCAATCTAGATCTGTAACACCTGGCTGGTCATTTCACTCCTAACTGTTACAGATCGAGACAAAGATGATGGCTGGGTAGACAAAATCTCAATCTATAACACCTAGTCGAGTTTTCGGGTCCCACCTGTTACAGATTGAGACAAACAGGCCGAGCACGTCTACGCCCGCAGGTCCTTCACGCTGGAACGCTCGACCAACACGCCCGAGACGAGCGTACGGCTTCTGGAGCTCGGGGCTTCCAGACCTGCGACGACCTCGTTAAGCGCACGGACGCCCAGCTCGCGGTGGCGAAACTTCACCGACGTCAGAATCGAGTTGGGAATCGTCTTGTAGAGTTCGTCGTCAAAGCCGATCACGGACACGTCGTCGGGCACACTGAGCCCTTTGTCACGTAGAGCCATCATCACGCCGTTTGCCATGCAGTCGTTAGCAGCGAGGACCGCCGTGCAATCGGGCTTATCGGCAAGCACAAGGCCTGCGGCATAGCCACTATCCGCATTCCAATCGCCTTGCAGAGGCTCGGGCGGCTCAATGCCACGCGCCTCGAGCGCCGCACGCCAACCTTTCATACGGCACTGGCTCGACAGCGACTCTTTCTTACCAGAGACGAAGTACACGTTTTTATGCCCGCGATTCAAGAAGTACTCGCACGCCATGCGCGCACCACCCTCTTGATCGTCACTGACGGTAGAGCAGGTAGGATGCTCCATCGGTGTGATAATCACCGTCTTGAGGTCTTTCGGAGCCTCAAAGGTATCAAAGTCATCGACCATCTGACGCAGGTTGAAGATCATGCCATCAACAGGCAGCCGCGACATCCTGCGCGCCGCATCGGCAAGGGTCATCTTCTCCGCTGCGCACTTCTTAATCATCGTGAGCGCAAAGCCTCGCTCTTCGGCGGCATCGGCGATACCGTCGATCATGTCCACGGCGCCGCCCGACAAGTGGAACATCACCACGCCGATGCACCCGTAACGGCCCAACTTGAGTGAACGCGCGGCAAAGTTGGCTCGAAACCCGAGCGCCTCCATGGCCGAATGAACCTTATCGCGTGTCGACTCTCGCACGCTATCGGGCTCGTTGATCACACGCGACACCGTCTTGAGAGAAACACCAGCGGCAATCGCCACATCATTCATTGAGACATTTTTCTTGTCCATCGTTGCCACTACTTCTCCAGTCGGTTTTGCATCGCTTGTTTTTTGCGTTCTAGCATACACTACCTGCCTGACTGATAAATCAACCGTTTACCGGACAATATCGACCGCTCACCCGTATATCCTTGTTGCTCTTCCAAAAATGTCTTACGTTGTCATTAACGAAATGACAACGTTGTCATTTCGCAATGCCTTCCTTAAGCAGGAAGGTTTCCGGGCAGTCCTGACCATCCATCGACGACCAGTTCCATCCACATGCATCGCGCATCAAGTAGCAAAGGAGCTCTATGGACGCCATCGTAAAGATGCTCGAAAAGCATCAACCGTTCTTCGAGAAGATCTCGAGAAACATCTACCTCCAGGCCATCAAAGACGGATTCCTTGGGTGCATGCCCATCGTCCTTACCTCTTCGATCTTTCTGCTGATCGCCACCCTTCCCGGCGTAGTTGGCATCACGCTGCCCCAGCCGCTCATCGACTGGTGCAACAAGCTGTACAACTTCACCATGGGCGTCATGGGCATCATGGTTGCTGGCACCACTGCCAAGAACTTCACGGCATCCATGAACCGTCGCATGCCCGCCGGCAAAGTGCTCAACGACGGTTCCACCATGGTGGCCGCCCAGTGCAGCATGCTGCTGCTCGCAGTCACGCAGTTCACCACCAAGTTCAACGGCTCCGAGCTTTCGGTCTTCGATTGCACCAGCATGGGCACGCGCGGTCTGTTCTCGGCCTATATCGCCGCGTTCATTACCGTGTGGGTCTATAAGTTCTGCGTCTCGCGCGATCTGACCATTAAGCTGCCTAAGGAGGTCCCGGGCGCCATCGCTCAGAACTTCCGCGACATCATCCCCTTTGGCGGTGCTGTCATCATCTGCGGCATCATCGATGTCGTCGTGCGCAACCTCATGGGCGTTCCGTTCTCCGAGCTGCTTATCAAACTGCTCTCCCCGCTCTTCACCGCTGCAGAAACCTATCCTGGCCTTATCCTTATCCAGGCAGCCACCGCGTTCTTCTGGTTCATCGGCGTCCACGGCCCCTCGATCGTCCAGCCGGGCATCGACCCCATCCGTCTTGCCAACCAGGCCGAGAACCTGCAGGTTCTGCTGGCCGGTGGCCACCCCGCCCACTCCCTCACCTTTAACATGTCGCTCGTGGGTGAGTTCGGCGGCACCGGCGCCACGTTCATCGTGCCGCTTCTGCTGATTCTCTTTATGAAGTCCAAGCAGCTCAAAGCCGTCGGTAAGGCCTCGATTGTTCCTGTTGCCTTCGCCGTCAACGAACCGCTGCTCTTTGGCGCGCCGATGATCCTTAACCCCTACATGCTCATCCCCTTTGTTGCCGCCGGTTGCGTCAACGTAAGCGTTGCCAAGTTCTTTATCGACAACGTGGGCATGAACGGCTTCTCCTTCGTGGTGCCTTGGGCTACCCCTGCCCCCATCGGCATTTTCATCACCACAAACTTCCAGCTTATCGCCCTGGTATTTGTCGCGATCATCATCTTGCTGGACGCCATCATCTACCTGCCGTTCTTGAAGGCATACGATAAGCTGCTCTGCGACCAGGAGGCCGAGCGCGCCGCCGAGCTGGGTCTTGAGTCCGATGGTGCTGCCACCATCGCCGCCAACGCCCCTGCGCCCGCTGTCGAGCAGGCTACCGCTTCCGTCGAGCCGACCGCCGCTGCCGCCGACAGCAAGCCTGTCGCCGATCAGCCCGAGCCCGCCGCCGACGATCCCGCTAAGAAGGATGTCGACGGTCTGAAGGTCCTCGTCCTGTGCGCCGGCGCCGGCACCTCTGCCATGCTTGCCAACGCCATCAAGGAAGGTGCTGCGCAGACCGGAGAGAACATCGCTTCCTCCGCAGGCGCCTATGGCCAGCACACTGCCATCATGGATCAGTACGACGTTATCGTGCTTGCCCCGCAGGTCCGTAGCTACTACAACGACATGAAGGCCGACACCGATCGTCTGGGCATTAAGCTGCTCGCCCCCCGCGGTAAGGAATATATCGACCTCACCCGCGACCCCGCTGGCGCCATCAAGTGGCTCCGCGAGAACCTCGACTAGTTCCTCCCTCTGTTGGTGCCCGGATCCCCAGTTCGGGCACCTCTCCCTATTCGAATCCCACAGAAAGGATGACTCATGACCAACCCCATGCAGTTCCCCGACGGCTTTGTGTTTGGCGGCGCCACCGCTGCTTACCAGGTTGAGGGCGAGACCCGTACGCACGGCAAGGGCAAAGTGCCCTGGGACGATTTCCTGGCTGCTCAGGGTCGCTTCTCCCCCGATCCCGCAAGCGATTTCTACAACAAGTACCCGGTCGATATCGACCTGTGCCAGCGCTTCGGCATCAACGGTATCCGCGTCTCCATCGCTTGGAGCCGCATCTTCCCCAGCGGCACTGGCGAGATCAACCCCGAGGGTGTCGCCTTCTATCACGAGCTTTTCGCCACCTGCAATAAAGCCGGCGTTACCCCCTATGTCACGCTCGATCACTTCGATACGCCCGAGGCCTTTTACCAGAACGGCGGCGAGGGCTTCCTGACGCGCACGACGATCGACGCCTTTGTCGAGTACGCCAAGTTCTGCTTTGCCGAGTTCACCGAGGTCAAGCACTGGTTCACCTTTAACGAGATTCCCGCGACCGCCGAGGGCAGCTTTAT
The DNA here is from genome assembly GCA_900546425.1 of uncultured Collinsella sp. GTDB lineage: Bacteria > Actinomycetota > Coriobacteriia > Coriobacteriales > Coriobacteriaceae > Collinsella. Next base: position 7,484 of record URCU01000048.1, on the reverse strand, counting down.
CGTCGGCAACTGGCCGCACGGCGAGAAGTATCGCCTGGACAAGGCCTTCCAGCTCATGCACAACATGATGGTGGCCCACGCCAAGGCTGTCGTCGCCTTCCATGAGGGCGGCTTTGAGGGCGAGATCGGCATTGTCCAGAACCTGGAGCCCAAGTATCCCCTCGATCCCAACAACGCCGCCGACTGCGAGGCAGCTCGCATGGCCGACGTCATCAACAACCGCTGGGTACTCGACGCCACCTTCCGCGGCCACTATGCAGCCGACACCATGGAGGCTGCGACCAAGCTGGCCCATATCGCCGGCGGCGAGCTCGACGTCCGCGACGAGGACATCGCCGCGCTGACCGCCGCGCTCCCCTACAACGATTGCTTGGGCGTCAACACCTACAAGTGCCAGTTCCTGCGTGCCGCCGAAGGCGAAAACGACATCAACCACAATGGCACCGGCGACAAGGGCTCCTCGCGCTGGTTCCTCAAGGGCGTGGGCGAGTCATGCGTGCGCGAAGGCGTACCCACCACCGATTGGGACTGGATTATCTATCCCGAGGGCCTCTACGACCTGCTGCTCCGCATTAAGAACGATTACCCCAACTACAAGAAGATCTACATCACCGAGAACGGCATGGGCTATAAGGACGACTTTGAGGACGGCTTTATCGACGACGCCCCTCGCATCGACTACATGCGTCAGCATCTCGCATGGATCCTCAAGGCAATCGACGGCGGCGTAAACGTCGACGGTTACTTCGTGTGGTCGCTGCAGGACCAGTTCTCCTGGACCAACGGCTATAACAAGCGCTATGGCCTGTTCTACATCGACTTTGAGACCCAGAAGCGCTATCCCAAGGCGAGCGCGTACTGGTACAAGAACGTCGCGGAGACCGGCCTGCTCATGGCCTAACTTTTGCCGCATACCCCCTGTCGGCCGCATGCGAATCCCTCCACGGGTTCGCATGCGGCCTATTTTTTTGCTCGGCTTGAACGAATCTTTTGTCTCAATCTGTAACATCTAGCAGGGATTTTCAATCCTAACTGTTATAGATTTAGACGAACGGGCGACCAGGGCTGAAAGATCTCAATCTGTAACACGTAGCCCACTTTTAACCGTCTAACTGTTACAGATCGAGACAAACGCCACAGGTCAATCCCTTTAATCTCAATCTGTAACATCTAGCCGAGTTTTTCGATCCCAACTGTTACAGATTGAGACGATTCGACGGTACCGGTCGCTTGGACACGTCGTGGTACAATTATGCCACGACGCAAAGGAGGTACCCATGTCCGCTTGTGTGCCCGTCCGAGATATGAAGGACACTGCTGCATTCACTACGCTTGTTGAGTCTGAGCGCGACGTCACCGTAACCAAGAACGGCTACGAGACCATGCACTGCATCAGCAGCGACCAGTATCGCCTCATGCAAGAAGAAATCGCCAAGGCAAAACTGCTGTCTCGTATGATGTTGGCAGAAGACGAAATATCGCAAGGCGACTACAGCGATTACGAATCCTTCGCGGCTTCGATACGAGACAAATATGACCTATAACGTCGTAATCCTCAAAAGCGTGCGATATGAGTACGAGAGTATTGTCGGATACCTTGCCCAGATCCTCAAGAATCCGCGTGCAGCAGGCAATTTTGTCGCTGAGTTTGAATATCAGCTTGATCTGCTTCGCGAGCAGCCGCTCCTACGCCCCCTCTCGCATATGCAAGAGCTGGCGGCACGTAATTACCGATCGTTTCCCGTCAACAACTACGTGTGCCTTTATAAGTTTGAGCACGAAACAATCTATATCGCCCGCGTCTTTCATCAGTCACAGGACTACGCCCGCCTGGTCTAACCCACAAGCTGAATACTTGGCCCGAGCACATTTGCGCGTCATTGTGAAGCGATAATCCCCACGCCGCCAGGGGACAGAAGTATCGCCTGCTGCGTTAGCTAGCAAATGATCTGCGTGTGCTCCTCGATGGCAGTGCGATCCTCGGCGGCGATACCCGGCTCGCACACCACGGCGTCCAGGCTGTCCAGGCGGCAGAAGGTGTAGAAGTCGCGCTTGCCGATCTTGCTGGAATCGGCGATCAGATAGCGCGAGTCGGCCTTGCTAAAGGCGAGCTGCTGGATACGACCCTCATCCATATTAGACGTAGACACGTCGCCATCCAGAATGCCGTTGGCGCCGATAAACGCCGCATCGATACCCAACGCACGCAGAGTATCCTCGGCCGTTGGCCCCACAAAAGCGGCGGTGCGGCGACGGTACATACCGCCCACGAGGCACAGGTCGCAGTCTTCGCGCGCCTCGAGCAGGTTAAACACCGAAAGCGAATTGGTCACAATGCGCAGGCGAAACGCCGGCAGCATCGAGGCCATCTGCTCCACCGTAGTGCCCGTGCCCAAAAAGATGGTCGAGCCTTCCTCGATAAGCTCCACAGCACGGCGCGCAATCTGCAGCTTTTCCTCGGCATGCTTGGTGCGCTTTTCGCTGTGCGAATACTCATGGCGCAGCATAGCGTGGGGACGGCCCTGTGCACTGCGGGCTCCGCCGTGCACGCGCTCGATCTCGCCTAGGCTCGCAAGCTCCTCAAGGTCGCGACGGATCGTCATGTCCGAGACACCTAACGCATCCGAAATCTCCTTGACCGAGACCGTGCCCTGCTCTTCGAGCAGCTGACGAACCTTATCCTGTCGCTCTGCCTTAATCACGATGAATCCTCGCCGTTCTTTGCGCGCATATCATTCGAACAGTAACGAACAAATTGTATCAGACTCGTTCGCGTCAAAAATGAACGCCCGCACAGCTCCAATCATCACTTTTTTGAGAAAAATACCCCCTGCTTTAGTGGGGTGTAGTGATAATCTCGCCTGTTCGCGCTACAGTTTGTCCGAAATACCTCGATGTTAGGAACCAAATGATCACTTCCGAGCTTTTCGGCACCGCGCCGTGCGGTACCCCCGTTCATCGTTACACCCTCAACGGGCCCGAGATCTGCGTTCGCATTATGGACTATGGCGCCACCGTGCTTGGTATCGATGTGCCCGACATTCCCGGCAACGTGCGCGATGTGGTACTGGGCTTCGATAAGCTCGAGGATTACTTTGACAACCCCGCCTGCTTTGGCGCGACCATCGGCCCCGTGGCAAACCGCACCGCGGGCGCCACGATCACCATCGACGGCACGGACTGGCATATGCCGGCCAACGAAGGCGCCAACAACCTGCACAGCGATCTTGAGCATGGTCTGCACAAGCGCGTGTGGGATGTTGAGCTCGACGAGACTCACAACGCCGTGCGCATGACCACCTCGCTTGAGGATGGCGAACTGGGCCTTCCCGGCAACCGCACCTTGACGGCCGTGTTTACCGTTACACGCACCGGCGTCTTTCGCATCGAGTATGGCTGCGAGAGCGACCGCGCCACCTACGTGTCCATGACCAACCACACGTACTTTAACCTTGCCGGCCATAACGCCGGCATGGACTGCGAGCACTTCTTTGTTGCCAACGCTGCCCACTACCTGCCCATCAACGAGCAGAATATCCCCACCGGCGAGATCGCTCCGGTCGAGGGCACGCCGTTTGACTTCCGTGAGCTGCGCCCCGTTGCGCCTGGCATGGAGGCCGACGATCCCCAGATTAAGCAGGCACGCGGCTACGACCACTGCCTGTGCATCGATGGCTATCAGTACGGCCGTAATCTGCGCCGCGCCCTGCACGTCGAGGAGATGTGGACCGGTCGTGAGCTGGACTACTACACCACCGCCCCGGGCGTGCAGCTCTACACCGGCAACTGGCTGGGCGACGAGCACGCCAAGGACGATGCTAACTATGGCTGGGGCGCCGGCTTTGCCCTCGAGGCAGAGATGTACCCCGACACACCGCACCAGCCGCTGTTCCCGCAGGGCATTGTGGGCCCGGGTCACCCCTACAGCAATGTGATCGAATACCACTTTATGAGGCACTAAGCCCACAACGCAACATATCGCACAGCAGCGCCCGCCGGCACCACTGCCGACGGGCGTTTTTCTACCTAGTCATTGGGGACGTTCTTAAATGACTAGTCATTGGGGACAGTCTTTAACGTTTGGCGAGAAGGACTGTCCCAATCTGCCGACACTTGGGGACGTTCCAAAAAGGCCGGCACATAAGGAACGTCCCCAAGTGCCAAGGGTGTCCCGTTTGACTAGTCATTTAAGAACGTCCCCAATGACTAGTTGGATGGGGTCGGGATTGGAGCTGGGGAGGTAACGGATTTCTAGCTCTATGCCGAGTTCTTGTAGCTCTTTGAAGGCAGCGATGTCCGTATCGTCTACGGCGACTGCGGGCGTTATGGGGTGCTTGCCCTCCCCCGCCTGCATATGGCCAATGCTGATCTTGGTGATCGGCACACCACCCTTAACCAGCGCGAGTGCATCCGTGGGCGACGCCACCATGATGAGAATCCTTTGGCGCGGCGTTGCGGTATGAATGATGTCGACAGTCCTTTGCACCGAGAAGGACCGCGTCCAGACACCCTCGGGTGTCGCCACCCTCATAGGGGCCCACTTGCGCGAATCAGCCGCAATCTCATCGTTGACGATTAAAACAAGGTTGGAACCCACGACTTCGTTCCACAGCTCAACGTCTTGCCCGTAAATAAACCGGTCATCGATGCGTGTGAGAAGAATCTTGGGTTGAGCCATCGCCACCCCATTCTGTTTGAGACCCGTAAGAGCAAGACATCACGTCTCCAATATTAGTGCATTTAAAGTGAGAAAAGCCGTCAGAACACTTGCGCGGATTTGCGATGTCCCGTATCATAGACAGCCGTTGACGCCTCAGTTGCGTCATCACATGGCCGCCAGCGTAGCTCAGTTGGTAGAGCACCGCTCTCGTAAAGCGGGGGTCACCGGTTCGAGCCCGGTCGCTGGCTCCATTGCACAAGATAGCCGCCTTCGGGCGGCTTTTTTGTTGCCGATTTCGAGCGCGCATCCGCCAATCCAAGCACAACGCCGTCGGCAACTCCCCTACTCAACAACAAGCCCCGCCAACCGCAATCCCCAAGGGGACCGCGATCAGCGGGGCTCAAACGCGTTCCCCAAGGGAAATCACGCTAGCTCACGAGCAGTTCGTTACTCTTCCCAGTAAGCATCTGCAAGCAGCTTAAAGCAGATCTTCTTGACCGGCTGTGCGCCATCGCCCGGGAACTCGAGCGTGGGCATGTGAGGCTCGCCGGCAACAAACAGCGCGAACTTGTCGTCGGCAAGATCGCCGGCGATCGAAGCGTCGGAATCAACCAGATCGTAGTCGTCCTTCTCGTCAAACTCCTGAACCAACGTCAGGCTGCCCGTGGCAACCTTAAAGGCCTCGCGACCCTCGACATCGATCTGCAGGTCGTGATAGCGCTGATGCGTCTCATAGTGAGCCTCGGCCTCGGGACGCGTCGTGGGAGCCATGACGTTCGCATAGACCTTGTCGCCCAGAATCGGATGGCTGCCGACCTCGAGCTGCGCCGGGTCGTTCTCCTCGAGCCAGTCGATCAGCACGTCGAGACCCTTGAGCATTCCGCGATACTCCTCGATATCGCCCAATGCACCGTAAATCATCTAAATCCCCTCTCGGATCGCTTCTTTGGCGGCTACTCGGCAAACGCGTTACCGACGCTGTTGCCACCCACATACGCCTCGACCAGGGTAAGGTCGGGATTGAACACGACAAACTCGGCGTCGCGCCCCAACATAATGCTACCGCACTTGTCGTCGACATGAGCTAGCAAGCAATGCCGGGGCCGACGCCCAGGCTTTTACAGCTCGGTCACGACAACGCCGTTGTAGACCTCGTTCCAACGGTCCATGACCAGATGGCCGGTCATGGGATCCATGGCATTGAGCTTGCCGCAGGTGTTGGCGGTACGCAGCACCGTCTCGTCGTCCGCGCCAGCAGCAATGGCATGCGCGAAGCCAGCGATAGTGGAGTCACCAGAGCCCGTGGCGTTAACGGCAGGGATATCGGGCGTCTTTGCGCGGAACGCACGGCCATTGTGGAAGCCAACGGAGCCGGCAGCGCCCATGGACACGACGACCCAGGGGATATCGGAGAAGCGGGCATCAGAGGCGAGCGCGGCGCGGAGCTCGTCCACATCGTCGGTGGTAAAGCTCGTGCCCAGAAGGCCGTTGATCTCGGTCAGGTTAGGCTTGACCAGCTCGGGCTTAATTTCGGACTTAAGGGCGGCCTCGAGCGAAGCACCCGAGGTATCGAGCAGCACCTTGGCGCCGGCGTTCTCGGCAATGCCCGTGATCTTGGCGTAGTAGTCCGCCTCGACGCCGCGGGGCAGCGAACCCGAGATGGTAACGACATCGGCCTTGCTCGCAAGCTCGGCGAACTTGGCGGTAAAGGCATCGAGCTCCTCGGGGGCAATTGTCGGGCCGCTCTCGAGCAGCTCGGTCTGGTTGCCGGCGTGGAGGATGTTGAGGCAAATGCGAGTCTCGCCCTTGATGGGCACAAAATCATTCTTAATGCCGTTAGCGTCCATGAGCTCGGCCATGTAGGCGCCCATGTGGCCGCCGAGCAGGCCGGTTGCCACAACGTCGTCGCCCAATTGACCAAGGACGCGGGCTACGTTAAGGCCCTTGCCGCCGGCGGTCTTTTCGGGCGTCACACGGTTGACGTCGTCGATAATGAGCTCATCGAGCTGATAGCGCGTATCGACAGACGGGTTCATCGTGACGGTGAGGATCATTTTTAGCTCCTTATCTCGCAGGCTCCTTGTGCCTCGCGATACGAGTCGACAAAACGGAATTACAGAATCTCAATCGTGAACGAGCGCACGATGGTTTCTTTGGGCTTGGCGATAAGGCAGCCGCGCTTGTGCTCAAGCACGTCGTCCTCATCGGAACAGGTCGAGAGGCCACCCCAGGGTTCAACTGCCACAAAATCGCCCTCGGGCTTACTCCACACAATGAGATACGGGAAGCCCTCAAAGCTCAGGCGAACACCCTTGTCCTCGCCCTTCTTGGAAAGCGTGACCTGACGACTCTCGAGCACGTCAAAGATGGTCTCCGCAAAATCGAAGAGCTCGTGCGACAGGGGCAGAGTCTTTCCCACCATGGGGTTCTTGGAGCGCCTGTCCACATCAATCAAGCCAGTCGAAGGAACGGCTGTGCAGAGCTCCGCAGCCTCGTCTTTCTCAAAGCGCAACTCGTAGTCCGTATAGGACTCACCCTCGTCGAGCGGACACCTAAATCCCGGGTGTCCACCAATAAAGAACGGCATGTCCTCGGTGCCCTCGTTGGTCACCTCGTAGGAAACGCGCACGGCAGTCCCCTCAAGCGCATAGCAGGCGACAAGCTTAAACGGGTACGGATAATCGCTCAGCAACGCGGCGTTATCCTCCGAAGCCAGGCACATCGCCAGCTCGTTCTCGCTCTGGCTCAGCAGCTTCCACTCCTGTTTGCGCGCAAACCCATGGCGAGCGAGCTTTACATGATGCCCGGCAAACGTCATGGCCTG
>URCU01000047.1:0-13610 GCA_900546425.1 uncultured Collinsella sp. | reverse complement strand
CTGTTGCACGGTGCGAGGATCTGCCGTATCGCAAATGAGATAACCGGGAAAGAGCGGCTTGGTCGTGCTGACCCATTCGCCTTGTACCTTGATCTCGGTTTGATATTGGGGATAAAAGAGCTCCTGCATGGCGTCAGCCGGCACCATGCGCTCGATGCGCTCGCGCATAACGTCTTCGCGACCGTTAATGACCTGGATCACATACCACACGAGCACCACCCCCTTGCTGTCTTACGTGTGGCTCACGGGGTTTGGGTATGGCTTCGCCAGGACGCTTGTGCGCGAAGGCGTTCCATATTCAAACCCTGAGCCCAGTTAGACAAGCACGTGGCTCTGCCCCACCGTGAACGGTATGTATGAGTGCAGCGGCTAGAGACGCGGACGTGTATCGCAAAAAGACCGCGTCCCCAGCTGGCTGCGTGCGATCCAGTCAAGCGGGAACAAAACTGGACCGCACGCAAACAGCTGTAGGACTGCTGCGATTAGTCATGAAATATCGATTCGAAATAACAGCTTGCACTTAGACAAGAACAAAGTCATTCGATGCGATACGCATGACTACTCGATTGGAGCTCGTGGTTTTTCTAGCACCGCCGTTACGGCCGGATGCCGATCGACCCTGCACTTTGCGGCTTGCTGGAGCCTTGAGCACAGTCGAACCCATGTAACGTTAACTATCCTAGCACAGCAGGTGGCCCATACGTTTTGGGGTGTGTTGAGCAACATATTGTTTATTTGCCGTGGTTATGGGGGATATTGTGCCGTCTTGCACACATTGCCGCAGGTTTATGGGGGTGTGTGGGTTGGCGATCACTGCCTGAGTTGTATTGCAGGGGGTGTGAATTGCTCAAACTATTAAGTTTGGCTAACAAACTTTGTACAAAACCAGGAAGGTAATTGCGCAACTTTTTGCGAGTGTTGGCGTGGGCGTCGCATTGCGAAGATGCTCATTGCACAATAGACACGCCTGGCTACAGAGTCAATGCATTTTGAGGCAGATTGTTGGGCAACTTTTGGGATGCAGCTAGATGTGGGCGTAAGGTTTATCGGGCGAGGTTGACGATTCCGTCTCCCAGTACGAGGCTCTCAGAAAATAGAGGAGAATAGATATAGAACATGCGTTCTATATCTGATAAAATAGGGTCAAAGGTATACGGGCAACGTGAGCCGGTACGGAGGCCCACAATGGTACGTATCGGCGAGATGGATGCTTTATTCACAGAGACCGTCACTCAGAGCCCTTAGGCAGGTACGCGCCCCTGCTGGCCGGCACCCATAAAGTTCGGCAGACAATCGAGTATCGAATTGGACATGCATGTGCCCAATGGTTTAATGTGGAGCGCGAAAATGAATGAAAATCAAATTGTTCTCTTTGAATCCAACGACCGAGAGGTCACGATTCCTGTTGTAATTGACAAAGGAAGCGAAACTGTATGGCTGACCCGAAATGAGATGGCAGCTCTGTTTGATAGGGATGTCAAAACAATCGGAAAGCATATCAACAACGCTTTAAAGGAAGAATTAAGCGACGATGATTCAGTTGTCGCAAAATTTGCGACAACTGCCGCTGACGGCAAAAGATATCAAACTGATCATTACAGCTTAGACATGATATTGTCCATTGGATACCGCGTTAAATCTCAACGCGGTGTTGAATTCCGTCGCTGGGCAACCAATGTACTCCACAAGTTTATTATTCAAGGACACGTTGAAAACGAACGTAGACTCGAGCAACTAGGGACAGTCGCTCAGATTATCGAACGTCTACCCGAGGACCTCGGCTCTCGTGAGATACTCGATATCGTTGAGAGCTATATAGATGTCTTTAAACTGCTCGATGAGTACGATCGTGAATCCATTGATCGGCCCAAGGGACAAACTGGGGCATACACACTCGAATACGAGCTCTGTATGAGATTGATAGCCCAAATGCGCAGCCGATTTACGAGCGACCTGTTTGGCGTAGAAAAAAATGAGTCCTTCCGCAGCAGTATCTCGGTAATCAACCAGTCGTTTGGTGGCCAAGACCTTTATCGATCCGTACAGGAAAAAGCAGCAAATCTGTTGTACCTCATCATCAAAAACCATTCATTTCTCGATGGAAACAAGCGAATCGGATGCAGCCTCTTTCTCTACTATCTAGATCGCAACGGACTGCTTTTTCGCGGCTTAGACAAACGAATCGCAGACAGCACACTTGTTGCTGTTGCGCTCATGATTGCTGAGTCGAGACCTGAAGAAAAGGAATCTATGGTCTCTCTGGTTATGAACTTTTTGGAGTAGACAGGACGTCGAAGCACAATCTTCCACTTGGAGGCAAACATCGATATGGTGGTTTCGAACACGCACAACAGAAGCCAATCCCCAGATGGGAGTCTGAGAGTTTAGAAATAAAAAGGCCACTCGATTGAGTGGCCTTGTATTCACGATGGTGGAGACGAGGGGGATCGAACCCCTGACCTCTTGACTGCCAGTCAAGCGCTCTCCCAGCTGAGCTACGCCCCCGTGACGAGGTAGTACTATAGGGGAAGATCTTCGGGGATGCAAGAAGTTTTTGTTGAAACTTTTTCTTACGGGTTTTCCTGGGACGGGGCTGAATTAGCTAATTTTGGCTTTCCCAAAATTACCTAATTAACCCACCGTCCCGATAAAACCCTGATGGAGTAAATAACCGATTGCGACGCCTTGGTGGACGGTTATCTCTGCGGTGGATCTTACTATGTTGCTGATGCCCGTGTCGGCTAGCAGGGCTAAGGGGCTGTGGTCTAGCTCCCATTCAAGGCCGTGTTCGCTTATCTCTGTGTTGGGAGCGATGGCGATGATGGAGAAGGTTTTGCCCTCGGCGCCCTCTATGGTCCAAGTCTCGTCCTGGTGCAGGATTCTGGCCGTCACTTCGTCTTCTTCGATCCAGACAGGGGCGTCCGCATAGCCTGCCAGTAGCCCCAATACAGACAGTGCCATGTCCGGGCGGCCGCCGGTGGCGCAGGTTGCTACCACTTCGGCACCAGGCCAGCGGCGACGGACGGAATCGAGCGCCAGAGCAAGGTCGGTATAGTCCTTGTAAGGGTTGTGGCGTTCTACTTCGAAGTCTTTACCGGCATCGACCAGGGCACGTCCCTCGTCGTTTACGGTGTCGGCGTCGCCCACGTAGACGTCGCAACCCAGTCCCGCACCCAGCAGCGCGTCGAGCCCGCGGTCCACGGCGACAACGTGGTCGCACTCCCCTGCCAGATGGCGAAGCAGATCAGCGCTCGCCAGTACCGGCGAGCCGCAAACAACTAATACTTTGCAAGCCACGGCCCTCGCCTAACCCTCAAACGAAAGCACGCGGGCCAGGTCCAGGTCCTCATAGTTATCGACAAAGATGTCGCAGTTGGCACGCACCTCGTCGCGCTCCATACGGCCGTGTGGGTCATAGATGCCCACACGCTTAAATCCTGCGGTGCCGGAGCTCTTAAGTCCAAAGACGGCGTCCTCAAACACCCACGCGCGCTCAAACTTGTGCCCGTGGCGCTCTTCCAGGCGACGCAACGCCAGCTCGTACACGTCGGGGAACTGCTTGGAGCGCCCCGCCTCGCCCGTCGTGGTAATAAACTCCAAATAGCGTTCAAGGCCAGCAGCCGCAAAGGCGGACTTCACCAGTTCGGTCGGTGTGGATGTGGCAACGCACATGGCAATGCCGGCCTCCTTCGCTTGCTCCAAAAACGCCAGGAGCCCCTCGCGCGGCGGCACCTTGGAGTACCCATCAATTAAAATCTCGCTCAGCTCGCGATACAGCCCCTCGCCATTCGCGCCAACGCCCCAGTTGTCGTGGTAGGCCTGGCACTCGTCCTCGAGCGACAAATGCTCAAACTGGGCAAAATCGTCGACCGTTACATCAATGCCATGACGGTGCAATAACTCGGTCTGCGCATGGCCCCAGACGGAGGAGCTATTAACCAGAGTTCCGTCGCAATCGAAAATAAAAGCAACACTTGGGGCAGCGATGTGGTCCATAAACGAGCCTTTCGATGTCAAATGGTAAACAACCTGCTAAAAACGTTTTACCAAACGTAAGCCTATCAGTTTTGAAACCCTAATTGGTAAAACTGTCAAGAGTTTTACCACGGCAATTCTGCCAGTGGTATAAACATGGCGCTTACCGATTAAACGCGCCCGCAAATCCGCTTTCGTCCATAAAACTAACGCACAGGTGTTATCGTAGTTTCTGCCGAAAGTTCCACCGAGCACGCGAGGTGGAACGAATCATAGAGCTATCGCCGTCCCTTCGATTCGTGCAGCCTTGGACCTTTCGCATCTAGTCACCAAGGCAACACGCTGCCGCGTCATGATGGGATCAAACGTGAGCGATACAAAGCTAAAGCCAGCAACCAAAAAGCCCGCTACCCGTAAAGCCGCCCCACACGCACCGGAGCTCACCAAGGACGATGTCTACCTATTTGGCATCGGCACGTGGGAGCGCAGCTGGGAAAAGATGGGCGCGCACCCCGACACGCAGAACCGTACGCGCGGCTGGCGCTTTTGCGTTTGGGCGCCCGACGTAAAGAGCGTCCATGTCATTGGCGAATTTAACGACTGGGACGAGGAAGCCAACCCGCTGGTGCCCATGCATACAAGCGCTATTTGGGAAGGCTTTATTCCTGGCGCCGAGCAGGGTCAGCTCTATAAGTACCTTATCGAGACCAACGAGGGCGAGAAGCTCTACAAGGCCGATCCGTACGCCTTTAAGGCTGAGTGCCCTCCGGGTACCGCCAGCGTGCTGTGGACCCTCGATGGCTACCAGTGGAACGACGCCGCGTGGCTCAAGCGCCGTGCCGGCCACAACCACATGTCGCAGCCGCTCAACATCTACGAGGTGCATATTGGCTCGTGGAAACGTCACGGCGACGCGCCGCAGGGCGAGCCGGACGAGTATGGCAACTACCCCGGCCCCATGGATCCCTTCCCCGCGCAGCGCGGCGAGTTCTACACCTACGACGACCTGTCGGTGGAGCTCGTGGACTACGTGCGTGACATGGGCTATACGCACATTGAGGTCATGCCGCTTATGGAGCATCCCTTCGACGGCTCCTGGGGCTATCAGACGACCGGCTATTACGCCGCCACGTCGCGCTATGGCAACCCGCAGCAGCTCATGCACTTTATCGATGCATGCCACGAGGCGGGCATCGGCGTGATCATGGACTGGGTGCCCGGCGGTTTTTGCGCCGACTCCCACGGCCTTGCCACCTTTAACGGTCACATGCTGTTTGAGCACGAGATTCACCCCAACTGGGGCACGCACAAGTTTGACTTCGCTCGCGGCGAGGTCCGTTCCTTCCTGGTTTCCAACGTGCTGTACTGGCTCGAGAACTTCCACGTGGACGGCATTCGCATGGACGGCGTTTCCAGCATGCTGTACCTCAACTTTGGCATCGACGATCCGGGCCAAAAGAAGTTCAACAAGTACGGTACCGAGGAGGACCTGGACGCCAGCGCGTTTATCCGTCAGGTCAACTGCGCCGTGGAGGCGCACTACCCCGACGTGATGATGATGGCCGAGGAGTCCACCGCGTGGCCGCTCGTGACCTATCCGCCGCAGGACGGCGGCCTGGGCTTCCACTACAAGTGGGACATGGGCTGGATGAACGACACCCTGCACTACATGCAGACCGATTTTCCGTGGCGCCCCGGCAACCACGGGCTGCTCACGTTCTCCATCATGTACGCCTTTACCGAGAACTTCATTTGCCCGCTGAGCCACGACGAGGTCGTGCACGGCAAGTGCTCGCTTATCGGCCGCATGCCGGGCGACTGGTGGCGCCAGTTTGCCGGCCTACGCACGCTGGCCTTCTACCAGATGACGCATCCCGGTGCCAAGCTCAACTTTATGGGCAACGAGATCGGCCAGTTTATTGAGTGGCGCTACTACGAGTCCATCCAGTGGTTCCTGACCGAGGAGTACGAGACCCACAAGCATCATCAGGCGTTTATCAAGGCGCTCAACCACCTGTACACCGCCGAGCCCGCCCTGTACGAGCGCGGCTACACCGACGACGGCTTTACCTGGATCGATGCGGACAACTCCAAGCAGTCCATCGTGAGCTTTGTGCGCCAGGGCGAGGACATCGACGACGACCTGGTGATCCTGATCAACTTTGACCCGGCGAGCTACGAGAGCTTCCGTGTGGGCGTGCCGCGCGAGGGCGACTGGGAGGTCATCTTTGACTCCGACCGTCCCGAGTTTGGCGGCAGCGGCTATGCCGGCGAAGAGCCCTACACCTGCTCGAGCGAGCCCTATCCCTGGAACGGGCAGATGGACTCCATCGAGATTAAGGTCCCCGGCCTGGCTGGCGTGGTGCTTAAGCGCCGCGGTCCCAGCAGCTACAAGCCGCCGGTGGTTGAGGAGCCCAAGAAGGCGACGCGCAAGCGCACGTCCTCGGTGAAGCCCAAGCCTGCGGCTGCCAAGAAGGCTCCGGCTAAGGCCAAGGCTGCCAAGCCCGCTGCCAAGGCCAAGACCGCCGCAAAGCCCGCTGCTAAGGCTACCGCGACCAAGAAGTCGGCTGCCAAAAAGGCCACTACCAAGGCCAAGTCTGCTTCTGTTAAGTCCTCTGCCAAGGATGCGTAACAAAGCCGTTACAGCTGTAATTACCCGCCCCGCCGGGGCGTAGGATACAAGTCATAACCGTTCCGGGAGAAACTTCCCCGGGGAAAGGAACGTATGAATAAGATCTTCGACAACAAGCAGGAGTTTACCGAGCTCTATCGCGAAGCCGTCATGAGCATCAGCGGCAAGAGCGTCGAGGCCGCCAGCGACCTGGACCGCTTTAACGCCCTGGCAAAACTCGTGGCTGAGAAGGCACGCACCGTGGCCACCACCAGCGACGCCCGTGTGGCCGCCGAGGGCAAGAAGCGCGTGTACTACTTCTCGATCGAGTTTTTGATCGGTCGTCTGCTCGACAACTACCTGCTCAACTTTGGCGTGCGCGACATGGTCGCCGAGGCACTCGACGACATGGGCTTTGACCTGTCCGTCATCGAGAACCAGGAGCCCGATCCGGCTCTGGGCAACGGCGGTCTGGGCCGTCTTGCCGCATGCTTCCTGGATTCCATGGCAGCCGAGGGCATTGCCGGCTATGGCAACGGCATGCGCTACCGCTACGGCCTATTTAAGCAGGAGATCGTCAACGGCAGCCAGGTCGAGGCCACCGACGAGTGGCTCACCCACGGCTATCCCTGGGAGGTCCGTCGTCAGGATAAGGCCGTGACCATCAAGTTTGGTGGCCATGTTGAGGGCTTTGAGGAGAACGGCCGCACGTTCTACCGCACGGTAGACACGCAGGACATCCTGGCCGTCCCCTATGACATCCCCGTTGTGGGCTATGCCGGCGAGACCGTCAACAAGCTACGCGTCTGGGCCGCCGAGCCGGTCGAGGAGCACTTTGACCTTGAGGCCTTCAACCGCGGCGACTATGCCCTGGCCGATGCCGAGCGTGCCGAGGCCGAGGCCATCAGCGCCATCCTCTACCCCAACGACGCCGGCGAGCACGGCCGTCTGCTGCGCCTGAAGCAGGAGTACCTGTTTGTCTCGGCCGGCATCTACAGCCTGCTCGACACCTTTGAGAAGGAGCACGGCGAGAACTGGGACCTGCTGCCGCAGTTTGTGGCCATCCACACCAACGACACCCATCCCGCCATGTGCGGCCCCGAGCTCATGCGCATCCTCATTGACGAGAAGAAGCTCGAGTGGGACGACGCCTGGAACATCGTGACGCAGGTCGTGAGCTACACCAACCACACCATCCTGCCCGAGGCTCTGGAGAAGTGGCCCATCGGCACGTTCTCCAAGCTCCTCCCCCGCGTGTACCAGATCATCGACGAGATCAGCCGTCGTTGGCACGAGTCGTTCGACACCACGCAGGAGGGCTGGCAGGAGCGTCTGCGCCAGACCGCCATCCTGTGGGACGGCGAGATTCGTATGGCCAACCTGTCTGTGATCTGCAGCCACAGCGTCAACGGCGTGGCCAAGATCCACTCCGACATCATCAAGAACATCGTGCTCAAGGATTTCTATGCCCTGACGCCCGAAAAGTTCAACAACAAGACCAACGGCATCTCGCACCGTCGCTTCTTTGCCGAGGCCAACCCCACCTATGCCAAGCTCGTGACCGAGGCCATTGGCGATGGCTGGCTGAAGGACGCCTTTGAGCTGGAGAAGCTCAAGGAGTTCCAGAACGACACCGAGTTCCTGAAGGCCGTGGGAGCCTCCAAGCGCGCCAACAAGGAGCGCCTGGCCGCCTACGTTAAGGCCGAGACCGGTTTGGTCATTGACCCCAACACCGTCTTCGATGTTCAGGTAAAGCGCTTCCACGCCTACAAGCGCCAGCTCATGAACATCATGAAGGTGATGGATATCTACAACCGTCGCATCGCCGATCCCAACTTCCACGTGACGCCGACGACCTTTATCTTTAGCGGCAAGGCTGCCTCGAGCTACACCTTTGCCAAGGAGACCATCCGCCTGATCAACTCGGTGGCCGAGGTCATCAACAACGATGCCCGCGTCAACGAGGTCATGAAGGTCTGCTTTATCCCCAACTTCCGCGTGAGCAACGCCCAGCTCATCTATCCCGCCGCCGAGATCTCGGAGCAGATCTCCACGGCCGGCAAGGAGGCCTCGGGCACGTCCAACATGAAGCTCATGATGAACGGCGCCATTACGCTGGGCACCCTCGACGGCGCCAACATCGAGATCGCCGACCTGGCCGGACGCGAGAACGAGGCCATCTTTGGCCTGACCGCTCCCGAGGTCGAGCAGCTCTGGGCGTCGAACAGCTACTTTGCGTGGGATACGCTCAACAACGATCGCGACCGTCTGGGCCGCGTGATGGACGAGCTCAAGGACAACACGTTTGCGGGTCTTTCGGGCAACTTCGAGAGCATCTACAACGAGCTCATGAACAACAACGACCCCGACCTGGTAATGGCCGATTTCCGCAGCTACGTCGACGCCTGGGAGGCGCTCACCGGCAGCTACGGCGACCAGGAGACCTGGAACCGCAAGGCTCTGCTCAACACCGCCTCGAGCGGCTGGTTCTCGAGCGACCGCACCATTCGCGAGTACCGCGACGAGATCTGGCACGCGTAAAGGCGCACGAGCTCCCCTATGCCAGCACGGCATTACTCGACGGGCGCGACCGAGCGCCGCGCCCGTCGCTAATGGGTTTAAGAACATCGATGACAGAAGGAGAAATCGATGAGTAAGAAAGAATGCATCGCGATGCTCCTCGCAGGAGGACAGGGCAGCCGATTGGGGGCGCTCACCCAAAAGATCGCTAAGCCGGCGGTTAGCTTTGGTGGCAAGTTCCGCATTATCGACTTCTCGCTCTCCAACTGCTCCAACTCGGGCATCGACACGGTGGGCGTTCTGACGCAGTACCGTCCCTACCTGCTGCATGCCTATGTGGGCTCCGGCGAGGCTTGGGATCTGGACAGCCGCGACGGCGGCGTGTCGATCCTGCCGCCGTACGAGACGCAGACCGGCGGCGCCTGGTATGCGGGCACGGCCGACGCCATTACGCAGAACCTCGACTACATCAAGGCCAACGACCCCAAGTACGTCCTGATTCTTTCGGGCGATCACCTGTATCGCATGGACTACCGCAAGATGCTCAAGACGCACATCGAGAACAACGCCGACCTCACGGTGAGCGTTATGCCCGTGCCGTGGGAGGAGGCCAGCCGCTTTGGCATCCTGACCACCGACCCCGAGGACGGCCGCATCACCAAGTTTACCGAGAAGCCCGAGAAGCCCGATTCGAACCTCGCGTCCATGGGCATCTACATCTTCTCGGCCGACGTCCTGATCGAGGCGCTCGAGCAGGACGCTCTGGACCAGCGCTCGAGCCACGACTTTGGCAAGGACATCATCCCCAAGCTGCTCGGCGAGAACAAGCGCCTGTACAGCTACGAGTTCCACGGTTTTTGGAAGGACGTCGGCACCATCGCCAGCTTCCACGAGACCTCGATGGACCTGCTGGGCAACAACCCCGAGTTCGATCTGTTTGACAAGAACTTCCCCATCATGTCCAACATCACCACGCGTCCGCCGCACTACATTGGCCCGGACGGCCGCCTAGATGACTGCCTGGTCTCCAACGGCTGCAAGATCTACGGCACCGCACGCCACTCGATCCTTTCAACCGATGTCATCATCGAGGAGCGCGCCGTGGTCGAGGACTCCGTGCTGCTGCCGGGTGCGCACGTTAAGAGCGGCGCGCACATCTGCCGCGCTATTTTGGGCGAGAACTCCACGGTCGAAGAGGGCGTGAAGCTCGGCTCTGTCGATACCACCAAGGATACGGCCGTCGTTGGAAATGACGTCGTTATCGGGAAGGGGGAATGATCCGATGATCAATCGCAAGGCCATCGGTTATATCACCGCTAACTACTCTTCGACCTACGGCAGCGTGCTGCTCAAGGACCGCCCCATCGCGTCCGTCCCGTTTTTGGGCCGCTACCGCCTGATCGACTTTCCGCTGTCCAACATGATGAATGCCGGCATTAAGACCG
This sequence comes from uncultured Collinsella sp., assembly GCA_900546425.1. Classification (GTDB taxonomy): domain Bacteria; phylum Actinomycetota; class Coriobacteriia; order Coriobacteriales; family Coriobacteriaceae; genus Collinsella. The sequence goes on along the minus strand of URCU01000047.1, from coordinate 3,059 downwards.
TCGGCGTCGTCATGCCGGGCAACTACCGCTCGCTGATCGACCACGTGGGCTCGGGCAAGGACTGGGGCCTGGACCGCAAGAAGGGCGGCCTGTTCATGGTCCCCGGCAACGCGTATGGCACCACCAAGGGCGGCATGCGCTTCTTGCTGCGCGACATCATCTCCAACAAGACGCTGTTCCAGCGCTCGGACAAGCCCTATGTTGTGATGATGGGCACCAACATCATCTTTAACATGGACCTCAACACCATCATCGACGCACACGAGAACTCCGGCGCCCAGATGACCGTGGTGTACTGCAAGGCCACGCGCAACGTCGATGACGAGACCAAGCTCGAGATTAACGAGAACGGCCGCCTGACGGGCGTGAGCGCCGGCGTCGTGTACGGCGACAACGCCTCTATGGACTGCTGCATCGTCAACCGCGAGACGCTGCTCGAGATTATCGACCACTACCAGGCCGCCGACTATCTGGACCTGCTCGAGGCACTCCAGGGCGACTTTGGCAACATCGACGTGTGCAGTTACGAGTACAAGGGTGAGGTCGTGGGCGTGTTTAGCGAGAAGTCGCTGTATCGCCGCAGCATGGACCTGCTCGACCAGACCGTGGCCGACCAGCTCTTTGACCCCGAGCGCCCGATCCTGACCAAGGCTCACGACGTGCCGCCTTCGCGCTATGCGACCGGCAGCCACGCGTGCAACTCGATCATCTCGGCCGGCTGCATCATCAAGGGCACCGTGCGCAACTCGATCCTGTCGCGCGGCGTTGTGGTTGAGGAAGGCGCTTCGGTGACCAACTCGATCATCAACCAGAGCTGCATTATCAAGAGTGGCGCCCGCGTTGAGAATGCCATCCTGGACAAGAACAACGTGGTCCCCACCAACACCGAGCTTCGCGGCACACCCGAGAACATCCTGGTGCTGGGCAAGGCCCCGTTAACTCCCGATACCACCATCGTGCATTAACGTAGGCACCGCAACATCGCTCGTAACATGTAGAATAGCCGCCCGGTTTGCGCCAGGCGGCTATTCTCGAATTGCAACAGGGAGACAATATGGCAGATTCCAGCAAAAAGATGCAGATCGTGTTTGCGTCGGCCGAGTGCGCACCGTTTGTAAAGACCGGTGGCCTGGGCGACGTGGCGGGCTCACTGCCTGCGGCGCTTGTGCGCGCCGGCGCCGAGGTCATCGTGATGGTGCCCAAGTACGCCACCATCAAGGACGAGTACAAGGCGCAGATGGAGCACTTCTCCGACTTTTACGTGAGCCTGGGCTGGCGCAACGAGTACTGCGGGCTCGAGAAGCTCGAGCACGACGGCGTCACGTATATGTTTATTGACAACGAGCGCTACTTTGCGCGCGACTATCCGTACGGCTTCTTTGACGACGGCGAGCGCTTTGCGTTCTTCTCCAAGGCCATCACCGAGAGCCTGCAGCACCTGCCGGCCGGCTTTGAGTGCGACATCCTGCACTGCAACGACTGGCAGACGGCACTGGCGCCCGTGTTCTTGCGCGAGTTCTACCAGGGTCTGCCGCTGTACGACCGCGTCAAGACCGTGTTCTCGATCCACAACGTGGCGTTCCAGGGCCAGTTTAGCGACACCGTGATGGAGGACATCCTGGGCGTGGCGCACATTCCGGCGGCCGCCTCGCAGCTGCGTTGCGACGCCTGCAGCATCAACTACATGCTGGGCGCGCTGCGCTATGCCGATGCCATCACCACGGTGAGTCCCACCTATGCCAACGAGATCCAGACGCCTGAGTTTGGCGAGGGCCTGGACGGCGTGCTGCGCGAGCGCTCCTATGCGCTGCAGGGCATTTTGAACGGCATTGACGTGGCGGGCTTTGACCCGGCGACCGACAAGCGCATTGCCGCAAACTACACGGTCGAGGACCGTTCCGGCAAGGCTGTGTGCAAGGCCAAGCTGCAGGAAGAGCTGGGGCTCGAGGTTCGCGACGACCGTCCGCTCATGGTGATGGTCACGCGCCTGACGCGCCAGAAGGGCATGGACCTGGTCATGTACGCGCTTGACCGCATCCTGTCCGGTGGCGTGCAGGTGGCGGTGCTGGGCACCGGCGACCGCGACTACGAGGACGGCCTGCGCTACTTCCAGGACAAGTACCCCGGCACCATGGCCGCTCGCATCGAGTTTGACCCGGCGCTGTCGCAGCGTATGTATGCCGCCGCCGACATGTTCCTGATGCCTTCGAAGTTTGAGCCCTGCGGCCTGTCGCAGATCATCGCCATGCGCTACGGCACGCTGCCCATCGTGCGCGAGACCGGTGGTCTGAAGGACACGGTGATCCCGTATAACGAGTTTACCGGCGAGGGCACGGGCTTCTCGTTTAGCAACTTTAACGGCGACGAGATGGGCGACGCCGTGTTCCGCGCGGCACGCCTGTTCTGGGACAACCGCGATGCCTGGAACCAGCTGGTAACGCAGGCCATGAGCCAGGACTTTAGCTGGACGCGCTCGGCCGACAAGTATATGGACCTGTACTTCTTTATGCACCCGGAGATTGAGCGCCCGGCGGCGGTTGTCGACGAGCCTGTGGTTGTGGTTGAGAAGGCTGAGGTCGAGCCCAAGGCTGAGTCGGTTGTTGAGGCACCCGCTGCTGCTGAGGAGCCCAAGGCTGAGGTGAAGGTTGAGGCAGATCCCGAGGCTGAGGCTAAGCCTGCCGCGAAGCCTGCCGCCAAGAAGACCACGACGCGCAAGACGACGGCCAAGAAGGCTACGACCACGAAGGCCGCTGCCACCAAGACCGCCGCAGCAAAGACGACTGCTGCCAAGACAACGACCACGCGTAAGCGCACCACCTCAGCTGCCAAGAAGGCTGCCGAGGCCGAGGCCGCTCCCGAGGTAAAGACCGAGACCACCGAGGCCAAGCCGGCCGCTAAGGCTCCCGCCAAGACTGCAGCCAAGAAGACGACCGTGACCAAGAGCACGACCGCCAAGAAGGCAACGGCAGCCAAGAAGTCCATGGCAACGAAGTCGACGACCACGAAGGCCGCCACGACCTTGGCAGCCGCAAAGCCGGCCGCCAAGGTCTGTCTCTTAT
>URCU01000046.1:0-13793 GCA_900546425.1 uncultured Collinsella sp. | reverse complement strand
GACAGGTCCTGCTCGCACGGAGGCCACATTAAGTGGCCTCCGGCTCGTGCGGAACTCGCGATCGACCAAATACCAAAGCCCTCGGAACTTAGGATACATGGTTGGAGTCGCTCTGCTGCAAAATTTATCGGTCTGTGACCTATTCCATGTCCCAGGTCGGCTCATCTTCACCACCGTTTAAATAAAAAAGAAGTACCGGTTGGAGCCGGTACTTCTTTTGGTGCGTTTTTATTTGGCTGTGGCTTTTCTTGTTAGCTTACAGGCCGCAGGCTGCTTTGAGTTCTTCGACTCGATCGGTCTTTTCCCAGGTGAAGTCGGGGTCTTCACGGCCGAAGTGGCCGTAGGCTGCCGTCTTCTCGTAGATCGGTCGACGCAGGTCCAGGTCGCGGATGATGGCGCCCGGGCGCAGGTCGAAGGTCTTCTCCACAGCCTCGACGATCTTGTCTTCGGCAACATGTGCGGTGCCAAAGGTGTCGACCATGATCGACAACGGCTTGGACACGCCGATGGCGTAGGCCAGCTCGACTTCGCAGCGGTCGGCAAGGCCGGCGGCTACCACGTTCTTGGCGACCCAGCGAGCGGCGTACGCGGCGGAGCGGTCGACCTTGGTGCAGTCCTTGCCGCTAAAGGCACCGCCGCCGTGACGGCCGTAACCGCCGTAAGTGTCGACGATGATCTTGCGGCCGGTCAGGCCCGTGTCGCCCATGGGGCCGCCCACCACAAAGCGGCCTGTGGGGTTCACATAGATGTCGGCGCCATCCCACGGCATGTTCTCGGCGGCCATGACGGGCGCGATGACATGCTCGATGAGGTCGTCCTTGATCTTGCCCATGTCCTCAATTTCGGCAGCGTGCTGCGTGGAGATGACGATGGTCGTGACCTCGACGGGCTTGCCGTCCTCGTAGCGTACCGTGACCTGAGTCTTGCCGTCGGGGCGCAGGTAGGGCAGGGTACCGTCGTGGCGCACGGCGGATAGGCGCTCCGCCAGGCGGCTTGCCAGGTAGTGCGGCATCGGCATGAGGGTCTTGGTCTCGTTGGAGGCGTAGCCGAACATCATGCCCTGGTCGCCGGCACCGATCAGGTCGATCGGGTCGGTGGTGGCGCCGGTCTGGGTCTCAAACGACTCGTCGACACCCTGGGCGATATCGGGGGACTGCTCGTGGATGAGGCTCATGACGCCGCAGGTATCGCAGTCAAAACCGAACTTTGCACGGTTGTAGCCAATGCGGCGGATAACGCCACGGGCAATTTCCTGCACGTCGACGTATGCCTGGGTGCGGATCTCGCCGGCGACGATGACGGTACCGGTGGTCACGAGGGTCTCGCAGGCGCAGCGGACGTTTTCCACGTTGGCGGGCACGCCATTGGGCGCAATATAGCCCTGCTCCTGCAGCTCTATTTCTTTGGCGAGGATTGCGTCGAGGACGGCATCGCTGATCTGGTCGGCGATCTTATCGGGATGACCTTCGGTCACCGACTCCGACGTAAACACAAAGGACCCCTGTTGGGGTGGGATGGAACGAAGTTCTTCTGACATGATTGTCCTTTCAAAAACGTGTCCCGGCGACCGTTACCATTCCGCCGAGCTCTCTATGCAAGGGCACATCATAGCGCGTAAATCCAACATTCACACCCTTTCCGCACCTGCCGGGGTAGCTAATTTGGGACGGGACTTTTTTGACTACTTCTTGTGTCTGGCATAGGGGGATGATTTTTCTGGGACGGGGATGAAATAATCATTAGGTACTCAATGATTATTTCATCCCCGTCCCAGAAAAATCATCAGGTTGATGGAGCGTAAAAGTAGTCAAAAAAGCCCCGTCCCAAATTAGCTACCCCAATGAGTAGGTCGGTGCCCTTTGTGCGGAGGTGGGCATTGTTGCTTTATACTGATGCGGTTAGACATCCATCCTGCAATCGAGGAGATTTCCATGGCATCAGACGTTCGCGTCCGCTTTGCACCCTCACCGACGGGCAAGCTGCACATCGGCGGCGCCCGCACCGCTATCTATAACTGGGCTTTTGCCCGCGCAAACGGCGGCACGTTCATCCTGCGCATCGACGACACCGACCCCACCCGTTCCACCGACGAGAACACTCAGATCATCCTGCGCGCCATGCGTTGGCTGGGTCTGGACTGGGACGAGGGCCCCGAGGTGGGCGGCGACTTTGGCCCCTATGCCCAGACCGAGCGCCTGGACCTGTACAAGCAGGCCGCCCAGAAGCTTTGGGACGAGGGCAAAGCATATCCCTGCTTCTGCACCAAGGAACAGCTCGAGGCCGATCGCAAGGCCGCTCAGGAGCGCAAGGACCCCTTCCAGGGCTATCAGCGCCGCTGCCGCGATCTTGATCCCGAGGAGGCACGCCGCCGCATCGAGGCCGGCGAGCCCTACGTCCTGCGCATCAAGGTGCCCGAGGACCGCGGCGACGTCGTCATCCACGACGCCGTTCACGGCGAGGTGACCTTCGACGCCAAGGAGCTCGACGACTTTGTCATCTTCCGCTCCGACGGCACGCCCACCTACAACTTCGCGACCGTCGTCGACGACGCCATGATGAAGATCACCCACGTCATCCGCGGCGACGACCACCTTTCCAACACCCCGCGCCAGGTTATGGTCTACGAGGCCCTCGGCGCGCCCGTGCCTACGTTCGCCCACATCTCCATGATCCTGGGCGCCGACGGCAAGAAGCTTTCCAAGCGCCATGGCGCCACCTCGGTGGAGGAGTACCGCGACGCGGGTTACCTGCCCGACGCGTTCGTCAACTACCTGGCGCTGCTCGGCTGGTCGCTCGACGGCGAGACCACGATCATCCCTCGCGATGTCCTGGCCAGCAAGTTCTCGCTCGACCGCATCTCCAAGAACCCGGCGACCTTCGACCCCAAGAAGCTCGACTGGGTCAATGCCGAGTACATCAACGGCATGTCCGAAGCTCAGTTTGCCGACGAGATCATGGTCCCCGAGCTGCACGAGGCGGGTCTCATCGAGGGTAATGTCGAGTACGGCGAGGACTGGATTGACGCGCTCGCCGCTATCGTCAAGCCGCGCACCAAGATGCCGGCTGACGCCGTGACCGTCGCCGCCCCCATCTTTGCCACGGCCGAGACGCTCGAGTATGACGAGAAGTCTGTCAACAAGGGTCTGGCTAAGGAAGGCATGGGTGCCATTCTGGATGCCGCCAAGACCGCGCTCGAGGGCGTGGACGAATGGACGGCCGCGAACATCGACGCCGCGCTTGAGCCGCTGCCCGAGCAGATGGACCTCAAGAAGCGCGTGGTGTTCCAGGCCGTGCGCGTCGCCGTCTGCGGCAACATGGTGAGCCCTCCGCTGGGCGAGACCATGGCGCTCGTCGGCCGCGACGACTGCCTGGCGCGCATCGACCGCGCCCGTACGATGGCGCTGTAGCAGCTGCGTAAACGCATGTATCCGAGCCCCGCTCACCACGAGTGGGGCTCTTGTTTCTAAAGACGTATGGGATGGGAGGCACAGAGACCATGGCCGAGCAACTATCGCTGTTTGGTTCTCCCGAACCGGAGCAAGCTCCCATGAAGCATGCCCGCACGGCCGAGCAGGCCAAACCTGAGCCTGCGCCAGAGCCCATTGCCGCCTATACGAGCGTGGTCCTCGACATTCCCACCCGTGCGCTGTCCGAGCCGTTTGCCTACGGCATTCCGCAGTCCCTTGCCAATGAGGCCCAGATCGGGTCCACGGTCCTGGTCCACTTTGGCAACCGTGCGGCCGCTGGCTATATTGTCGACATTGCATCTGAGCTGGGCGACCTGCAAGGCAACAACGCCCTCGACCCCTCTCGCATCAAGCCCATCGAGGCCATCCTCAGCAAACCGCTCTTTAGCGCCGAGGCTGCACGCATTGCACGCTGGATGAGCCGCGAGTATGTCGCTACGCTTTCCGAGTGCCTGCGCCTGTTCTTACCACCGGGTGGAAGCCCACGCGTGGTCAAGGGCGACGACGGCGTGTGGACCGTTGAGCGCCCCGCCGTCAAACCCATCCAAAACCGCTGGGTCATGCTCACGCCCGAGGGCTTTGACTATACGCCGCCCAAGACAGCGGTTCGTCAGCGCCAGCTCATTGAGGCGCTCCAGTGCGGACCGGTCACGACGCGTGACCTCAACCTGCTCTACAACAATATGTCGGCGACCATCAAGGCGCTCGAAAAACGCGGCGTCGTGCTGGTGGAGGAGCGCCGCGCCTGGCGTGGCTGCAGCGATCAGACCACGCTGTCCTCGGCAAGCGGCAAAGCGCCGGTCGCACTTACGAACGGCCAGCAGCAGGCGCTCACGCAGATTGAGCGCGCTCGCCTGGACGCCCACGGCGACGTGGTCCTTGTCGACGGCGTCACCGGATCCGGTAAAACCGAGGTCTACCTCTCCGCCATCGAGCGCGTACTCGCGGTCGGCCGCTCTGCCTGCGTGCTTGTGCCCGAGATATCACTGACGGCCCAAACCGTCGGTCGCTTCCGCTCGCGCTTTGGCGAGACAGTTGCGGTCTTCCACTCGCGTCTTTCGGCCGGCGAGCGCCTGGACCAATGGGACATGGTCGCCAGCGGTGCCGCGCGCGTGGTCGTGGGCGCCCGCTCGGCGCTCTTTTGCCCGCTCTGCGACTTGGGCCTCATCATTATCGACGAAGAGCACGAGACCAGTTACAAGCAGGGCTCCAGTCCGCGCTACCACGCGCGCGAGGTAGCGGCCGAGATGGCGCGCCGCTACCGCTGCCCGCTCGTGTTGGGCTCCGCTACGCCTTCTGCCGAGGCCCTCGACCGCTGCCGCCGTGGCGCCTACAACGGTGCCACCTGGACGCGTGTCGAGATGCCCGAGCGCCCGGGACACGCCGTTCTGCCCGAGGTCCGCATTGCCGACCTGCGCCGCGAGTTTTCGCACGGCAGCCGCTCAATGTTTTCAAAGCCGCTGATGGAAGGCTTGGAACGCGTGGTTGAACGTCGCGAGAAGGCCGTGCTGCTGCACAACCGCCGCGGTTTTGCGCCGTTCCTTATGTGCCGCGAATGCGGCTGCGTTCCCACCTGCAACCACTGCTCCACCGCGCTCACGTATCATGAACGCACGCACACGTTGCAATGCCACACCTGCGGTTCGTCCTGGCGCGTGCAACCCTATCCGGCGCCCACGAGTCGTTGCCCCAAATGCGGCAGCCGCTACCTAGCAAAAATGGGCCTGGGCACGCAGCAGATCGAGGACGCGCTGCACCAGATGCTGCCCGAGGACGTCGCCATCATTCGCATGGATGCCGATTCGACGCGTGGCAAGGACGCGCATAAAAAGTTGCTCGAGCAGTTCGATGCCGCCGATTGCGCGGTGCTGCTGGGTACACAGATGATCGCCAAGGGCCTCGACTTTCCCGAGGTTACGCTTGTGGGTGTGGTCAATGCCGACTTTGCGTTAAAGCTGCCCGATTTTAGAGCGGGGGAGCGCGCCTACGATTTGCTGGAGCAGGTCGCCGGCCGTGCCGGACGCGGCGATCGCCCTGGCGAGGTCATCATCCAGACCTATCTGCCCGAGGATCCGGTCATCCGCGCCGTCGCCGAACACGACCGTTCGATCTTTACCGACTACGACCTGGACCAGCGCCGCGACGCACTGTATCCGCCGTTTGTTCGCTTGGCCAACATTTTGGTGTGGTCGGCGAACCGAGACGACGCGCAGGACTACATCGGGCGCATTGCAAAGCTTCTAAAGCGCCGCTGGCATGCTGCCGCGCCCGACTTTTTGCGGGCGGGGAGCGCCGTGCCGCAGGTGCTGGGCCCGGCTTCATGTGTAATCGAGAGAGCCAAAGACCGTTATCGCTTCCACCTGCTTGTGAAGTCGCCCGTGGGGTACCATGTCTCTGATGATATCGACGCCTGCCTCAAAGAGGTGGGCTCCGTGCGCGGCGTGAGCGTGAGCGTTGACGTCGACGCCTATGATTTGATGTAGCAACCCGAAAGGATGGCCATGGAAGCCAACGGAATCGTACTTTCGCCCGACCCTCGTTTGCGTCAGGAGTGTGCCGTCATCGAGGAGATCACCCCGGCGATCGAGGCACTTGCCGAGAAGATGAAGAAGATGATGTTCGACAACGGCGGCTGCGGCCTGGCTGCTCCGCAGATCGGCGAGCTCATTCAGCTCGTCACCATCGACTGCGAGTACAGCGACAAGAACGACTACGACCCCTACGTGCTCATCAACCCTGTCATTGTTGAGCAGAGCGACCATCTGGTGCCGTTTAGCGAGGGCTGCCTGTCTATCCCCGGCATTAGCTGTGAGATCGAGCGTCCCGACCATGTCGTCGTCGAGGCGTACGACCTGGACGCCAACCTGATTCGCTACGAGGCCTCGGGCGACCTGTTCTGCGTGTGCCTGCAGCACGAGATCGATCACCTGCACGGCAACACCATGTTCGAGCGACTGAAGCCGATGCAGAGGATCAAGGCCGTCAAGGAGTACCAGGACGCCCTGGCCCGCGGCGCTCGACCGGGCGAGACGGAGTAGGTCCCACCGTCCCCGGTGCTGAGCGCCCACATATCATCCCGTGCTCAAACATTCTCGCTGCGCTGCGAAACTGCGCGCGGGACGATATGTGGGCGCTCAGCACCGGGGACTGCGTTGTTCTGGCTTGGTTCGCCCGGGTGCCGTCGGGCCAGGGAGGGGCGTCTTCGCTGATAATTGCTTTGTTGGAAGAGCTGCTTTTATTGCGGCTCTTTCTTTGGTTTTGGGTATATTTGTTCTTGTTGAATTGTTATTGCGGATGGGCTGGGTACTTGGCTTTCCGCTGTTATTTGTAGCCGTCTCGGCTTTGGTTGAGGGGAGACGTTCTTTATGCGTATTGTGTTTATGGGTACGCCCGATTTTGCTGTGCCTTCACTGACTTCGCTTGTTGAGGCTGGGAACGAGATTGCGCTTGTTATTACTCGTCCCGATGCTGTTCGTGGGCGTGGTAAGAAGCTTGAGCCGTCTCCTGTTAAGGCCAAGGCGCTTGAGCTGGGTCTTCCGGTCGTTGAGGCCAATCGTATGACGCCGAAGGTAGTTGAGGCGCTCCAGGCTGCTCAGGCTGATATTTTCTGTGTGGCTGCCTATGGTTGCATTTTGCCTGATGAGGTGCTGCATATGGCGCCGCTTGGTATTGTGAATGTTCATGCCTCGCTGCTGCCTCGTTGGCGTGGCGCTGCTCCCATTCAGCGTGCCATTCTTGCTGGTGATGAGTTTGCTGGCGTTTCCATTATGCGCATTGGGCATGGCGTGGATACGGGCGCATATTGCGCCCAGGCGTCTACGTCGGTTGCCGGTAAGCATGCCGAGGCGCTCACGATGGAGCTTGGTGAGATTGGGGGTAAGTTGCTTGCCGAAACACTTCCCTCGTTTGCCGATGGCTCGGCTGTTTGGACCGAGCAGGATGAGTCGCTCGTCACTCATGCTGCCAAGATTTCCAAGCAGGAGATGCGTTTGGATCCGCAGATGGCGGCGCTCGATTGCGTGCGTCATGTGCTCGCTTCGTCCGATACCGCGCCTGCCCGTTGTGTGATTGCCGGTAGGTCGGTTCGCGTGCTCGATGCTGCGCCGGCTGATGTCTCGCTTGGCGATGGCGCTGTTGCCGTCAAGAGCAAGCGTGTTTACCTGGGACTTTCCGATGGCGCGGTTGAACTGCTCGAGGTTAAGCCCGATGGCAAGCGTGCCATGTCTGCTTCTGCCTGGGCTGCCGGCCTGCAGGGTGCCGACCTTACGTGGGGTGTACTGTCATGAGCAAGTTATCTCCCGCGCGCAAGCTTGCGCTCGATGTGTTGATGGAGGCCGATCGCCGTGGTATGTACGCACGCGACGTGTTGTCTTCACGTGCTTCCGCCAAGGCCATTGACCAGCGCGATTCCGCTTTTGCCGCGCGTTTGGCGCTCGGTGTTGCCGCCACGCAGGGTATTTTGGATGAGCTTCTCGATCAGTTTTTGGATAAGCCTAAAAAGGTCGCGCCGCGCGTGCGCATGGCGCTTCGCATTTCGGCCTTCGAGATGCTCTACCTGCATACGCCCGGCCGCGTTGCCGTAAGTCAGGGTGTTGAGCTGGTGCGCAGTGGTGCGAAGTCTGCCGCGGGCCTGGCTAACGCGGTGTTGCACAAGGTTGCGGACAACGTTGAGGACTTTGCCACGGCATCCGATGTGGATGAGTCCGAGCGCCGCCTGGTTCGCCTTTCGCGTTTGATGGGTCTTCCTCGCTGGCTGTGTGCTCGTATTATGGCCTCGTTCGATACGCCCGAGGGCGCGCTCAACTTTGCCGGCAATCTGGCTCCTGCGCCGCTTGCTCTGCATGAGAACGCCTTTGCAACCAAGCCTGATCCGTATATCTCGCAGCTCGTTGCGCCTGTCTTCCCGGGCTGCCATGCTCCGGTCGATGCGCAGGTCACGGTTGCATCGGGCGTGTTTGAACGTGCCGCTGCGGTTGCCTCGGATCTCAACGCCCAGCTTATCGCTACTGCGGCGACGCGTCCCGGGCGTTGCCTGGAGATTGGTGCCGGCCGCGGCACCAAGACCTATGTGATGATGTGCCAGGCCAAACGTGCCGGGTACGAGCACCAGCATACCGCGCTCGATCTGCACGATCGTAAGTGCGATCAGAATCTCGCGCGCCTGCATAAGGCGGGTATTACGGGTGTTCGTACGGTGTCGGGCGATGCCTGCGAGCTCAATGAGGTGCTTACGTCCTTTGACGCGATGCTTGGCGAGCCCGCCCTGTTCGACATGGTGTTTATCGATGCGCCGTGCTCTGGCACTGGCACCATGCGCCGTCATCCCGAGATACCGTGGCGTCTGACCGAGAACGACGTTACGACTGAGCTGCCCAAGCTACAGCTGACGATGCTCAAGGAAGCCGCTGCGCGCGTTGCTGCCGGCGGTGAGCTTATCTATGCCACCTGCTCGGTTTTTGACGAAGAGAATACGCAGGTCGTGGATGCCTTCCTTGCCTCTCCCGAGGGCGCCGGCTTTACCGTGGCACCGCTCTCCGAAGCCCAGATTCTGCAGCTCCCCGAGTTTGCCCAGGCCAAGAAGCTTGTCTCCGTGCGCCAAAACGACCGTGGGCTTTTCCAGAGCGTCCCCATAAACGCAGATTCCTACGACGGCCACTTTTGCGCCCGCCTGATCCACAAGTAACTACTAAGTTGCGGTGAAATAGGGATTGAATAGCGGCATCTACCCGCCAAATAGTCCTTATTTCACCGTAACTATGAAGGTCCTGCGAGTGGAGATCGCAATAGCGGTAAAGACTGGTAAAAATAGCCCTGTCTCAAACTTGCTGTTATCAAAAGTAGGGCGGATTACGGGGCTAGATTGGTGATGCCCGACCACAGCAAAAATGGCCTAAATAAAATCGCAGGTAGATGGCTTGTTGAAATTTGCAAATTACCGGAATGGATAGAGGTTGTCAATTCAGCCCCGTAATCCGGCAGAGTTTTGAAATGTTACAAACTTAGCATCAGCCCGAAATCCGATCTATAGAAAAGTTGCGGTGAAATAGTTCCTGTTTGGCCCCGGATGGGCTGATTCAGGAACTATTTCACCGCAACTCATAACGAAACCTGGGTGGCGGGACCGCTTGTCTCTAGTGGTTGTGTGGGCAGTTGGCGCAGCAGCCGCTTGTGGCGTTGGTGCTGGAACCACCGCTTCGCTGGTCGGTGTTGTAGAAGCCGCTGCCCTCAAACTTGATGCCGCTGGCCGAGAACGTCTTGGCCGCCGGAGCGCCGCAGCTCGGGCACACGACCTCGGGGGTCTCGGACATGGGATGCTCAACCTCAAACACGTTGCCGCAGCTCGAGCACTTGTAATCGTAGCGCGCCATAATACTTCCTTTTCAGCACAAAGCGGGCAGATCGCTCTGCCCGCATAAATTCAAACAGCTGTAACTGTACCCTATATCGGGGGTTTTATCACGCTTCGCCCCAGAATCTATGGGTGTTGCGCAGGAGCTGTGCGGTTTTGCCCTCGGCGGCCGCAACGTCGGCCTCATCGGCCTGCCAGGTCCAGTTGCCCGTGGCGACACCCGGCACGTTCATGCGCGCATCGTCGCCCAGCCCCAGGATATCCTGCAGCGGCATCATCACCAGGGGAGCGTCGCTTGCCAGCGCGTCGCCCATCAGCTTGGCCGCCACCTCAACACCGCTCGGCTCGTCGCCGCCCGCAAAGGAGCGCGTGCACCAACCGGCGAGCGTCGACGTGTCGTGCGTCGAGGTGTACAGAATCTTTCCCGGCGTGGGATGCACACCGCAACGGACGTCGTAATCGCTAAACTCCAGCACGTCCATACCGGGGAAGCCGCAAGTCGAAGCCATGGCGCGAACTCCGGGTGTCAGGTAGCCCAGGTCCTCGGCGATAAAGTTGAGCGGACCCAGCTCGTCATAGGCGGTCTGGAACAGGTCTTTGCCCGGGCCCGCCAACCAGCGGCCGTCGGCGCAGGCCTTGCCCGCGGGAATGCTAAAGTAGCTATGGAATCCCAGGAAGTGGTCCAGGCGTACGCGGTCGTAGAGCGAGAAGGCGCGACGCAGACGGTCCATCCACCAGCGGTAGCCGTTCTCTTTCATGTGATCCCAACGGAAGGTGGGGTTGCCCCACACCTGGCCCTCCGGCGCAAAGTTGTCGGGCGGCGCGCCAGAAATCTCAATCGCCTTGCCGGTATCGGATAGCCAGAAGTTCTCGGGCTCGCTCCATGCATCGGCCGAATCGTCCGAAACGTACATAGGAATGTCGCCGATGACCTCGATACCCTTCTTGTGCGCGTAGTTCATGAGCTCGCACCAGGCCAGGTCAAAGCGATACTGCATATACGCCTGCAGCTCGGCCTCGTCGTGGAAGCGCTTGTCGTCAATCAGATGCTCGTTGTAGCGGGCGACATCCGCCGGCCAATCGTGGCGCGACTCGCCCTCAAAGTGCTTCTTGACGGCCATGTAGACGCAGTACTTCTCGAGCCAATCGGCGTTGCGATGCTTAAACGCCGTGTAGAGCGGGTCTGCATCCTCGCCGCCACGGGCCTTCCAAGTGTCAAAGTCGGCCGCCAGCTCCTCTTGGCTCTCGGGCAGTAGGTCAATATTGCCCGCAAAGGCCGAAGGCCCAGCGTAAGGGGAGCGGAAGAAGTCCGTCGGGTTGACAGGCAGAACCTGCCAGTAGCGCATACCCATAGCGGCCAGGTGGTCGATAAAGCGACGCGTGGGCACGCCAATCGTGCCGGGCTTGCCGTCGTCGGTGGGCACCGAGGTGATATGGCACACGACGCCCGCGCCGTGATCGAGCGGCTCCTGCAGGCGCTGCTCGGCATGGTGATAGATGATTGACGAGCCCAACGGATACAGATCGAGCGTGACCGTACCGTTGTGGATCTCGCACTCGTGACCGCTGATCACGTCACTCGCGCATTCTCCGAGCGCCGGAATCGTCACGCGGTGTGAATTGCGCAGGCTGCGGTTGATGATAACCGTCGCGGACTCGCCATCCATGCCCGTGCGGTTGTATGCCAGCACCTCGTCGTTGAGCGCGAAGGCCTTGATCTCGCCGTCAATCATAAATGGCAATGCGCGGCGTACGGCGGAGGCATTCTTGACAATAGCCAGCGTGTCGAAGTCATGCAGTTGGTCCTTGGTCGGCAGGGTGCGGCGGTTGCCCGGGTCGGTAAGGCCCTCCAGGCCGTACTCGTCGCCATAGTAGATCGAAGGCACGCCCGGGAAGGTCATCTGCATGAGCGTGGCGAGCCAAAAGCGGCTCTTGGCCAGGCCCATCGAGTTCTCGTCCAGGCGCCACTTGCTGCGCTCGCTCTCGGGCAGCTGCGACTCGTCGGGGCCGCCGCCGAGCACCGAGATAATGCGCGGACGGTCGTGGCTCGAAAGCAGATTAAGCGCGCAGGACAATGCCTCGCTCGGGTAGTTCTCGCGCAGGGTCTCGATATCCTCGGCTGCCTGGTAGGCGTTCTTGTAGCCCATCAAAAAGCCGATGACCATGTCGCGGAAGGGATAATCCATAGCAGAGTCCAGCTCGGAACCCTGCAGGTAGCGGCGCAGATGGCCGTAGCTAATCTTGTTGGAGGCGTCTTCCCAGACCTCGCCGAGTAACAGTGCATCGGGTTTTTCGGCAACTACGGCCTTTTTGATCTCGGCCAGGAAGTCGTCGGAAAGCTCGTCAGCGACGTCCAGGCGCCAACCATGGGCACCGGCGCGCAGCCATTTGCGGATCACGCCGTCCTTGCCCAGGAGCCTCTCGCGCACCAGCTCGGACTTCTCGTTGATGGCCGGCATATTGCCCACGCCCCACCAGCAGTCGTACGAGCCGTCCTCGTGGAAGGTAAACGCATCGCGCCACGGAGAATCCTCGCTCTGCCAGGCACCCACGCCCGGGTAGTTGCCGTAGCGGTTGAAATAGATCGAATCGTCGCCCGTGTGGTTGAACACACCGTCCAGGATGATGGAGATGCCCAGCTTCTCGGCTGACTGGCACAGCTCGGTAAAGTCTTGCTCGGTGCCCAGGATCGGGTCGATCTTGGTGTAGTCGGCCGTGTCGTAGCGGTGGTTGCTCGCGGCTTCAAAGATGGGGTTGAGGTAGATGGCCGTAAAGCCCAGCTCGGCAATGCGGGGCAGGTCTTCCTGGATGCCCTTGAGCGAGCCGCCGTAGAAGTCCCAGGTCTTGATGGAGCCGTCCTCGGCGCGCTCGTACACGGGCGGCTCGTTCCAGTCCTCGACCATCCGGCGCTGAATGCCCTTGCGCGGTTTTTCGAGTTGGGCCATTGTGCGCTCGCGCCAATGCTCGTCACGGGCGTATCGGTCGGGGAAGATTTGGTAGACCATGCCGCGCTCGTACCAAGTGGG
Source organism: uncultured Collinsella sp. (assembly GCA_900546425.1). Lineage (GTDB taxonomy): Bacteria > Actinomycetota > Coriobacteriia > Coriobacteriales > Coriobacteriaceae > Collinsella. The sequence goes on along the minus strand of URCU01000046.1, from coordinate 951 downwards.
GCGGTTCTCGCGGTGCTTATAGACGGTAATCTGGAAGGACGGCACCTCGGCGTAGTCGTAGGTTACGCCCTCGCCGCCGGTGCGGCCCTGGGGCGCGCCCAGGCGAACCTCGGGCTGGCCCTCGATATTGCATATAAAGCTGTACCACACAAGACACGGTTCAGTGCATTTGAGCTCGCCGGTAAAAATGCCATCGCCTTCGTGCTCCATCGGAATCAGGGTCTCGCCGACTTCATCGACCCAGGTACGCAGGGTGAGTGTTGCCTGGTTGGGATCGGCATCCTCCAAAATAACCGAGAGTGCAACGGTAGTTCCTGTGGTCACAGCGCCAAACGGAGTGCGAAACTGCGGTAGGCGGCTGTTGTGTATCAATCTCATAGTACGGTCCAGTTCAATAGAATCACGGCCTGCGGGCCATGGGCTTTACGCACAAGATATAAGTATATCTGTTGTACACAGGGTGTATAAACAACATCCGTTTACCATCGGCGAACGGTTGTCCTAGAAAATCGTTTTACCTCATCTATAGAACAAGGGGTGTCGCACTGAACGACACCCCTTGTTTATTGAGGATTAGGTTGTGGATCGTCCGAATTAGCGGCGCTTGCGGGTGGCCGTTGCCTTGCGGACGGACGTCTTCTTGGACGGGGCCTTTTCCACTGCCGGAGCGGCGGGGGAGACCGGGGTCTCCTTGGCGGGCTCGGGCTTAGCCTCTGCCTTCGGGGCGGCCTTGACCTCGGCGGCCTTCGGCGCCGACTTGGCCTTTACCTCGGCCTTGGGCTCCTCCTTGGCAGCGGCGGGCTTAGTCTCTGCCTTGGGAGTTGCGGCCTTTGCCGTGGTCTTCTTAGCTGTCGTCGTGCGCTTGCGCGTGGTGGTCTTGGCGGCAGGCTTGGGCTCAACGCTTGCCTCCGCCTTGGACTCGGCAGGCGTCTCCTCGACCTTGGCGGCCGG
>URCU01000045.1:0-13885 GCA_900546425.1 uncultured Collinsella sp. | reverse complement strand
GTCGGCAGCGTCAGATGTGTATAAGAGACAGGCGCAGGACTGTCCGCAGTAGCAAATAAAGCCAAGCCACCCGACCCCAGCTAAGATTAAAGGAGCTGATATGTGCGATTGCACAGATCATAAGGACGAGATCCCTGTCTACGACGCGCAGGCCATTGAGTCCAAGTGGATGAAGGCCTGGGAGGATTCCAACCTCTTTGCCGTCGACACCGACGACAGCAAGCCCAAGAAGTACGTGCTCGAGATGTTCCCGTATCCGTCGGGCGACCTGCACATGGGCCACGCGCGCAACTATACCATCGGCGATGCCATGGCCCGTCAGGCCCGCATGCGCGGCTACGACGTGTTGCACCCCATCGGCTTTGACGCCTTTGGCCTGCCTGCCGAGAACGCCGCCATCAAGCACAACACGCAGGCTGCCGCCTGGACGTATAAGAACATGGACCAGGCGCTCGCCACGATGAAGCGCATGGGCTTCTCCTACGATCTGGATCGCATGGTCAAGACCTGCAGCCCCGACTACTACCGCTGGGGTCAGTGGATCTTTGAGAAGCTGTGGGAAAAGGGCCTGGTCTACCGCAAGAAGAACCCGGTCAACTGGTGCCCCACCTGCAAGACCGTTCTGGCCAACGAGCAGGTCACCGAGGGCAAGTGCTGGCGCTGCGGCACCGAGCCCGAGAAGCGCGACCTTGAGCAGTGGTACTTCAAGATCACCGAGTACTCCCAGGAGCTGCTCGACGACCTGGAGAAGCTCCCCGGCTGGCCCGAGCGCGTCAAGCAGATGCAGGCCAACTGGATCGGTCGCTCCGAGGGCGCCGAGGTCGACTTTACCCTGTGCGACCAGGATGGCGAGCCCATCGAGGGCGATGAGGGCAAGATCACCGTCTTCACCACGCGTGCCGACACCCTCTTTGGCGTGTCCTTCTTTGTCCTGGCTCCCGAGTACGCGCGCCTTCACGAGCTCGTCAAGGGCACGGAGTACGAGGAGGCAGTGACCAAGATCGTCGAGGACTCTAAGCATATCTCTGCCGTCGAGCGTGCCCAGGGCACCCTCGAGAAGCACGGTGCCTTTACCGGCCGCTATGTGGTAAACCCCGTCAACGGCGAGAAGGTCCCCGTGTGGGTTGCCGACTACGTCGTGGCCGACTACGGCACCGGCGCCGTCATGGCTGTTCCCTGCGGTGACCAGCGCGATTTTGAGTTTGCCCGCAAGTACGACCTGCCGATCGTGCCGATCATCCTGGACGATGACGACCGCGCTGCCGTCGAGGCTAGTGGCGAGACCATCGATACCTTCCATGCCGAGACCGTCGACTGGGATTGCGCCCACGCTGCCGAGGGTACGCTGGTGCAGTCCGGCAAGTACACCGGCATGCGCGGCGGCAAGCACTCCGAGGGCGAGGCTGCCATCGTGGCCGACCTCGAGGCCATGGGCTGCGGTCGTCGCAAGGTCGAGTTCCGTCTGCGCGACTGGCTCATCAGCCGTCAGCGCTACTGGGGCAACCCCATCCCGGCCATCCACTGCGAGCACTGCGGCATCGTGCCCGTGCCCGAGGACCAGCTGCCGGTGACGCTGCCCGAGAATCTGGACCTGGGCGCCGGCGAGACCCTCGCCGAGTGCAAGGAGTTCTACGAGACCACCTGCCCGGTCTGCGGCCGCCCGGCCAAGCGCGAGACCGATACCATGGACACCTTCACCTGCTCCAGCTGGTATTACCTGCGCTATACCGATCCGCACAACACCGAGCTGCCCTTCTCCCGTGAGGCTGCCGACCGTTGGATGCCCGTCGATAACTACATCGGCGGCATCGAGCACGCTATTCTGCACCTGCTCTACAGCCGCTTCTTTACCAAGGCACTACGCGACCTGGGTCTGCTGAGTGTTGACGAGCCCTTCACCAACCTGTTGTGCCAGGGCATGGTCAAGGACGAAAACGGCGACACCATGTCCAAGTCCAAGGGCAACGTCGTGCCCCCGAGCTCGGTCATCGAGCCCTACGGCGCCGACACCATGCGTCTGGCGATCCTGTTTATCGCCCCGCCCGAGAAGGACTTCGACTGGGATCCCAAGGCCGTCGAGGGCGCTAACCGCTTCATTAAGCGCGCCTGGCGTATCGTCTGGCAGCTCGTCCAGTCCGGTGACGCCAACGTGGCCTTCGACAAGTCCGCGCTCGACGAGGTTGCGATGAAGCTCTATCGCGAGCGTCACCGCACCATCGCCAAGTGCACTGAGGACTTCGACCGCGGCCAGTTCAACACCGCGATCTCGGCCGTCATGGAGCTCGTCAACGCGGCGAGCGCCTATCTCAACGCCACTGAGGGTGCTGACCGCGACAAGGCTCTGTGCTACGGCGTGGCCAAGGATATCGTGAGCGTCCTTGCCCCTATCTGCCCGTTCTGCGCCGACGAGCTGTGGCACGAGGCACTCGGCTGCGAGGGCAACGCCTACACCGCCGCCTGGCCCGAGTTCGACCTGGCCGAGTCCGTTGAGGACACGGTGCAGATCGTGGTCCAGGTGCTCGGCAAGGTCCGCGGCCGCGTCGACGTTGCCCGCGATGCCTCCAATGAGGATATGCAGGCTGCCGCCGAGGCCGCCGTCGCCAAGTGGCTCGACGGCAAGACGGTCGTCAAGGCCATCTGCGTGCCCGGCAAGCTGGTCAACCTGGTGGTCAAGTAAGCATTGCGCGCTTAACTGACGCATAAAAGACGAGGGGCGATCCGGTTGGGTCGTCCCTCGTCTTGCATGTACCTGCCCTGATGTCTGCGGTCAATTGTCCTATTCTTGTGGAGAAGCTGTGCGCACGCTGACCTGCAGATTCGTACTGTGCTTGCACGTTTCCGCAGCTATTGGTATAGTTTGCTTGCAAATGAAGTTGTAATTGAAAGAAGTGGGGTTTCGGCCCCGCTTCTTTTTTGTATGGATGGAGGTGCCGCAATGGTCAAGACTAAGACCGAGCAGGCGATCATCGACGCGCTCGAGGCCGTCGCTCCCCAGCACGATGTCGACATCGTCGACGTCGAGCTCGTGGGTGCCACCAAGGCCCCCTGCGTGCGTGTGCGTATCGAGGGTGCCGAGGGTCAGAGCCTGTCGCTCAACGACGTCACGGCCAACACCAAGTGGGTCGGCGATGTGATTGAGGAGCTCGATCCCATCTCTTCGAGCTATACGCTCGAGGTGTCGAGCCCGGGTATGGCGCGCCCGCTGCGCCGCCCGTGCGACTTTGCCCGCTTTGTGGGCGAGAACTGCGAGCTCACCTCTACCGCCACCGAGGGCCGTCGCAAGTACGCCGGCAAGATTGCCGCCGCCACCGAGACGAACGTGACCCTCGAGCTCGAGGACGGCGAGTCCGTCACCCTCGATTTCTCTGATGTTAAGAAGTGCAAGTTGAAGCCCACCTACGACTTCAAGCCCGCGAAGGAAGGAAAGTAAGATGGCAGCATCCGACATGATGTCCGCCCTGATGGAGCTTTGCCAGGAGAAGCACATCGACCAGCTCTACCTGATCGACCGCCTGGAGCAGTCGCTCGCCAAGAGCTATGCCGAGATCCTGCATCTTGAGTGGGGCGCCAAGGTAACCATCGACCGCACCACTGGCAAGATCTACGTCTACCGTCTGGAGCCGATCGACGATTCCATGGACGAGGAGGGCAACTTCACCGAGTTCGAGGAGATCGACGTCACTCCCAAGAACACGAGCCGCATCGCCGCCCAGCACGCCAAGGCCGAGATCAACGCCATCGTGCGCAACTCCGCCCGCGAGCAGATCTACGAGGAGTTCTCCGGTCGTATCGGTGACCTCATCAGCGGTACCGTGCTGCAGTCCACGCCCGACTTCACGATCGTCAAGATCCGCGATGGCGTCGAGGCCGAGCTGCCGCATTTTGACCAGCGTCGTTACGAGAACGAGCGCAACGAGCGTCCGATGGGCGAGCGCTATCTGCACAACCAGCACATCAAGGCCGTGATCATCGACGTCCGCGATCCCAACTCCAACCTGCAGCCGGTTCGCGGCGAGCACAGCCGTCCGCCGATCGTCATCTCCCGCACCCACCCCGAGCTCATGCGTCGTCTGTTTGAGCAGGAGGTGCCCGAGATCTATGAGGGCACCGTCCAGATCAAGTCGATCGCCCGCGAGCCCGGCCAGCGCTCCAAGGTCGCCGTCCACTCGCTCGACGATCGTCTGGATCCCGTGGGCGCCTGCGTCGGCCCCAAGGGCAGCCGCGTTCGAGCCGTCGTGGGCGAGCTCCGCGGCGAGCGCGTCGACGTCATCCTGTGGGATGCCGATCCGGCCGTCTACGTCGCCAACGCCCTGTCGCCCGCCAAGGTCACCCGCGTTCTCATCGACGAGGAGAAGGCCTATGCCGGCGTCATCGTGCCCGACGACCAGCTTTCGCTCGCCATCGGCAAGGAGGGCCAGAACGCCCGCCTCGCCGCTCGCTTGACCGGCTGGCACATCGACATCAAGTCTGAGACCCTTGCTGCCGACATCCTCAAGAACGTCCCCGTTCACGAGGAGCCCGCCGCCGACCTGATCGGTGACGAGGAGGACGACGACGTCCGTCGCTGCGAGTACGTGTCCGAGGACGGCGTCCAGTGCCGCAACCAGGCCCGTCCGGGCTCCCGTTTCTGCGGTGTCCACGACACTGACGCCTTCGATGATGCGGAGGACCTGATCTAGCGCGCGGTCGCGCCGGGCAGGTCCCGGTGCATCTCCCACGCTCGTTCAGTCTCTAGGCACCCAAGGTGCCAGAAAGGGTAGGTGAAGTCATATGGCAAAAGTCCGTGTGTCCACCCTGGCCAAAGAGTTCGGCATGACCTCCAAGGAACTGATGGGTCATCTCGCCGAAATGAAGATTCCCGCTAAGTCCGCTTCCTCCGCCCTGGAGGACGCTTACGTTGCCATGGTCCGCAAGCAGCTCGCTTCGGTGATCGAGGCCCGCGCCAAGGAAGTCGAGGCCGCCAAGCAGGCCGAGGAGGAGGCAGCCGCCGCCGAGGAGGCAGCGCGCGCTGCCGAGGCCGAGCGCGAGCGCATCGCCGCCGAGAAGGCACGCGAGGAGGAGCGCCGCCAGTTCGCCGCCGCCCAGGCTGCCGAGGAGGCCGCCCGCGCCGAGGCCGAGGCCAAGAAGAAGGCCGAGCAGGAGCGCCTTGCCCGCGAGAAGGAGGAGGCTGCCCGCGAGGCCCAGCGCCGCGCCGTCCCCGCTTCCGACTCCGGTTCGCGCTTCCGTTCGCTGCTCGACCAGATCGCCGCACAGGAGACCGTTCTCAAGGAGAAGAAGGACGCCGAGGCGAAGGCCAAGGCCGAGCGCGCCGCCGAGCGCGGTAACCGTCGTGGCGGCAACAACGACCGTCGCGGTGGCCGTCGTAACGACCGCAACGCCTCCGACAGCAACTCCGAGCGCAACGCCTCCGAGAGCCGTCCGCACAGCCATCGCACCAACGCCAGCAACAACGTCGCTGCCGGCATGGACTTTCCCAACCCCGATAAGCAGGGCAAGGGCAAGAAGCGCAAGGGCGGTCACGGCAACGATGAGGACCACTACAGCCGCATGGCGCGTGAGGCCGAGGAGTACAGTCGCGAGAAGGTGCTCGAGGAGGCCCGCGCCGCCGTCGAGGAGGCCTCTCGCGAGTCCACCGGTCGCCGCAAGAAGCGCAAGGAGAAGCGCGAGCGCGAGGCTGCTAAGGCTCAGGAGGAGCGCAAGATTGAGGAGGCGCTGGCCCAGGGCGTGAACCCCGAGGAGCTCGACGCCATCAAGGTCTCCCAGGGCGTTACCGTCCAGGAGCTCGCCGAGGCGCTCGACGTTCCGGCCAACGACATCATCAAACGCCTGTTCCTGCTGGGCACGCCGCTCACGATGACGCAGTCCATGTCCGACGACCTCGTCGAGCTCGTTGCCGACGACCTTGGCCGTCAGATCAAGATCATCACCCCCGAGGAGGAGAACACCTTCTCGTTCTACGACGATCCCGCCGACCTTAAGCTCCGCGCCCCGGTCGTCACCGTCATGGGTCATGTCGACCACGGCAAGACGAGCCTGCTCGACGCCATCCGTCACACCGGCGTCGCTGCCGGCGAGGCGGGCGGCATTACCCAGGCCATCGGCGCTTCGCAGGTCATGATCAACGACCGTAAGATCACCTTCATCGATACCCCGGGCCACGCCACCTTTACGGCTATGCGTGCCCGCGGCGCCAAGGTGACCGACATCGTCATCCTGATCGTGGCTGCCGACGACGGCGTCATGCCTCAGACCATCGAGTCGATCAACCACGCCAAGGCCGCCGGCGTACCCATCGTCGTCGCCGTCAACAAGATCGATAAGCCGGGCGCCAACCCCGACCGCGTGCGCCAGGAACTCACCGAGTACGGCATCATCCCCGAGGAGTGGGGCGGACAGAACATGTTCGTCAACATCTCGGCCAAGCAGAAGATCGGTATCGACGACCTGCTCGAGACCGTGCTGCTCCAGGCCGACGTGCTCGAGCTCAAGGCCAACCCCGACACCTTTGCCTCCGGCAACGTTCTCGAGGCCAAGCTCGACAAGGGCCGCGGCTCGGTTGCCACCGTGTTGGTGACCCGCGGTACCCTGCACGTGGGCGATACGCTGGTCGCCGGCCTTACCTACGGCCGCGTCCGCGCCATGCTCGATCCCAAGGGCAACGCCGTCACCGAGGCCGGCCCCTCCGACGCCGTCGAGATCTTGGGCCTGCAGTCCGTGCCCAACGCCGGTGACGAGTTCCGCGTGTTCGAGGACGAGCGCGAGGCTCGCGCCCTGGCCGATGAGCGTTCGCTCAAGGCCCGTATCGAGGAGCAGAGCCGCGTGAAGCACGTGACGCTCGAGAACCTCTTCGAGACCATCGCCGACGCCGAGGTCAAGGAGCTCAACCTGATCATCAAGGCCGACGTCCAGGGCTCCATCGAGGCCCTTCAGGACTCCCTCGACAAGATGGATCAGTCCGAGGTGCGCATCAACACGATCCATTCCGCCGTTGGTGCCATCAACGAGACCGACGTCGTCCTGGCCGACGCTTCCAACGCCATCATCATCGGCTTTGGCGTCCGTCCCGACGGCAAGGCCCGCTCCGCCGCCGAGCGCGAGGGCGTCGAGATCCGTTGCTACGACGTCATCTACAAGTGCCTCGAGGACCTCGACGCTGCCCGCATCGGTATGCTCAAGCCCACCGAGGTCGAGGTCTCCACGGGTACTGCGACCGTCCTGGATACCTTCAAGGTGCCCAAGGTTGGTATCGCCGCCGGTGTCCGCGTCGAAGAGGGCGAGATCGCCGCGACCGATTCTGTGCGCCTGGTGCGCGACGGCATCGTGGTCTTCAACGGTAAAATCGCCTCGATGCGCCACTACAAGGACGAGGCCAAGAGCCTCAAGAGCGGCTCCGAGGGCGGTATTGGCCTGGAGAACTTCCAGGACATCAAGCCTGGCGACACCATTGAGGGCTACCGCATCGACCAGGTTGCCCGTACCGAGTAGGGGGTAGCGCTATGAAGCAAACGCAGGCAACCCGCCGTTTAGGCGAGCAGCTTCGCGAGAAGCTCGGTTATATCCTGCTCTTTGAGGTTTCCGATCCGCGTCTCGACCTGGTCACCCTGACCGCGGTCGAGGTCGCGGTGGACCGTTCGTTCGCGCGCGTGTACGTGTCGTGCGACGCGAGCCGCTACGAGGAGGTCATGGAGGCGCTCGCCAGCGCCAAGGGCCGCATTCGTAGCCTGTTGGCCCGCTCGCTCGATTGGCGCGTTACGCCCGAGCTCGATTTTCGCATCGATCGCTCGACCGATGAGGCCGAACGCATCACGCGCGCGCTGGAAAACGTTCCTGCCACGCTTGCGATCGAAAAGGACGAGGACGGCTATCCCATAGCGGATGCCGCCCAGGAGGCAGCTTTAGATGAGTAATTCCGCCGACCTCGCATCGTGCGAGTCTGCAGATATTCAGCGACGCATCCTCGAGCTCATCGAGGGTGCGTCCTCCATTGCGATTTCGGGACATACGTCTCCCGATGGTGACGCCCTGGGCTCCGTGCTGGGTCTGGGCTTATCGCTTATGAAGTTTTTCCCCAACAAGGACATTTCCCTGCTGCTGGCAGACGATGACCCGGTTCCGCGCATCTACCGCTTTATGGAGGGTGCCGACCGTCTGGTGCCGGCATCTGCGTATACCGGCAATCCGGACCTGTTCATCTCAGTGGACGTGCCGGTCGTCGAGCGTCTGAACAACTCAGCCGAGGTACTCCGCCGCTCGTCGCATGTGGTGTGCTTCGATCATCATCCGGCGCGTGAGGAATTTGCCGAGCTGAGCCTGAGGTGCGTCGGCGCCGCAGCCTGCGCCATGATCATCGACCGTTTTTTGGACAATTGCGGCATTGTGGCTCGCGATGGTGTCGCGACCTGCCTGCTGTGCGGCCTGGTGACCGATACCGGTCGTTTTCAGTACCAAAACGCCGATGCCGCTGCGTTCCATGCCGCCTCGCGCCTGGTCGCGCACGGTGCCGATCCCGCGCGTGTTGCGCTCGAGGTCTACCAGAGCATGCGTGTAGAGTTCTTGCATCTTAAGTCCATCGTTATGGGCCGCATCAAAACAGTGGCGCACGGTCGCGTGGCATATAGTTATGCGTACCAGAGCGACCTCGAGGCCTGCGGCGTCACTTCGGATGAGTGCGACGGCCTGGTCGATGTGGTGCGTTCGGTTATGGGTGTGGAGGTCTGCCTGTTTCTGAAGGGCATTGAGGGCGATACCAAGGTACGCGGCAACCTGCGCTCCAAGGGCGATCTTGATGTGTCCGAGATCGCTGCCAACTTTGGCGGTGGCGGGCATCATGCCGCCGCCGGCTTTTCCAACAACGGAACGATTCGCGAGACGCTCGCCGTGGCACTTCCCATGCTGGCCGAGCTGGTAGGGGAGGATCCCGCTTCGGTGACCGTCGAGCTCTAACATTTTGGATGGTACATGGCTCGTCGTACGCCTTCTCAATTGAATATGCTGCTCGCCGTCGATAAGCCGGTGGGCTGTACGTCCCACGACGTGGTATCGCAGTGCCGACGCGCCCTCCATGAGCGACGCGTCGGCCATGCCGGTACGCTCGACCCCATGGCCTCGGGTGTCATGGTGGTGGGCGTGGGCCAGGCGACCCGTCTGCTGGGCATGCTAACTCTCGATACCAAAAGTTATGTCGCCGACATTTCGTTTGGCGTCGAGACCAACACCGATGACGCGGAGGGCGAGGCCGTTCGCACGGTGCCCGTTGCCCCCGAGCTGCACGATCTCGCTTACGCCCGTAAGCAACTAGCCGCTATGCTTGGCCCGCAGATGCAAGTGCCGCCAGCGTTTTCGGCCATCTCGGTCAATGGCGTTCGCGCCTATAAGAGTGCTCGCGAGGGCAATGCGGTAGACTTGCCCCCGCGCCCCGTCGAGGTCTATGCCGCCGACCTGATCGCCGTGAGCGGCGAGGGCGATACGTGCGTCTGGACCGTGGCGTTTTCGGTAAGCAAGGGCACCTACATTCGCGCGCTCGCTCGCGATCTGGGTCGCGCCTGCGATAGTGCTGCGCATATTTCCGCGCTGCGCCGTACGGCCTCCGGCGTCGTTTCCATCGGTGCCTGCCATGCGGTCGAGGAGCTTTCTGCCGAGTCCGCTGCTGGCTTTGCCCTGGACCCCATTGCGGCGCTGGGCGCCACACGCGTTGACTTGCCGGGCGATCTTGCCGATGATCTGCTGTGCGGACGTCGTATTCCTATTGAGCGCGCGCTTGGGGGCTTCGATGCGTCGAAGGCGCCGTTTGCGCTGGTGCTCGATGGCGGGCTCAAGGCGCTCGCCCGTATCGAGGGCGGTCGCTTTGTAATGGAGCACGTCTTTCCGCAGGCAATCGGCGGTGTTCGATGATGCTGACCTCCCACGAGCTCGCGCGTATCTTTTTCGCGGGCGAGTCGGATGAGGCCCGCATCGTCGCCGCCGATGCATTTGATGATTGCGCTTGCCTGGGCGCCGCGTCGATCGCCATCGGCGTATTCGATGGCGTGCATCGGGGGCATCGCGAACTGATCGACGCGGTCGTTCGCGATGCGCGTAACCACGGCTGTAAGGCGGTCGTGGTCACTTTCGATCCCGACCCGGACGTAGTGGTGAGTTCCTCGCCCGCTCAAAAACTGATGACGACGGCCGACCGTCTTCATGCCCTGGCTATCACCGGGGTCGATGCGGTCGTGGCCGTTCCCTTCACGCCTGCGGTGGCGGCTCTCGACCATGAGGGCTTTCTTAAGCTGCTGTCGCGCGTCGTCGATATCCAATCGATTCGTGTGGGCAGCGACTTTAGGTTGGGCCGCGGCGGCGCCTCGGGCGTTGCCGAGATGCAGACATGGGGAGCCGAGCGCGGTGTAGACGTCTTTGGCCACGAGCTGCTGTGCGTCGATGGGCAGACAATCTGCGCTACCCGTATTCGCCAGGAGCTGCGCCAGGGTCATGTTGAGCTTGCTGCCGAGCTGCTCGGCCGCCCGTACATGTTGCGAGGTATTGTTGCCGGCGGTCGTCACCAGGGTTCCGACATGGGTTTTCCCACGGCAAACATCCAGGTCCCTGAGGGTATTCAGGTGCCTGCCGATGGTGTCTACGAGGGTCTTGTTCTGGTCGACGATACCGTATGGCCTGCCGCTGTCAACGTGGGCCTGCCGCCGACGTATGCCGACGATGCCGCCTCGGCGCATCTCGAGGCCAACTTGATCGGGTATGCGGGCGACCTGTACGGCGCCTCGGTGTCGCTGGCGTTTACGCGCTGGCTGCGCCCGTCGCGCGTGTTCGATTCGCTGGACGAGCTTATCGCGACCGTCGAGGGTAATATTGACGATATTCGCCATCATTTGGGTGAGCAGGGGGTGAGCATCCGTGATTAGCGATGAGGAGAAAGACCAGGTACGCGCTGCGTCCGACCTGGTTGCCATCGTGCAGGAAACGGTTGAGCTCAAGCCCCGCGGCCATGAGTTTTGGGGTTGCTGCCCCTTCCATGGCGAAAAGACTCCGTCGTTTCACATTATCCCCGCCACGCAGGTGTGGCACTGCTTTGGCTGTGGCGAGGGCGGCGACGTCTTCACCTACATCATGAAGCGCGAGAACCTGAGCTTTCCCGAGTCGATTCGCTACCTGGCCGACCGTGCCGGCATTGAGCTGCACGATACCGGCGCCCATCGCGAGCGCGGCACCAAACGTGCCCGCATCTATGACCTGTGTGCCGAGACCGCCCAGTTCTACCACACCATGCTTATGCGCGGTAAGGACAGCCGTCCGCGCGAGTACTTTGCCAGCCGCGGTATGGGCGGCGACGTCTGCCGCCGCTACTGCCTGGGCTTTGCGCCGGGTCGCAACGCGCTGGTGTCTCATCTGTCGCAGGCGGGCTTTACCCCGCAGGAGATGATCGACGCCAACGTGGCCGTGAGCCGTGGGCGCGGGCAGCTTGCCGACCGTTTTTACGACCGCGTGATGTTTCCCATCTTTGACGAGCAGGGTCATAACATCGCCTTTGGCGGGCGCATTATGGGCGATGGCCAGCCTAAGTACCTCAACACCGCCGAGACGAGCGTGTTCCATAAAAAGCGAAACCTCTACGGCTTTAACTGGGCCAAGGAGTTTATCGTCGCGCAGGATACCGCCATCGTGGTGGAGGGATATACCGACTGCATCGCCTGCTGGGAGGCGGGGATTAAAAACGTCGTCGCCACGCTGGGCACGGCGTTGACGGAACATCATGTAAAGACGCTCACCCGTTTTGCCAAGCGCATCGTGTATATGTTCGACGGCGATGCCGCCGGCCAAAAGGCCGCACGCCGCGCGATTCAGTTTATCGAGCAGGATTCGATGGACCTGCGCTGCGTGGTGCTTCCCGACGGCAACGACCCCATGGAGTTCATCACCGCGCATGGTGGCGAGGCGCTGCAGGCACGTATCGACGCCGCCGAGCCCCTCATGGACTTTGTGTACCGCTCACTGCAGGAGTCGAGCGACATCACCACGCCGGGCGGTCGTGCCAAGGCGCTTGAGGATGCGCTGACGCTCATCTATCCGCTGCGCGATAGCTATATGATCGATACGTACTTTATCCAGATTGCCGACCTGCTGGGTTTGGATTTGGAGACGGTGCGCTCGAGCTCGGGCCGCGTGTTTCGCGATGTTGCCAAGCGCGAGGATGCCGAGCGTCGTCGCGAGCAGAATTACGAGCGCCAGCGGGCGCAGGCCGAGCGCGCGGGCAGCGCGGGCGGTCGGGCGTCTGGTTTGCAGGGGACGTCTCGCGGCGCCTGCGCGTCGGGGGTGACGCCGCCGGTGTCCACGCCGGTCGAGGAAGAACCGTACGACTATGTTCCGCTCGAGGCCTACGGGGCCGCGCCGGTCGAGGTCGTCGACGATATGCCGCCGATCGATGTGCCGGTTGGTGTGGATGGCGCGGCGCCGGTTGCCGACGCTACGGGCGCGCCCACGGCACCGACGATGCCGATCGTGCTGACCGACCTGGAGCGAAAGTCTTTGGCGGGGGAGCGCGAGCTGTTGACGATGCTCACGAGCTACCCCGACCTGTTCCGCACGTATGCCGACCGCATCTGCTCGATCGAGTGGGTGGATCCGCGCCACGAGTCCATCGCGTGGGCCGTGCTCGCGACGCCGCCGGGCACCGACCCCACGGCGTGCATGGATGCGGCGCGCGCGGTGTGTCCCGAGGCAGCGTCGCTTGTCAGCGCCGGGCGCATTTCGTCGACGAGCAAGCACCCCACCGAGACGAACATCGTGTTTATGCTCGATACCCTCGAGCTCTACACCATCAAGCGCCGCATGCGCGCCGCACAGGCCAAGCTACGTCAGGACCGGTCGCTCGACGATGAGGCGCGCCGTGTGCTGACGATGCAAGCGATGCAAGATTCTCAGCGCCAGCGCGAGCTCCAAAAGTCGATCGGTGGCGTGGCCGATCCGTTCCGTTTGATCGGTTTGGAGACGGCGGGCGCCGACCAGGTCTAGATGTTGTGGTCAACCAGCGTATTCGCGCCTATATCCAGTCTGAATTTTGGGTATAGACGTCAATGTGTATGCTAAAGTAATGAGTCCTGTGGACTATGAAGGGAGAATCTGTGCCAAAAAAGAGTGAGAGCACGGGTACTGGGCTGGAATCCTACGTTGCAAAGCTCATGGGCAACGGCTCAAACAGGACTTCGGTAACCGAGGACGAGATTCAGGTCGCCCTGAAGGATATCGATGTGTCTGACGAGCAGCTCAACGCGGTGTATTCCGCGCTGCGCAACAGCGGCATCCAGATTATCTCCGCGAGCGGTAACGACGACGCCCCCATGGACGTCGACGATGACGATAACGATAGCGATACCGACGATTTCGATGACGACGAGCACGATTCCGGCTCGCTCGACGATCACGAGCTTAAGATGGCCCGCCAGGCCGACGCCGAGATGGGTTCTTCCAAGAGCAAGAAGAAGCGCACCGTGCGCACGTCCCGTTCGCGTTCGCGCGTGCGTGGCATCGATGCCTCCACGGTGATGCTGACCGGCGACCCGGTTCGTATGTACCTTAAGGAGATCGGTAAGGTCGACCTGCTGACCGCCTCCGAAGAGGTCGATCTGGCCATGAAGATTGAGGCTGGTCTCGATGCCACCGAGAAGCTCGAGGCCGCCGAGGCGGGCGAGATCGAGCTCACCCGCGCCGAGATGCGTCGCCTGACCCGAATCGAGAACGTGGGTCTCGAGGCCAAGCAGGCGCTCATCAGCGCCAACCTGCGCCTGGTCGTCTCCATCGCCAAGCGCTATGTCGGTCGCGGCATGCTGTTCCTGGACCTGATCCAGGAGGGCAACCTCTGTCTCTTATACACATCTGACGCTGCCGACGATCGCAT
>URCU01000044.1:0-14050 GCA_900546425.1 uncultured Collinsella sp. | reverse complement strand
CTACACTTATGCGATCGTCGGCAGCGTCAGATGTGTATAAGAGACAGGTGCCCTCCCCCGCAGCGGCCGCGGCAGCGGCGGCCTTCTCGGCCGCAGCCTTGCGCGCCTTGGCCTCGGCGGCGGCGCGGACCTTCATGGCCTTCTCGCGCGCGGCCTTCACCTCGGGCGTGATGACGCTCATGGGTTCGGCAGTCGAGACCTGGTAGAAAAAGCCCTTAAAGTCGATCTGCATGTCGGTGATGGCAAGGCCAAACAGGTCGTGCGCCTCGTTTTCAAACGGAAATACCGCCGGATAGTACGAGCTGATGGACGGAATCTCCTGGTACTGATCAATTCCCTCAACCACCAGGTTCTCAATCGCATAGCTGTCGTCCTGCGCAATATGCTCCTGAGCAGCACGAACGTTGATAAACGTATAGACCATGCGATACGAGCCATCGTCGACGTTGCGCTCGGCGTGCATCTGCACAAAGCGCGCGCCGACGCCCTTGAGCGCCTGGACATGCGGCAGGAGCTCGTCGATCCCGACGGTGGTATAGATTGCCTTTTGCATTACTCGGCCTCCTTTGCGGCGGCGGGCGTCCCAGCAGGTGCGTCGCCAGCGACGGGCGCAGAGGACTTCCCGGCAGGCGCGTCACCGGCACCGCCAGCCCCGGCCCCCGCAGCCACAAACCCGTCCTCGCCCAGCTCAACGCCACCGTCCCAGGTAGCGGCGCCGCCCACGGTGAGCGGATCGCCGCCGGCGCGCATCACGGCCTCCTTCTGGTCCAGGATGCCGCACGCCTCCACGATGGCATCGATCACGGTCTCGGGACGAATGGCGCACCCGGGCGCGTACACGTCCACGGGAATCGCGCGGTCCACGCCGCCGATCACGTTATACGCATCGTGGAACACGCCGCCCGAGCACGCGCAGATGCCGCACGCCACCACGCACTTGGGCTCGAGCATCTGGTTGTAGATCTGGCGCACGACGGGCAGGTTCTGGGCATTGACCGACCCCGTCACCAAAAAGATGTCCGCATGCTTGGGGTTGCCGGTGTTGACCACGCCAAAGCGCTCCGCATCGAACAGCGGCGTGAGCGAGGCCAGCACCTCGATATCGCATCCGTTGCAGCTCGAGCCGTCGTAATGAATAACCCACGGCGAGCGCGACATTTTATGATCCATGGATGCCGCCTCCTAAATAAATACGTCGACGAGGATGGGCATAAGGTTGAGCAGGCCAAACACCAGCGCCACGCCCCATCCGAGCCTAAAGCAGCTGCGCCAGGTGCTGCGTGCGAAGGTGTTGTCGATCAGCACCTCGACAAAATACGTCACGGCCATCACGACCAGGGCTACGACCCAGCTCATCGGGTTGTCCCAAACAAAGAACATGCCCACCCACATCAAGAAGAGCACGGTCTCGCACCAGTGCATAAGGGTCATCTTTGCCAGCGTGCCGCCGCTCATCTCGGTGGCGACGCCCTGGACGATCTCCTGATGCGCGTGATGCGAGTACGAAAGATCGAACGGCGACTTGCGCAGCTTGATGGTGAGCACCGCGAGCAGCGCGAGGAAAATGGGCGCGCTGTACACAATGATGGGGGCCGACTGCCCCGTCACGGCGATGGAATCGAAGCTATCGGTGGCAAGGTACAGGCCCACGCTCATCAGCAGAACGGCGGGCTCGTAACTCATAACCTGCAGCAGCTCGCGATCGGCACCAACCTGGGCAAACGGGCTTTGCGTCGAGGCAGACGCCAACACCACAAAGATCGCGGCGAGCGTAACCATAAAGGCGCACAACAGCGTGTTGGAACCCGACACAAAGATGCCGCCGCCCACCACGGTAAAGATGAGCGCGCACGCCATGTAGGTATCGTCCATGGTGTTTACGCTGGCGGGGGCCTTGCGCAGCAGCTTGGCCACATCGTAGAAAGGCTGCAGCAGGCGCGGGCCCACGCGGCCCTGCATGCGAGCCGAAAGCTTACGGTCAAGACCGTCGATCAGGCCGCCCACAAGCGGCGCCAGCAGGGCAAACGCCACGGTGCCCACAAAGATGCCCACGACGCCCGAGCCTTCGAAATACTTGCCGCGCAGCACCGAGGGCGCGCTCATGGCAAGTCGCTCGGGCCCAATCCACGCGCAACACAGCAGCGCAAACAAGATAATGCTGCTGCACACGACGCTACCCGCGGGGCCAATACGCTTCTCGCCAAGGGCATCCTCCGAGTACCAATTGCGCTTTTCGGCCTTCACCTCGCGTCCCATCGAGCCGCGGAAATGGCGATATTTGTCGGTTCCCACACCCGAAAGATATACGTTTACATGCGGTTTGTTGCTCACGCGGAACGACGTCAGCAGCACCACGGCGATAAACGCCACGATAACCACCATCAGATACATGGCATCCTTGCCAATAACATACGGCACGCGGCCAAACACCATGGCCAAGTAAGGCGACACCAGACCGCTCGAGATAACCGGAAACGCCACGCAGCACAGAATCAGCAGCGCGGCGATGGTGTTGAGCGCCATCCATTCGGTCTTATGAACATTGACCTCAACGTTTTGAGCCGTGGGGTCGACGCCCGAAAGCTTGGCAAGCCACTTGCCCCAGAAGTAAAACGTCGCGGCCGAGCCAAAGGCAAGCACCATGATCATGAGCACGTTGCCGGTCTGCGCAAACGCCACCAGGGCGCCCCACTTGGACACGAGCATGCCAAACGGCGCCACAAACATGCCCATGATGCCCAGCATCATCAGGCGCGTCAGGTGCGGCATGCGGCTGAACATACCGTCCATGTCCTCGATATTGCGGCTGCCGATATGATGCTCGGCGGTGCCCACGCACAGGAACAGCAGCGACTTTGCCACCGTGTGGAACAAGATCAGGAAGATAGCGGCCCATACGGCCTCGGGCGCGCCGACACCCAAGCAGGCGCTGATGAGGCCCAAGTTGGAAATGGTGGAGTACGCGAGCACGCGTTTGGCGTTGCTCTGCGAGATGGCCATGAGGGCGGCGAGCAAAAACGTGATGGCACCCACACTCGTAACCATAAAGCCAGTCACGGGATAGATGGCATAGAGCGGGCTCAGCTTGACCATCAGGAACACGCCGGCTTTGACCATGGTTGACGAGTGCAGCAGGGCGCTCGTGGGCGTGGGGGCGACCATGGCGCCGAGCAGCCAGGTGTGGAACGGCATCTGTGCGGCTTTGGTGAGTGCGGCGAGCGACAGTAGGACGACCGGCATCACCAGCAGCGCGGATTGCGTGGTGCCAGCGCCGGAAAGCTCGATCATGCCCGAGATGGTCAGCGGCATGCCGTTAACGTGCAGATACATGAGTCCGGCCAAAAACGCGATACCGCCCAGCATGTTGAGGATGATCTGGGTGAAGGCGTTCTTGATAGCCTCGGGCGTGCGCGTGTAACCAATCATAAGGAACGAGCACACGGTGGTGATTTCCCAGCCGCAGAACAGCCACTCAAGGTTGTCGCTCGTCACGATGACGAACATGGCCGAGAGGAACAGGAACATGAGCGCCAGGAACTGCGGGCGACGGTCGGGCGCGGTCTGCCCGTGCAGCGCGGCCTCGTGCTCGTCATGGGCCTGGAAGTCCTTCATATAGCCCAGGGCATACACGCAGATGAGACTGCCGACGATACCGACGGCGAGGACCATGATCACGCTCATGTAGTCCAGGTAGAGCGGCGTCGCCGTGACGGCTTCGGCCGCGGGCAACGTCATGGTCGCAAAGGCGAGCGAGCCCACCAGCTGGACTATGCCGAGCACCGTGGTGAGCGCGTTCCTATATTTGTATGCGTTATACAGGATGACGGCGCACAGGATGACATCGATGACGGAGCTGATGATCGAGAGCACATGCGAGATACCCGGCGCGACCTCGAAGCTCTGCGGACCCGTGCCAAAAAACATGACGGCGACTACAACTGTCACCGCCATAATAATGCCGGAGCCTACAAGCCCCACCGCATCGCGGGCGCGGTCACCGCGCGCGAGCAGCATGCCCAGCGCCGGTACCAGCGGAAACAGGGTAAGGAAATACAGTAGCGTCATACCATCACTCCCCCATGCAAAAACGCTGCAATTGTTTAACGTTATAGCTCAATTGAGGAGTAGCGGCGGCAGGTTTTCGGTCAACTGGGGAGTTTTAGGCGTACGGGGCAAGGGCACGTCCGCTTTGGAGCAGTGGCGCGGCAAGAAAAATGCGCCCCTGTGGGCGCACCCTCTTGCTACTCTGCCTGCTTAACGCGCGGCTTGCGACCGCGCGGCTTATCGATAAGCGCGTCGGCACCGCCATCGCGATACTGACGACACCAAGCCTTGACCGAAGACTCACTGGGAATCTTGTGCTTGATCATGGCCTCGCGAACCGTCAGGCCGTTTTCCAGACGATCCTTAACCACGGCGAGCTTTACGTCGTACGAATAGGTGTGATGGCGAGCGCCCGCGTTGAGCACAGCGTCGGCACCGCCCACGGCATATGCACGGGCCCACTGACGAGCCGTGGCCTGGGGAATGCCGAGCTTTGCAGCGAGGGCGCGGTGACCGACCCCCTCTTGGAGGATCTCGACGGCACGCTGCCTAACCTCGGGCGCATGCGTGCGAGTCCTAGTTGCTTCCGACATACCTGCCACTTCTTAGCCTTAACCGTTAATCTGCTTTCTTACGTGCACGCTAGATAGTAGCATTTTGCTGTTTGCTCAAAGTAGTTAATTAAAATAGACGCGGCGTTATCTGGGCATTTGACACCTATTTACGACATTTCTTTATCGATTATTTACGCTGGTAGCTAGCTCGCAGCTAATCGTCATCCGTTTGCCAACAAAATTGACATCTCTTTATGTCCTTTGGTCTAGAGGGAATAATTATTAACCCCTCCCCCAATAATTTTGAGCGGCCTGCAGGGCAGTGACGCCTCACTCCTCATGATTACCGCGCATTGCCATCCACCCGAGCAAAACAAAAAGGACGGGACCTGCTGCGCTTGCAGACCCCGCCCCGGTTGACACCCGATGGGACGCAGTCGGGCGAGGCAGGTCCGTGCTGCCGCCCCGCCTGGCCGCGATGTTCAACTACAGCTCGTTGGCCGCGTGATACGCCGTGCGAATGGCACTCGCAATGTCGGCGGTGCGCTCGCCCGAGCAGTCGCCCACGCAGGTCACGGGTACCGTCACGCCGTCCAGGTCAAACGCGTTGGCCTTGGAGCCCACGGCCATCACCACGTAATCGCAGGCGATCTTCACCGGCTCCTCGGCGCCGTCCTCGGTGGTGCGAATGGCCTCCACGCCCTCGTCGGTAATGGCGGTCAGGCGGGTCTTCACGTGCTGCTCAACGTTGTGCTCGGCAAAGTCGCTCATGATCAGCGGCAGAATGGTCTCGGACTCGCCCGCGGCAATCTTGTCGAGCATCTCGACGATCGCCACCTCGCAGCCGTGCTGCAGCAGGTACTCGGCAGTCTCGGTGCCTACCAGGCCACCGCCAATGACGGCGACGCGGCCCGTAAGCTCCACCTTGCCGGCCAGCACGTCCCAGCTCGAGACGACCTTCTCCGAGTCGGCGCCCGGAACGGGAATGACCACGTCGTGTGCGCCCACAGCAACAATCGCAGCGTCGGCGGCGTTGAGGTCCTCAACGGTAGCGGCATGGTTGAGCTCAACCTTCACGCCCAGGCCGGGCAGAATCTTCTCGTAGTACTCGGCCGAGCGCATGATCTCGTCCTTGCGCGGGGGCGCGGCCGCCAGCACAATCTGGCCGCCCAGGTGATCGCTCGCCTCGTAAACGGTCACATCGTAGCCGCGCTTGGCCGCCACGCGTGCGGCCTCCAGGCCGGCAATACCGCCGCCCACCACGGCGATCTTCTTGTCGCCCTCGCCCGGCTTAATGGCGATGGTCGCTTCGTCGCCGTTCTCGGCATTGAGCACACACGAGATGTACTTGCGGTTTTGAATCGCATCGACGCAGCCCTTGTTGCAGTTGAGGCACTCGCGGATGGGCTCGCCCGTGGCGGCCTTCAGCGCAATGTCGGGGTCGCACATGAGCGAGCGGCCATAGGCGACGATGTCGGCCGCGCCGTCCTCCAGGATCTTCTCGCCGGCCTCGACCGAGACAACACGGCCCACGGTTGCCACCGGCACGGAGACCAGGGCCTTGACGCGCTCGGCCACGGGCAGCGTCCAGTTGTAGGGCATGGCGCCCATGGGCGGAATGGTGTCGCCCATGTTACCGGTGTGGTTTGCCTGCGCAACCTGGATCATATCGATGCCGGCGCCCTCGAGCAGCTTGGCGAACTCGCAGGCCTCGTCAGGCTGCAGGCCGCCCTTGCCGCGCGGCGTGCCGTCGGGGTTCTCCATGATCACGGGGAGCTTGTACTCCACCATCAGCTGCGGCGCGGCTTCCTTAATGGCGGCGACGACCTCGAGCGCGTAGCGAACGCGGTTCTCGAACGAGCCACCGTACTCGTCGGTGCGCTGGTTAAGGATGGCCGAGCACAGCGAACCCACCAGGCGGTCGCCGTGGACCTCGATGGCGTCGATCCCGGCCTGCTGTGCGCGAGCGGCCGAGGCGGCGATGGCTTCCTTGATCTGGGTGAGCTGCTCTACGCTCGCCTCGTTCACAAAGTGCTGCATGTCGTGGTGCAGCTTGGCGTAGGCCTGATTGCGAATCTCGTTGGACTCGGCCATCTTGGCGGCAAAGGTCTCCTCGTCGCCGGCGGCTTTGGCCTCCTGCGCGGCCTTGGCGGCAGCCATGGAACCCATGACCATGCGGCCGACACCGGGCACGTCGTACTCGGGATGGAACAGCTGCAGCGCGACCTTGGCACCGTGCTTGTGAACGGTGTCGGCCAGTGCCTTAAACGTGGGGATCTGGGCGTCGGTTGCCAGCTTGGGCGTGGGGCTCGCGGTCATAACGGGAGCGACGTCGCCGATGACGATGTAGCTCACGCCGCCACGGGCCAGGCGCTCGTAAAAAGCCAGGCTGCGTTCGCCAATGGAACCGTCGCGCTCCTCGTAGCCGGTGGTCAGCGGCGGGAACATAATGCGGTTTTTGAGCTCAAGGGGGCCAACCGTAATGGGCTGGAGCAGCTTGGATGCAGGTGCGGTCATGGACATTCCTCTCTTGTAGGCGCGGCGGCGATGATGCCGCGTAGTTGTCTAGAGGATATGGCATGGGAGCACGGCGGCACAACGAAAATCGGCGAATATCAGGTGGCGGCAGGTGGATGGGACGGGGCGGCCCGTCGGTTTGTCTCGATCTGTAACAGCTACCCAGCAAAGCCGGGTCTTACTGTTACAGATCGAGACATTCCCCTCGGCCCATCCTCAACAATCTCGATCTGTAACATCTAGACCGACTTTTGGCCTCCACCTGTTACAGATCGAGACAAACGGAAGCGTTCCGTCGGAAAATCTCGATCTGTAACACCTACAGGCCAAAAACGACCCTAGATGTTACAAATCGAGACGAACAAGCTCGGTCCGTCCAAACATCTCAATCTGTAACATCTAGACCGACTTTTGGCCTCCACCTGTTACAGATCGAGACAAACGGGATCCGCCTGCTAGAAAATCTCAATCTGTAACAACAACTCGGCAAAATCCGTCTCTCGTGTTACAGATTTAGACAAACGGGACCCAATCCACCGGTATATCTCGATCTGTAACACCTAGCCGTCCAAATCGGGTCTAGATGTTACAGATCGAGATTTTGTTTGAGAGGTTGGGAATTGGACCGAAAACACAGTCCCGGAATAACAAAAAAGCTCGTCGGCTAGGCCGACGAGCTGCAAGTTCTTGGTCGCGGGGGCAGGATTTGAACCTACGACCTCCGGGTTATGAGCCCGGCGAGCTACCAGACTGCTCCACCCCGCAATGTCTGGGCGCCTCATGTGCGCAAGAAAGAATATTACGTGGGAGTTCGGTAAACGGCAAGGAAAATCTCGTAGAGCATAATTCCTTCATATTAAACCCCTCAGCCCATATCACCGTAAACGAATCGCAGCCGAGCACTGTCGGCGGCGCGTATACAATGGTGCGCGTCCTTTTACGCCGACACCTGGAGTAGACATGCTGCTCGCTATCGATATGGGAAACACGCAGACGGCCATGGGCCTGTTTGACGGAGACGAGCTGGTGCAGTCGTGGCGTATGCCCACCGACCGCTCCTATACCGCCGACGAGATCCACGTGCGCCTGATGGGCTTCTTTAAGATGTACGACCTCTCGCTCGGCGCGGTCGACGCGATCGCCTTTGCCGGCGTGGTGCCGCAGCTCTCGCGCGAGTGGCACGCCGTGGCCAAACGCATCGCGGCAGATGCCATCGTCATTGGACCGCAGACGGCGGCCGTGACCAAGCTGCGGGCGGCGCGCCCCCAGGCCGTTGGTGCCGACCGCATCGCCAACGCCGTCGCTGCCGAGACCTTCTACGGTGCGCCGGCGATCGTGGTGGACTTTGGCACCGCGACCAATATCGACGTCATCGACGAGGACGGCTATTACATTGGCGGAGCGATTGCGCCGGGCATCCGCATTTCGATGGACGCGCTCGCCGCCCGCGCCGCCAAGCTCACCAGCGTTCCGCTCGAGGCGCCCGAGCACGCCATCGGCCGCGATACCGAGGAGTGCATCAAGGTCGGCGCCGTAACGGGCGCCGCCGCCATGGCCGAGGGCCTGGTCGCGCGCATGAAGCGCGAGCTGGGGCGCGAGGACGTCACTGTTATCGCCACGGGCGGCCTCGCCAGCATCGTCGCCGATTCGACCGACGCCTTCGACATAGTCGATGGACAGCTCACCATCAAGGGCATCTGCGAAATCTACCGCCGCATGCAGGAGCTGGGGTAGGACGGGGACCTAAGTCGAGCACGCCCGATGCCACAGTCCCCGCAAACGTTCGCCAAGCCTATTCCTCAAAACTGAATAATTTTCAATTTTGAGGAATAGAGACTCCTCGAACACGCCCAGCACAGCGATATCGTGCATGTTTCCTATTCCTCAAAAACGAAAATATTTCAGTTTTGAGGAATAGGCCCGAGGTGCTACCCCACAGTCACGCGAAAGCCCTCCCCGGTGCAGGCCGAGGAGGGCTTCGCTC
Organism: uncultured Collinsella sp.; assembly: GCA_900546425.1. Classification (GTDB taxonomy): domain Bacteria; phylum Actinomycetota; class Coriobacteriia; order Coriobacteriales; family Coriobacteriaceae; genus Collinsella. The sequence continues at coordinate 4,951 of URCU01000044.1, read as the reverse complement.
ATATGACCCAATCCGCTGTCAAGAGCCACAATGGCCCCGCCGACCGCTTGCAATCGGTCGGCGGGGCCTGCCGTTAACCCGTCCCGGTCCGCCCCCGGCATGTCGTCGACGCCTTCGGCTCAGTCTCATATCCGCGGATACCGTTCTGTCGGCCCGCACTCCATTCCTTCGGCGGGGTTCCCCAAGTCTGTCGAGGCGCATGCGGAGGGCTCCGCGCGCACAGCGAAATAGGGGGTATCCCCGAAGGCCGCCCGGCTCGCCGGGACGGGGGCTATGTCTATTCCGCGCCCTCCCGGCACATCATGCCGAGGGCCCAGAGCCACCTCACGAGCTCGGCCGCGGTGGCCGCGTTGGCCTTCGCCGCGGGCATGCCGCGGGCGAGCATCTCCTCGCGCCGCCGCAGGAGCCGCTCGGACCCCTTCCTCCCGTGCATCCTTATCTCGAGGGGCACGCCCGTGTCCCTTGGCATGAGCTTCGGCTGGTGCCGTGCCGCGGCGTAGCACCATGAACCCTCAACGGCCAGCTTCCTCACGAGCGCGTTGCCCGCACCGCTGATGCCTCCGAGCCGCACGGAGTCGCCACTCGACCTCTGACTCGGCGCGAGGCCGAAATAGGCCGTGACCTGCCTTCCGGAACGGAACCTCGTGAAGTCGCCGACCTCGGCCGAGAAGGCCGCGGCCAGCGCGAAGGCGCAGCCCTTGATCGACTGGAGGGCGGCCACCTCCGCGGCGATCGGGCCGGCATCCACGGCGGCCCTGTACTCGGAGAGCAGGTCCGCCCGGGCCTCCGCCGCGGCCTCGACCTCGTTCCTCAGGGCGGCGAGCGTCCGAACCCCGCCGTCGTCCTCCGGCCTGACCTTGTCGAGCCATCTCAGGAAGTCGTAGGTCCAGTACTTCCTCGGGTTGCCGGCGGGCGTGGTGCCGCCGTAGACGAACCCCCGCTTTGCGAGGAAGGCGAGCAGCCGCTGCTTGGCGGTCGCCAGGCGCGCGGTCGCCCCGTCGTAGGCGCCGGCGAGGTCCCTGATGCCTTCGACCTCGGGGGAGGGGACCCATACGGGGGAGATGTCGTGGGCGAGTATCGCCTTGGCCATCCTGGCGGCGTCGTTCCTGTCGTTCTTGGAGGCCGAGTCGGCGGCCGACCTGGGGATCTTCGAGACCGCGGCGACGACGCACTCGACGCCGAGCCCGGCGAGCTCCCTTTGCGGGGCGAAGCCGAGGTAGCCGCTCTCGTAGGCCGCGAGCGACGGCCCGGGGAACCCATCCATCCACCCGGCGATCTCGCCCCAGGGGTTGCCGGGGAACCTCCTCGTCACGGCCTCGCCGGTGTCCGCGTCGAGGGCGCAGACGGTGGTCGACCTCAGGTGGACGTCCATCCCGAACGCGGTAGAATACTTTGGCATGGGAGCCTCCCAACCTCGTTGCGGCGCGGCTGCGCCTATGGCACTTCAACATCATTGTCGCAGCCCCGACCCGCGGTCACGAGCGGGGGCTCCTATCTTTTTAGTGCCCTCGGATTGGGTCATAGTGTCTGTCATCGTTATCTTTGGGCGCGAGCGCCTCGCGTTACAGCCCGCGAATGCGCACGGCCTCGGGCGGAAACTCTTGCTCGCCGGCGTCGGTCTTAATGGTCGCGCGACCCCAGATGTCCAGGCCCGCAAACACGCCGACCGCGAGCGGCAGGCCGTTGGGCGACACCGCCGCGACCTGACGACCCAACAGCGGCACCATGTCGAAGTACTCGCCCAGCACCGGGGCCAGCGGGCCGGCAGCGCCCTGTGGTGTGTTGGCGGCAACCACCCAGGCGTCAACGCGAGCGAGCACCGCCGCGGCCAATGCCTCGATCAGCGCCTCATCGGCCATATCCACGCCGAGCTCGCCTAGCACCGCACGCTCAACGTCCACCGTCACCGCGGCAAACATGCCCGCGGCACCGGCACCGCCGTTGACGGCGACGCGCGCGAGCGACGTCTCAAACGCAGGCGCGCCGCACACAATGTCACTCGGCCACTGGATGCCCACTTTGCCGGCAAGCCCCAGGCCCGGCGTTGCGGCCGTGCCCGCGAGCGCGTCCATCATGCCCATTGCGGCCACAAACGGCAGGCCGTGGAAGGCGTGCATGTTCACATCGGGGCGCACGACCAGCGAAAACGTCAGCGATGCATCGCCCGCGCTCCACGCGCACCAGCCCGCGGACATGCCCTCACGGCCCGCGTCACGCGCCGCCTCGAGCTCGGTACCGGCGGCAACAGCATTCATCTCGATCATCTACATACGCCCCAATTCGCCCACGATATGGCCCACGCGATCCTCGGGCTCCTTAACCTCGACGCCGTTGTAGCGGAAGAACCGCGCCGGGTCGTGCATCAGGTCCTCGAGCGGCACCAGCACAAAGTCGCGCTCGCCGATCAGCGGATGCGGCAGGCGCAGCTTCTTGCCGCCGTGGGTCTCGCCGTCCATCCACAGCAGGTCCAAGTCGATGGTGCGTGGGCCATTGGCCTTGGCCTTTTTGGAGCGATCGCGGCCCAGCTCGGCCTCAATCTTCATAAGCTCATCGAGCAGCACCAGCGGAGCCAGCTCGGTCTTGATCTCGATGACAGCGTTGGCAAACGCGTCCTGGCGCGTCTCGTAGGCCGGCTCGCTCTCGTAGATGCGCGAGCAGTTGGACACGCAGGTGAGCGGGATCTCGGCAATCATGTCGCGCGCAGCGCGGATGTTGTCGCAGCGATGCCCCAGGTTGGAACCCACGGCCACAAACGCGCGGCGCGGCTGCGGCTTGGCAACGGCCCAGTAACCGTTCAGGAACTGCGCAAAGCCCGCAACGTCGTGCACGCGCACGACGTTGGCACCGGCCTGGATGGCGCCCAGGCACACACCAAACGTGGCGGCATCGCGCGCGGCGGCCTCAGTCACGCCCGAGACGGCGCCCACAAAGCGCTTGCGTGACACGGCGCACATGAGCGGATAGCCCAGCGACGCCATCTTGGCGGTCTCGCGCTGGATGACGATGCCTTCGTTGGCCGTCTTGCCAAAGCCCGGGCCGGGATCGATGCAGATACGGTCGCGCGACACGCCGGCATGGATGAGCGTGCGGGCCTGGTCGGACAGAAAGCCCATGACGCGGCGCATGATGGGCGCAGAATCGGGCAGGGTAAAGCGGCGGAGCTGCGAGGTGGGCACGTAGGCTTCCTCGCGGCGGGCGCTGCGGCGCATCATGGCGGCCAGGTGGTCGCTGGGCTCTGGTGCGGCTTCGGTAGCTGCGGGCACGGTCTCGGGCTCTGCAGTCTCGGCGGCAGGAGCGGTCTGCTCGGCAGCCGGCGTCTCTGGCTCGGACTCGGGCGCGGGCTCCGGTTCGCCAAACGGCAGCGAGGGCTGTACCACACCGCCCGGAAGCTTGGCCTCAACCTTGGGCTCGCCCAGCAACTTGCCGCGACGGCGACGGGCCGGCTTCTCGGCCTCGCGCGCAGCCTCGGCAGCCGCTTCGCGCGCCTTCTCGGCAACAAACGCCGCAGCCGAGGTATCGAGCTGCACCGTCGCGTGTGTGCGTGCGGGCGCGGCGACCTCGCCGGCGTGCATTACGATGACGCCGCAGGTGCTCGTCTTAACGAACTCAACCATCTTGGGATCGGTGAAGCCCGTCACGTCGTTGACAATCGAAGCACCGCAGCGCACAGCCGCCTTGGCAACCGCCACATGACGCGTATCGATCGAGACGATGGCGCCCTCTTTGGCAAGCGCGCGCACGACGGGCAGCACGCGACGCGCTTCCTCGTCGGGGTTGACCGGGGTAAAGCCGGGGCGCGTGGACTCACCGCCCACGTCGATGATGTCGGCGCCGGCATCGAGCATCGCCAGGCCGTACTCGATAGCGGCATCCTGGTCAAAGTGCTCACCGCCGTCGCTAAACGAATCGGGCGTCACGTTGAGGACGCCCATGATGCGCGGACGGTCAAAGCTGAGCTCGTACTTTCCGCACCGCCATGTCTTGCTGTCGTTCGCCATGAACATCCTCCTAAAATGCCCACGCCACCGCGCTCGGGCGCTGGCGGCGGGGTCGCTTTGCAATCAGTCTTTCTATTGTATCCGCGCGCGCGGGCTAGAACGCAAACGCGGCCGCGATGTCGCAAGAAATCAGCAGGTCGGCATTTGCATCCTGATCGGTGGGCGCCAAATTGCAAATGGCCAGCGTATCGCCAGTAAAGTAACGCGTGAGGCCCGCCGCCGGATACACCACGAGCGAGGTTCCGCCCACGACGAGGGCGTCGGCTGCGGCGATGGCAGCAACGGCGCCGGTAAGCACACGCTCATCGAGCGGTTCTTCGTAGAGGACCACATCGGGCTTGATGCGACCGCCGCACGCAGGGCACACGGGCACGCCCGCGGCGTCCTCGTGCTCGCGCGCGCAAATCCATTCGGCGCTGTAGACCGCGCCGCACGTCTGGCAGATATTGCGGTGGACCGAGCCATGCAGCTCGAACACGCGCTGCGAGCCGGCCATCTGGTGCAGGCCGTCGATATTTTGCGTCACCACGGCGTCGAGCTTGCCGGCGCGTTCCAGCTCCGCCAGCTTGGCGTGGCAGTGGTTGGGCTTGGCGTCAAGGGAGATCATCTTGGTCCGGTAGAAGTCGAAAAACTCCGCCGGATGCGCCTCGTAGAAGCTGTGCGAGAGCATAGTCTCGGGCGGATAGGAAAACCGCTGGTGATACAGGCCATCCACGCTGCGGAAATCGGGGATGCCACTCGCCGTGGAAACGCCCGCGCCGCCAAAGAAGACCACGTGGCTATGGGTTTCGAACAGCTCCGCCAGCGCAGCGGAGGCCTGTTTGGAATCTGTTATCGCTTGCGTCATGTTTGTCCTCCGTCCATGTTGGTCGGGGCGACTGCGATTGCGCCGTCGCCCGCGGGGCCCGCCCCGCCTCTGTTGCGTTAATCTTAAGCCTGCCAACCTGTCTCTT
>URCU01000043.1:0-14185 GCA_900546425.1 uncultured Collinsella sp. | reverse complement strand
AACAAATCCAAGTTAGACCATTTCAAATGGTTCGATGTCTGCCCGGATGCGACACTCGGAAGTGTCCATCCTCGCAGTATCCGGTTCTCAAGGTGCACGCCCCGCGGCTGATCCGGTTCGACCGGGCCGCGCGGCAAGGAGATATATTGCCAGACCGCGAAGCGATGTGGGACGTCAATTCCACTCTTCACAAGTCCTACACAACATATCGCTTCCTATATAAGCAATAGAAAGGCTGGTGCAGAAATGCTGCACGTATCAGATGATGACCCTTCGATTAAGAGATATATAAAGATCGGTCACCTGTAAGTGTCTATCTACCCGCGCTTTTGCTATATAAACCAGCGCTCTAGATAAAAAGAGGGAGTGCCGCGCACGGTGCGACACTCCCCTAGCGATTCAACAGAATCTATTAGGCCTCGAGAGCCTTCTTGGCAATGGCAGCCAGCTCGTTGAAGGACTCGATGTCCTCGTAAGCCATCTGAGCCAGGACCTTACGGTCGAGCTCGATGCCGGCAACCTTCAGGCCGTGCATGAACTGAGAGTAAGAGATGTCGTTCAGGCGAGCAGCAGCGTTGATACGGGTGATCCAGAGAGAGCGGATCTCGCGCTTCTTGTTGCGGCGATCACGATACTGATACTGCAGGGAGTGCTGGACCTGCTCTTTAGCATGCTTGTAAGTACGCGAAGCGGCACCGTAGTAACCCTTCGCACGGTGCATAACGGTACGGCGCTTCTTCTTGGCGGCAACAGCGCGCTTAATACGTGCCATGTTCTATCAACTCCTAGACGGTAAAACGAAAAACGGGAACGCGAACTTAGGCGAGACGCGACTTGATGACCTTGCGGTCGGCAGCGGCGATCTCGGTCTCCTGACGGAAGCCACGCTTACGCTTGGTGGACTTCTTGCTCAGGATGTGGCTCTTGAAAGCCTTGGCGCGCATAAGCTTGCCGGTACCAGTCTTGCGGAAACGCTTCTTGGTGCCGCTGTGGGACTTCATCTTAGGCATGAAATACTCCTTAATCGGTTACAGAACACTAGTTACTTAGTATCGCTTGCCGCTTTATCCTCATCGAAGGCGCCCTTAATCGGGGCGAGCAGCATAAGCATGTTACGGCCTTCCATCTTAGGCTTGGACTCGACCGTAGCGTAAGGCTTGAGATCCTCGGCGAGACGCTCGAGAACGTTAAGGCCCTGCTCCGGGTGAGCCATCTCACGGCCGCGGAACATGATGGTGATCTTAACGCGTGCGCCCTTCTTGAGGAAACGCAGAACGTGGCCCTTCTTGGTCTCGTAATCGCCAACGTCGATCTTGGGTCGGAACTTCATTTCCTTGACCTCGACCTTGGACTGGTTCTTACGAGCAGCCTTGGCCTTCATGGCCTGCTGGTACTTGAACTTACCGTAGTCCATGACCTTGCAGACCGGCGGCTCCGCGTTGGGAGCGATCTCGACCAGGTCGAGACCCTGATCGTCAGCGACGCGCTGGGCATCGCGGATGGCGAACAGGCCGAGCTGAGAGCCATCGACGCCAATCAAACGGCACGAAGATGCAGTGATCTCGTCGTTGATGCGGGTGTCATCAGACTTAGCTATTTTCCCTACCTCCATTCATAAAAAAATAACCCGGCGCTTCTTTGCAACCAGGTCGTACACATAGACATCCTCGGTATGAGGAAGGGAATCTAGGTTGTATGACCAGTCAGCTGCTCATTGGCGCCAAAAGGTGGGAACCCTCGGGTTCCTCTTTAGGGCATTGCGGGAACAACGCCTTGCGAATAATAACACGTACCGCGCGTTATCACATTACGTACACGAAAAAGGGGGCCTTGACCCCCTTGAAGCGCAGATGCATGTATGGTGCCCGAGGCGAGACTCGAAGGGCCTTCGCTTCGCGAAGCCCCGGGCTTCGGGCGCATGGCGCCCTCGCCACGCTCCGCTACAAACAGGCCACAGGCCTGTTTGCTTGACGCTCCGCGCGCTCACGCGAGTTCGGCACGAAAAAGGGGGTCTTGACCCCCTTGAACGCTCACTTGCATGTATGGTGCCCGAGGCGAGACTCGAACTCGCACGTTGTTGCCAACGGTGGATTTTGAGTCCACTGCGTCTGCCAATTCCGCCACTCGGGCACGTAATGCGTGAGTTAGTTTATCACAGCTTTCTGTTGATTAGTCCGAAAATGGAACTTCGAGCATTTCGATAAGCTCAACCTTGCGCAACATCTCCCGCTTACGACATCCACGTCCGTCAACCGAGGCCTCGCCCATCTGGTTGTCATAGGGGTCCTCACGCATGCCATCGAAAGCAGGCACAAATTCAGCCTGGAATCGATTGTTGGCCACCATACGCCACGGGTCGAGATTGCCAAAGTAGTGACGACGACGCCACTCCTCCCCCATCCTGCGTGCCGAGGAACCAAACGATACGTCGGCGTTAAGCCAACCGGTCTGGGGCGTGAAGAACTCGGCCCAGTCGTGCGGTCCCACCGAGTCGGGCGCAACATACAGGCCGCTCTGACAACGGGCAGGCACGCCCGCGATGCGGCACATGGTGATAAACGTGAGCGCCATAACGCCGCAATCGCCGCGGAGCGAGTGTGCACAGTCATCGGCAATAGATCCCAAAAGCAGGTACGGTGGCTGATAGCGATAGTCGATATGCTGTGTCAGATAATCATAGATGGCGCGAGCGCGGTCGAGCGGATCGACGAGCCCGTCAATGATACGCGCCGTCAGTTGACGCAAATACGGCGTGAACGCAATGTGCGGACGGTCCTCGGAGGTGTCCTCGGGCAGTGGCGCGTCCATACAGGGATGCGATGGGAGCGCGCCACCATAGATATCGCAATAGGCGGCATCGATGTGATAGCGATAGGTCACCGAGAATGAATGTTCAGTCAAAGATGTCCAGGAGGCTGTACGAGCCGAAACGTTCTCAGAGGCAACGGTGCCCTCCGACGTCATATCGAGAACCTCGATATGAGACTGTTGACGACAGGCGGCGGCAACGGGAAGCCACGCGCGAACGGTCTCTCCCTCCAGAGCCCCGGGGACAGACACGGATGCCTTAAGCGTGATGACGCGAGTCAACCCGTTTTGCGACTCCATCTCCCTGAGCATCTGGTTACGCAGCGCTATGCCGTCCGTAGAATCGGGACGCAGGCCCGGAACCTCCTTGGGGTACACGCGAAGCGAATCGAGGAAGTTATCGAGAACAAACAGCTCGCCATCGATAAAGCGCCAGTCAATACGCTTGCGATTAATCAGGTCGTCAAACTGCTCTTCGGTAAACTCAGGCCACTCCTCGCGAATCATCGCAATGGCTCGATCACGCGACACCGAAAAATGACGCGGCGTCTCGAGCATGCGATACCGCTCGGCACGAACACAAGCCGCCAGCGAAGGCTCAGGGTTCTGCTCCAAAAGGCGATCGCAGGCAGCAACAGCCTGCGTCAAATAGCCGGCATCCTTGAGACGAAGAATCTCGGGCGGCAGTCCAATATCGAGATGACGAAAGTCATCACAGCAAACATCAACAGAGCAACCAACAGGGCCCTCGTCAATAACCTTCCCATCCGAAGGCAGCACATCAATAACAGCCATACCAAACTCCAAGTCATTAGAACGCTTGGAGTCCATTGTAGCGAGATAAAAAAGAAAGTCCCAATAAAGGAACCCTCAACACCGATAAACGGTACCTATTAAAAATGAATTCAGCCCAGTAACCCTGCGGCGTTAAACGAAGGAAGCCCCGTCCCCCGGAACTGTTTCCTTGGCGCGACTTCTGGCGAAGCCAGGTGAGCGCAAAGGAAACAGTGTAGGGGGACGGGGCTTCCGGCGGGAAGTTTAGCGACGCTTACGCCTTGTTGACGGAGCCAAACTCCTCCATGAGCTCCTTGGTGCGGGCAACGATGTTGTCGCGGCCAGGCTTGAGGAGCTTGCGGGGGTCGAAGCCCTTGCCCTGCTGATCCTTGCCAGCCTCGATGTACTCGCGGACGCCCTTAGCGAAGACGAGCTGCAGGTCGGTGTTGACGTTGATCTTGGAGATGCCCAGGGAGATGGCCTTCTTGATCTGATCCTCGGGGATGCCGGTACCACCGTGCAGAACGAGGGGCAGGTCGCCGGTCTGAGCCTTGATCTCGCCCAGACGCTCGAAGGAAAGGCCAGCCCAGTCGGCGGGATACACGCCGTGGATGTTGCCGATGCCGCAGGCGAGGAAGTCGACGCCCAGGTCAGCAATCTGCTTGCACTCAGCGGGGTCAGCGAGCTCGCCGTTGGAGGTCACGCCGTCCTCGGTGCCGCCGATGCCGCCGACCTCAGCCTCGATGGACATGCCCTTGGAGTGGGCAAGCTCAACGAGCTCCTTGGTGCGGTCGAGGTTAAGCTGGAAGGTCTCCTCGTGAGAGCCGTCATACATGATGGACGTGAAGCCGGCCTCGATGCACTTGAAGCAGTCCTCGTAAGAACCGTGATCGAGGTGAAGGGCGACGGGAACGGTAACGCCCGTGGCCTCGACGGCAGCCTTGACCATGTCGGCGCAGACCTTGAAACCGCCCATCCACTTAGCGGCACCAGCGGTGCACTGAAGGATCAGCGGAGACTTGGCCTCCTCGGCGGCCTGGAGAATAGCCAGGGTCCACTCGAGGTTGTTGGTGTTGAAGGCACCGAGACCGTACTTGCCGGCCTCGGCCTTCTTGAGCATGTCTGCTGCGTTGACGAGCATAAAAGAAACCTCCTGTAAGGTTGCTCCGATAACGCCTGTGATTTTACCACGGCGCACCCGAGCATAAACGTTCGTTTGTTCACGAATATCGTCCAAACAGACTTTTTTGACCGTTTGCCCTACGAAATTGACCCGTTGGGGAAAAATAGCTTGACGTTTGGACGCTTCTCGTGCTTCAGAAGCCGACTGTAAAGCTACACCTGCATGAAAGGGTTCTGCATGAGCTCGCGTGCCATGGTGGTCGAATCGCCATGGCCGGTTAGGCAAACGGTATCGGGCGGGAGAAGCCGGGCGAGCTTGGAGAGCGACCGCAGAATCGCCGCCTCGTCTCCTCCAGAAAGATCGGTGCGGCCGTGCCCACCCGGAAACAAGGTGTCGCCCACAAAGGCAATGTTCCCCTGCTCGGTGGCAGCAAACAAGACGATTCCGCCCGGCGTATGCCCTGGTGTCTCGATCACCTGCAGGCGGATATCGCCCACCTCGAGAGTATCGCCCTCGGCGAGCAGGTGCGTCGGCTCCCCGGGGTCGGGCGTCTCAATGCCCCACATAGCTCGCTGTTCCTCGATGTTCGCATGCGGCACCGCTACATCCTTAGCACACAGCTCATACTGGCAGCCCTCGCCAACGGCGGTTCGCACGCCGGCAACACCGCCAACATGATCGGCATGGCCATGAGTGCATACGGCGCCAAGCATGCGTACGCCGGGATGCTTGGCTCGAATATGCTCCACCAAGCGCTCGCCTTCCCATGCGGGGTCGATAATCACACACTCATTGTCCGAAATAACAGCATAGCTATTGGTCTGAATGGGACCGTTTACGAGCGTCTCGATCTCGACCGATCCCTTGGGAGTTACATCCAAGGACACAGCACTCATGTCCCTCTCCTCTCTATAGAACTCGAGGCATCGAACGATGCCTCGAGTGTAACGAATATCGATAATGTGGCACGTTCGTCGCGACTAAACGCGGCGCTTAAGCTGGGCTCCACCCTCGCCGGGCATCAGGCGGCGCGCGTCGTAGACCGAGTCAACGCCGCTGATAGAGGCCAGCAGCGGATCCAGACCACTCGCGTCCGAGATCTCGACCATAAAGCGCAAGGTTGCAATACCCTCGCGGTTGGTCGAGGTGGCGGCAGAAAGGATATTGCCACCCGCATCGCCAATGGCAATAGTGACATCCTTGAGCAGGCCCATGCGGTCCAGGCACTCGACCACGATCTCGACCTGGAAGAGGGTGTCGGCAGCGCCGTCCCACTCCACTTCGATCATGCGCTCGGGATGCTCCATAAGACCCTTGACGTTGGGGCAGTTGGCGCGATGCACCGAAACGCCACGACCGCGCGTGATGAAGCCGACGATATCGTCGCCCGTCACCGGATTGCAGCAATGTGCCAGACGGACCAGCAGTCCGCTGTTGCTCTCGCCCTTGACGATAATGCCGTTGCTGGCGCTCTTGCCGCGCTTTTGCGGCTTGCGGTTGGAGCCTCGGGCCGACTGCTTGACGACCTCGGCGATAGCCTCGGCCTTGGTGACCTGTTCCTCGGGCTTGGGGTCCAAGATTTGCTCGACCTTGTTACCCACAGCGCGCGGGGCAACCTTGCCGGAGCCGACGGCGGCAAACAGGTCCTCGAGCTGCTTGTAGTTAAACTGCTCCGCCACGGCGTTGAGCGCACGCGTGGACCGCGGCGTAGAGATGCCATACCCGCGCTTGCGCAAGTCCTTGGCCAGTATATCGCGGCCGGCAGCAGCGTCGTCGTCTTTGGTCGCGGCGGCGAAGTAACGGCGAATCTTCGACTTGGCCGAAGGTGTCTTAACGATCTTGAGCCAATCACGAGACGGCTTGGAACTCTTGTTGGTCAGGATTTCAACGCGGTCGCCCGTCTTGATCTCGTGCGTGAGTGGGGCCACCGCACCGTTGATCTTAGCGCCGACGCAGTGGTTGCCCACCTCGGTGTGAACGGCGTAGGCAAAGTCGAGCGGCGTGGAGCCGGCACGAAGCGCCATGACCTCGCCCTTGGGCGTAAAGACGAAGATCTCCTGGTCGAACAGATCGACCTTCAGCGAATGCAGGTATTCCTTGGCGTCCGTAATCTCGTCAGAAGCAGCCCAATCGAGCGAATGTTTGAGCCAGTTAATCTGGTCGTCCAGACGCTGGGCATCATTGGTCTTAGACGCAGACGATCCGCCCGACTTCTTATAGAGCCAGTGGGCGGCAATGCCGTACTCGGCCTGCTCATGCATCTCGTAGGTTCGAATCTGAATCTCGAGCGGGCGGGCCGTGGGGCCGATAACCGTCGTATGGAGCGACTGGTAGTTATTGACCTTGGGCATGGCGATATAGTCTTTAAAGCGACCGGGCATGGGGTGCCACAGTGTATGCACCGCACCGAGCGTGGAGTAGCAATCGCGCACCGAATGCGTGATGACGCGCAGTGCCACCAGGTCGTAGATCTCGGAGAACTCCTTGCCCTTGCGCTTCATCTTTTGGTAGATGGACCAATAGTGCTTGGAACGGCCATTAATCTGGAAGCCCTCCAAGCCAATGCGGTTGAGCTCGTCGGTGAGCGTCTTGATAGTCTCGGCCAGATAGCGCTCACGGACCTCGCGCGACTCCGCCACCATGCGCGCGATGCGCTGGTAGGCGTCGGGCTCAAGGTAGAAGAAGGACAGGTCCTCGAGCTCCCACTTAATAGAGCTCATGCCCAGACGGTCGGCCAGGGGCGCATACACGTCCATAGTCTCGCGAGCCTTAAACAGGCGACGGTCCTCGCGAAGGGCCGCCAACGTACGCATGTTATGCAGGCGGTCGGCAAGCTTAACGATAATGACGCGGATGTCCTTGGACATGGCGAGGAACATCTTGCGCAGCGTAAGCGCCTGCTTCTCGTCCATGCTATCGACTTCGATGTTGGTAAGCTTGGTCACGCCATCGACGAGCTCGGCTACCGTATCGCCAAACAGACCGGAAACATCGGCAAGCGAGGTCTCGGTATCCTCAACGGTATCGTGCAGCAGCGCGGCGCACACCACATCGCAGTCCATCTTGAGATCGGCCAAGATGATGGCCACCTCGACGGGATGGTTGATGTACATCTCACCCGACCGCCGCTTTTGGTTGCAGTGCTTCTCGGCGGCAAAGCAGTAGGCCTGCTCCACCTTAGAGAAGTCGTCCTCATTCATATATTTGAGGCACAGGCGCTCCAGCTTGTCGTAGCTGTCCGCCATAATCTCGGGCGGCAGCTCATCGGCATGCTTATAGTGCTCCATCTCCGAAAACGGCTGGAGGGTGGAATCATGGGCGGTACGGGCTGCGGCATCCATCGAGGTCCCCTTCCCCTAGGCCCGCGGAACGATCGGGCGGTTAACTTTGGCTAGCATATCAGAAGCGCACGAATCGAGTGCCCAGCTCCGGAAAGCCGAGAACTCCATGCGCGAGCGCAAGCCCTCCAAATAGCGGATTGACCTGCTCAATTGCACACGGCCGGGGTTTTCGGCCATCGCGATGCGACGGGTGTCGTCAAACCCCGAAACGCGACAGAAACCAAGCTCTTCGAAGATTCCCAGGCCGCTTGCCACCGAGCGCTCGTCAACCGGCGTGCGGGCATCGATGGCAAGACACATCTGCGCGATGTCGATATCGCTCGCACTAAACGAGTCGTCTCCGGTCTTGCCGCGGTTGGAGCGCCACATGGTCTGCAGCGCGCGATAGAGCGTGACGAGCTCATCGCGCTCGGGCGCGTAGCAGTCGAGCAGGCGCTCGTTAATGCGAGCGTCACGCGACGAATAGAGCAAGTGAATCACGGCAGGTTGGCCGTCGCGACCGGCGCGTCCGCTCATCTGGTTGAACTCAATGCTGCCAAACGGCATGTGGTAGAGCACGACATGGCGAATATCGGGCAGGTTCACGCCCTCACCAAAGGCAGAGGTCGAAACGATGCAGCTGAGGCTTCCGTCACGAAACGCTTCCTCGACACGGCGACGATCGGAGCGCGCAAGCCCCGCGTTATAGAACGCGATGCGGGTCGCGCAATCGGGTACCCGCTTGCGCAGCGTCTTGGCAAGCGCCACGGACTGGTCGCGCGAGTTGACGTAGATGACGGTCTTCTCCCCCGTAGCCACGATTGACACCAGGCGGTTCTCGCGGCTCGCAAGATCTCGGTCATCCTCGAGCTGCAAGTTCTCGCGCACCGTCTCGTCGACCACCGTACGGGTAATCGGCAGCACGCGGGCGAGCTCGGCCACAACCGGAGCCGTTGCGGTGGCAGTCGTGGCCAGAACGACCGGGTCGCCCAGGGCCTTGAGGATATCAGGCATGTCGAGATAGGCGCTGCGGTCACCGCCCTTGGCAAGACCGGCATGATGCGCCTCATCGATGACGACAAAACCGATGCGTCCCGAACGCGCAAAGCGGTCGCGGTGAATGGACAGGAACTCAGGCGTCGTGAGCACGATGCCGGTGCGGCCCGAAGCCAAGCCGGCAAACACGTCATCGCGCGCCGCTTCCACGGTCTCGCCGGTCAGCACGCCAACGCCAATGCCGAGCGCGGCCATCGTCGACGAGAGGTGATAGGCCTGGTCGGCAACGAGCGCGCGCAGCGGATAGACAAAGATGCTCGCACGCCCACGAAGGACCGCCTCGCGCGCGGCATGCACATGGAAGATAAGAGACTTGCCGCGCCCCGTTCCCATAACGGCCAGAACACTTTGGTGATCGGCCAGGGCATCGAGCGCCTCGACCTGCGCGCGGTGCGGCTGGTTCGAGCCGATAAAGCTATGGATAAGCGAGCGCGTCAGCTCGGTATAGGAAAGCTGGGCGAGCGTTTGGCGCTTGCGGGACTCCAGACGAAGACCGGCGTCCGCAGGTTCCACGCCGCGGCGAAGCTCACATGCCGGGTCGTCAACGCTGGGCGCCGTGGTATCGCGGACCAAGACATCCTTGATCATGAGCTTGGGCTTTACGCGACCTTGCCAATGCTCGGCCACGGCCTCGAACACCAAATCGACGGCGCTATCGCAATTAATGAGCTTATCGATCTGCGGCACGCGGAACATAATGGCCGGCACACTCGCGGCGCCATCGGTCGCCACGAAGCGCATGTGCTCGCCGGTTTTGCCCACCACGGCGCGACCGCACATCGTCACGCCCTCGGCGGCCAGAAGCGGCACCTTATTGCCTTGGCCAAACGGCTCAAGACGGGAAATCTGCTCGATGGTCTCGATATTTAGCTCGGAGAGATCAACGGTGGCGGCAACCTCGTCGGTGTCCTCAAAGTCCTCGGCGGGAAGCTCCGATAGCACGGCCGAAAGGCGACGGCGGAACTCATCGAGCTTGGACGCCTCGATGGTCACGCCCACCGCACCGGCATGCCCGCCGCGACGAATCAGCAGGTCGGAGCAGCGTTCTACGGCGTCGAACAGGTTGACTTTGCCCACCGAGCGACCCGAACCGCGAGCGATACCGTCTTCGATCGAGAACAGCAGCGCCGGCACGTGATAACGGTTGGTCAGACGGCTCGCCACGATGCCCTTGACGCCCTCGTGCCAGCCCTCGCCACCCACGACGATTGCGCGACCGCCATCATAGGTCTCCTCGACCTTTGCCATGGCATCACGTGTGAGCTCCGCCTCGATCTCGCGGCGTTGACGATTGATTTCCTCGAGCTCGGCGGCAAGCGCGCTCGCTTCGATAGGGTCGCGGGCAAGCAGCAGGTCGAGCGCCAGCTTGGGATCGGCCATGCGGCCGGCAGCGTTTAAGCGGGGAATGAGCGAGAATGACAGGCCATCCGCCGTAATGCTCGAAAGGTCCGCCTTGGCGAGCGCGGCCAGCGCGATATAGCCGGGGCGGGCGGTCACGCGCATCTGCTGGATGCCCTCGGCGACCAGCGCGCGGTTCTCGGGCGTCAGCGGCATCATGTCGGACACGGTACCCAGCGCCGCGACCTCGATCAGCGAGCGCCAATACGACGGCTTGCCCAGGCGCTCGCCCAAGACCTGTACCAGCTTGAGCGCCACGCCGGCACCGGCAAGCTCACGCGAAGGACCCTCGTCCTCGAGCTTAGGGTCGGTCAGGGGCACGCCCTGCGGCACCTGGTCGGAGGGCTCATGATGGTCCGTGACCACCAAATCGATCCCCAGGCTCTCAAGATAGGAGACTTCTTCCTTGGCGGCAATGCCGTTATCGACGGTCACGATCAGGTTGGGTTGGGCGAGCTCGTTGACGCGGTCGAGCGCCGCACGCGACAGGCCGTAGCCCTCGTCAAAGCGATGCGGAATAAACGGCGTGACATCGGCGCCAAACGTGCGCAGCGCCTCGGTCAACAGGCAGGTCGACGTAATACCGTCAACGTCAAAATCGCCAAAGACCGCGATGTGCTCGTGGTTGCGAATAGCGCGCTCGACACGGTCGGCAACGACCGACATGCCCGGGATAATGAGTGGGTCAGCCCAGTCGCGATCGAGCGAAGGCGTCAAAAACAGCTGGCCTTCCTCGATGGATGTAATGCCGTGCGCAACCATAATGCGCGCCACCAGCCCGGGTATGCCCAGGCCGGCCGAAAGCTCCTTTTCGAGCTCGGGGTTTTGCTGAGCAACCGCCCAGCGATGCGTCGTCTTAAGCGATGACATAGGCGCCCACCCCCGATAGGGGCAGGTCGCCGCGATACCTCTCACGGTTCATAGCGATGAGTCCTCTGTGTATGCCCGCTTCGGCAGGCAGATCTGTTGAACGGATTTATTATACCGTGCAGCGCGGACGCAAATCGCCGCAGCACGCCGCGGTTTCGGTAAACGATGCCGGTAATAGCCTCGAAATATTCGAGCGTTTCTGACGCACGAACGCATGCGAGCGTCTAGCATATCCATTCAAAACGGATTCACGAGCAAAGGGAGTCACAAGAGTAATATGAAGCAATGGGTTGGACTGGGCAAGTTTCTCGCGGGGCACATGCAGGTCATCGTTCCGATTTGCGTGGCGCTCGGCGTGCTCTTTCCCCAGCAGATCGGCGTACTTAAGCCCATCGTTCCCGCCCTCTTCGCCTTTATGACGTTCCAAGGTGCGCTCAGCAACACCTTTCACCAGGTGGCTGAGGTGTTCCATCGTCCGCTGCACCTGGTCTTGGCGTTGCTCGTCTCGGCGGTGCTTATCCCTATCGCAGCCTATGCCATGGGATCGTTATTCTTTGGCTCCAACCCCAACCTTGTCTGCGGCATCGTGCTCGAGTACAGCGTACCCGTGGCAGTCACTGCCTTTATGTGGATTAGCATGTTCGGCGGCAACGGCCCGCTCGCGCTCACCATTATCCTGACGTCCTCGGTTATCTCGCCTGTGACGATTCCGCTCACGCTCAAGCTCCTGCTGGGCGCCACCGTCTCGATCGACGTGCCGAGCATGATGCAGAATATGGCCTTTATGATCGCCATACCCGCCGTGCTCGGTATCGTCATTAACGAACTCACGCGCGGCTGGGGTCATGAGAAACTCTCCCCCGCGCTTTCGCCCGCCTGCAAGTTCATGATGATGGGTGTTATCGCGTCCAACTCCACCGCCATGAGCGAGTACGTGCTGCACATGAACGCGGTGCGCCTGGAAGTCGCCCTCTTTATCCTTTCGTTCGCCATCAGTGGCTTTATCATCGGCATCCTGGTCGCACGTGCCCTGCATCTGCCGTATAGCGAGACGACCACCATGTGCTTTACCTGCGGCATGCGTAACATCTCTTCGGGCGCCGTCATCGCCACACAGTACTTTCCCGGCGAGGTCGTGTTCCCCGTCATGTGCGGCACGCTGTTTCAACAGGTGTTGGCCTCGATTATCGGGCATCTCTTTGAGCGCCTAACCGGCGAGGAGCGCGCCAAACAGCGCAAGCGGGTCAAGGCCAGCCGCGACGCGATGGCACGCTAGACTGTCCGCATTGCGCGGGTGTTAGCCTTGCTATACGAGCGTTTCCAGATGCGCGCGTAGGCGCTCAGCATCGGTATCGAGCGTGGTCTCGGCATTGACCTGGGCCAAACGATAGCCCACAAAGTAGGGCGAAACCACCCAACGTGGCAGCGCCTTGGCAATGGTCCGGCCGTCCATGTGGTAGAAGAACAAGTTGTACGACTCCGCGCGACCGCCGTGGTGCTCGTGCAGGATATAGCGCAGAGTTACCTGAATCGCATCGGCAAACAGGTCCGCTTCGGCTTGGTCGCGGGCGTCGTCGCTGGCGGCGATTCCCTGTGGAGCCGAGACGTTGACCTCAAAGAATCCCATGATCGGCTCGGTTGAGATGTTGACCGCGACCCTCCCGTGTCGCCAAACATCGATGCCTTCGAAGTTGGCGGGGGCTAGTGCTGCATAACCGTCCTCCCGCTCCAGACCCACAATCTGCATATGCGGATGGACGAGGCTGCCGCCCGAAAGCGGGCCTTTGTTCTTGTACATGAGCACACTGCGGTACTGTTGGGAATCGATCATCTGCTGCCAACAGCCCAGGGCAAACCGCATCACATGATGCAGCTCATCCGGTTCATAGGTCACCAGGTCGGCGTCGTGATTGGCAGACTCGATCAATACGGTCTGACGTGTGGCCCGCAAGGTCTTGAACTTATTCTCGAGCCAGATGCAGTCACCATCGCGCTGGATGATGTTGGCAAGCCCCTCCGTGTCACAAAAGGGGCACGCGGTGCCAGGGCGACGATTATCGTCGGGCTTACCGCTCGCCTGCTGAACGTCAAATACCAGCGCCACGGGTTATACCTCCAGCGGCACGATCTTGGTGCCATGGAGCTCGGAGACGCCTAGCGCCGCCGCGACCGCGTCGCGATTTGCCGTAGTGATGCCGCCGCCGGGAAGGATGGTCAAACGATCGCCCGCATACTCGATTAAACGAGCCAGGTGATCGAAATTATCCTCGATCGACGTACCGGCAGCGCCGCCATGCGTGAGGATGCGCGTAGCGCCGCAGTCGGCAAGTGTATCAATCGCATCGAGCTGAGCCTCGGGCGAGAGCTGGTCAAACGCCATGTGGAAGGTGATGTCGATGGACTCGCGCTTACATTCCTCGGTCGCGCAGCCCGTAGCCATAACGAGGGCGCCGAGGGTGAGCTCGTCGAGCGCCCAGCCGCCGGCAAAGGGCTTGCAGCAGCCAAAGACCAGGCCGTCAACGCCGGCGCTCACAGCAAGGCCCAGGTCCATCTCCATCATGCGCAGCTCGTCCTGGTTGTAATGAAAGTCGCCACCACGCGGACGGATCATGCACATCACTCGCGCGTCATGCTCGTGAGCGTAGCTGGCTGTAGCGCTAATAACGCCGGCGGAAGGCGTGGTGCCACCGACGGCGAGGTTGTCACACAGCTCAATGCGCCCCGCACCGGCCTCGATGGCCGCCGGCACTCGCTCAAAGTTCTCGGCACAAAACTCGTACTGCATAGATAGACCCCCAAAGACAGCAGACGTTTTCCGACGGGCATTGTCACACAT
>URCU01000042.1:0-14726 GCA_900546425.1 uncultured Collinsella sp. | reverse complement strand
GTCGGCAGCGTCAGATGTGTATAAGAGACAGGCCACCGAGCCCGCCCGTGACGCCCGTCGCGATGAGCTGACGCATGTGGACGCCAAGGGTGAGGTGCGCATGGTCGACGTGTCCGACAAGGCCGAGACGCATCGCATCGCCATTGCTGAGGGCACCATCCTCATGCACCCCGAGACGCAGGCCATGGTGCTGCAGGACCGCGCCAAAAAGGGCGACGTGCTTGCCTGCGCGCGCGTGGCGGGCATTATGGCCATCAAACGCACGAGCGACATCATCCCCATGTGCCATCCGTTGCTCATTACCAAGAGTAAGTGCGACATTGCGCCCATTGCTTCGGCGGGGACGCCGGCCGAGGACGTGCCCGAGGGCTGGGCGCCGGCGCGCGCGGACGGGCAGGTTGGCTTTTACGTTCTGGTTACGGCGGGCGTGACGGGCAAGACGGGTATCGAGATGGAGGCTCTGACCGGCGCGAGTGCCGCGTGTCTGACCATCTATGACATGTGCAAGGCAGTTGATCGCGGCATGGAGATCGTCGACGTGCGCCTGCTGCACAAGGAGGGCGGCCGCTCGGGCGTGTGGGATCGCGCAGAGCGTCAGGCCGCTGCTGCTGAGGCCGTGGGAGCCGCAGGCGACGCACCCGCGAGCGCACCCGTCGCCGTCGCGCCCGCAGCTCCCACTCCGGCCGTCCCCGCGATCGCGTTTATCGGCTACCAGAACTCGGGCAAGACAACGCTCGTCGAGAAGGTTATCGCCGAGCTCACTCGCCGCGGCCTGCGCGTGGGTTCGCTCAAGCATCACGGGCATCACGGCTTTGATATCGATGTGCCTGCTAAGGACACCTGGCGCCATCACCAAGCCGGATCCAAGCACGTGGGACTTATCTGCGCCACGCGCTGGGCGGAGTACGCCGACACGCGCGAGGAGGACGAGATGCCCGCGCGCGAGCTGCTGTCGCGCTACAACGATGTCGACGTGGTGATCATCGAGGGCTACAAGACCGAGGGCTTCGACAACATCGTGGTCGCGCGCTCCGGTGTCGACCGTCTGCGCGGCAAGAGCTCGCTCGACCTGGTCGACGGTCGCACGCTGGCCCTTGCCTGCAACGAAGCCCTGGCGCGTCAGGCATTCGATGCCGGCTTTGCGACCCGAGCCATCAACATCAACGACGCCCGAGCCATCTGCGACCTTATTCAAGATTATCTGGCCTAAAACTAGCCAAAAAAGACAGGTTAATTTGGCAGGTTTTATCTGGGCAAACGTCATTTCCACCACAAAGGGGACAGGCACCTTTGTGGTGGATTTTGCTTTAGTAGATGTGTGGGACATGCCTTACAATCTACCAAGTAGTTCATGACGGGCGAAAAACGGAGAGAAGGGGCTTGATGCGTCCTTAATACTTCATGCGGATAGATTGATTTGACAGACGGTGGCGAATGCCCGCCGCCCGTATTCGTATGAAACAAGGAGTCTCCATGCTCGCCTCTCTTTTCTCAAAGCCTCAACCATCGCTGTCCGTGCAGGCCAAGCGCCTGGTGGCGATGCGCTTTCTCATCTACACCGGTTTTCAGACCAGCTACTTTATCGGCGTCATCGGAACGCTCACCTATGCGGACGGTGCCTCCGTCGTTGCGACATCGTTGGCCGTCCTGTTTATGAATGTTTTTGTAATCCTGGGATCCTTTGCGGGTGGCGCGGCGCTCGACGCCTGGGGCCCGCGCCACCATTTCTTGCTGAGCATCGTGGGCGCGCTGACAACCGGCGTGGCGATTATTGCCTTTGGCGGCGCGACCGGCATCGTCCTGCTCGGCGCGGTGCTCCTGGGCTTTGTGATGGGGTTCGCCCAGCCCATCGCCACATCCTATCCGGCTTACCTCACTGACGATCCTGTCGAGCTCAAAGACATCAACTCCGCCATCGCCATGCTCTCAAACGTGAGTATCATCGTTGGCCCCACGCTGGGCGGCTTTGTCGCGGCAGCTGCGTCGTCGCGCGCGGTGTTCGTGCTCATGATGATCTTTACCGTACTGGCGCTCGTCGCCGGTTGGGGCTTTAGGCAAAGTGCGGGTCAGGCCGCCACACACGAAGGCAAACCCGCGACCGGCGACATCACATCGGATAAGGCCAGCCAAAGCCCCGGCCCCAACACGTCCTCCCGTGCCACCTTCGCGACAAGCATCAAGACGATCTTTACCAATAGCGTTCTCGCCCTACTGTTCTGCATCATCTTTCTTTCGAACTTCGGCTATGGCGCCTTTGACCCGCTGGAGTCGTTCTTCTACCGCGATGTTCTGCACGTCGGTGTCGAATGGATGGGCTGGCTTTCGTCGGCCAGTGGTGTGGGCGCGGTGCTGGGCGCCGTGGCCGCGCTCCGCTTGCCGCCGCACCTGGTCAACCTTAAGACGCTGCTTGTGGCGCTCATGTCCGTGGGTCTGGGAAGCCTGCTCTACGTGGGAACGCCGTACGTGGGCGTAGCCCTTGTCGGCCAGGTCGCCCTGGGCATAGCTTGGGGTGTCGTCAACCCGCTCCACAACACCATCGTGCAAACGACGGCTCCGCTCGAGCAACTCGGCCGCGTGAACTCGGTCATGGGCTTTGGCAATATGTTCGCCGGCGTGGCGCCGCTGGCGATTGCCCCGTGGCTGGCGGCGACGTTTGGTGTGCAGCAGACGCTCATCGGGGCGGGCATGGTCGTGACGGCGGTTCCCGCGGCGTTGCTGCTGTTTGGTCGCTGGCACTTGGATCGTGCCGCAAGGCAGTAAAAACCATCACAACATTCGATGAAAATCGCGATTTCGCCGAAAAACGTCGAATGTTGTGATGGTTTGCGCCCCGGGCCATGTCATCCTGCGGGTTCGGCCACCACAAAGGGGACGGGTACCTTTGTGGTGATCGGGTCCCAACGGCTTGCGCCTTGGTATACCATGTACGCCGTTCACGAATACACTCCACACCGCCGCGCTACCCAGAAAGGCCCCCATGGACACCACCTTCAGCCATATCAAAGCCGTGTTCTGCGATATCGACGGTACGCTGCTCACGAGCCAGCACACGGTGTCCCCGCGTACCGCGGCGGCGATCCGCGCCCTGCGCGAGCGCGGCGTGCTCTTTGGCCTGTGCACCGGGCGCGACGCCCACGCGACCGAGGCCATGTACGAGCTCTGGAACATCGAAGGTCTGGTTGACGTGCTCGTGGGCTGCGGTGGCGCCGAGGTCATCGACCGCGCGCACGACATCAACGAGCTGAGCTATCCGCTGCCGGACGAGACCATCGCGCGCATCTGCGAGCACATGGCAGGCCTGCCGGCAACGCCCGTCTGCCCCCGAGACGGCGTGCTCTACGTGCCCGAGAGCAACGCGTGCGTCGAGCACCTGTCGCGCGTCGACGGCGTGCCCTACCAGGTGGTCGATTTTGCCGAGTTTTTGCGTGAGCCGCAGCCCAAGGTGATGTTTACCATGGCGCCCGAGGTAATGCCGCAGGTCATCGAGCGGGCGTCGACGTTTGCCGACGACACCGTTAAGGCGGCGGCTCTGCAAACCACGCAGCGGCTCTACGAGTTCATGGATCCGCGCGTGTCCAAGACGCGCGGCCTTGTGCGCGTGGCGGAGCTCAACGACATGGAGCTCCAGGACATCTGCGTGTTTGGCGATGCCGACAACGACACCCGCATGGTGGCTGACGCCGGCGTGGGCGTGGCCATGGCAAATGGCAGCGACGCCACCCGTGCCGCCGCCGACTTTGTAACCGCGAGCAACGACAAAGACGGCATCGCGATCTTTATCGAGGAACATCTGCTGTAGCGCTGAGGCAGAATCACCACAATGGGGACAGGCGCCTTTGTGGTGGCCTCAGGCGATTTGGGCGAATTGATACCGAAAATCTGCGCGCAAATTCAAATAAGGTTGTCTGAGCATTACGCTTCTAACCACCGATGGGTTAAAGATATTCTCATCAGTTTGGTAGGATATTTCTTCCGGTTGATGACCTACTGCTCACGGTCGATTTTCGACCGTGAGCAGGATGTTTGCTCTTTAGCAAAAATTTGTGCAAAAAAATCTAATGCCATTAAAAAATGATGTGCAACTAAATTACCAGTAGAAACAAAAAATAGATAGCGAATAAACGAAGGTAAATCTGAGCAAATTTCAAGAGAATTGAGAATCCGCTACAAAAATGTCGGTATTGTTGCTCAGATGTCTAAACAATCGTTACAATTTTTACAATAAACGTGCGCAATTACAGATTGCGCAGATACGTTTGATAGTAAAAGAGCAAGATCGCGGTCTCTTGGGGAGGAGACATCGATGAAAGCAAATTCAGACAAATCTAAGCAGAGCAATAAAGCGATGCATCGTGTGCTAGCAGGCGTTTTGTGCGGAGCCTCCGTTTTGAGCTTGGTGCTGTCGCTCGTCATGCCTCCGATCTCGCAGGCCATTGCCAACGATGTCCAGACGGTTTCTACCGAGGAAGCTGTGATGGGGGAGGGTTCCTCAAGTGAGTCTACTGGTGTAGACAGCACCGCTAGCAGGGGTGCCGAAAAGCAGATTAGCGATGATGCCGAGAATGGCGCGAGCGAAGACGCCGCTGCCGCGGGACTGCCGTCCGACGACGCGGAGGCCAAGGGCGCCGCGCAGCCTTCCGATACACAGCCTTCTGATGATGAAACTAACGATGAAAACGCTATCGCTCCCGCTACCGTCAGTGCCGATGGCTATAACGAGGTGAAAGGTAATATTGCTGAGACGTTCACCAATGGCGGCAAGTTCCGACTGACGGATTTTGCCTATTCGGATAAGCAGATCACCATCACCAAAGACACTGCTATCGATCTTGCGGGACACATGCTCTACCGTGGTTCCGGCAACAAAGACTCCTTCTTTGTGGTCGAAAATGGAGCCACACTCACTATCGAGGATTTAGGTAAAACAAAAGACGAACAGACCCTGGTCGAAACGACGGCGGGTCATCTTGCGTCTATGGAATGGGAAACAGGAAACGGCTCAAATAGTGGCACTCCTAAGAGTCTTACTTACTTTGAGACCAAGAGCACGCCCAATCAAGATGGACTCGGCACAACCGAGACTACGATCAGGCATGTCGTTACGGGCTTTGGCGCTATTGATGCGGCATCGGACAGCGGTTCCGTAAAGCATGTGGTCACCGTTAAAGAGGGCGGCACGCTCGATCTCAAGGGCGGCATGATTACCACGGCCGCCAATCTGAGCGATGACGGCCATGTGATTTTTTCTGAGGGTAAAGTCAAAATCGAAGGCGGTTACGTCACCAATGGCAACGGCGGTGGCTGGGGCGGTGGCCTGTGCATAACGGGCGAGAAGGCGGGCGCGAATGCCAGTCTCGAAATGACAGGCGGCGTGGTCGCGGGAAACAAGTCGGGTTCTGGCGGCGGCATCTATGCTGACAAGGGAGCCACCCTGAAGCTTACGGGCGGAATTATCTCTGGCAACGCTACGTATGAAAACACTTGCAACAGCGGCGGCAGTCCCGAAAATGGTTATGGCGGCGGCGTCTTTACCAAAAATGCTTGCGTTAGTATCAGCGATTCGGCAAGCATTACTAACAATCGTGTCGATTCCAATATCTCTGAATCGTTTAACAATGGCCTGCTCGGTGGCGGTGGCATTGCATGTGTAAATGGTGGCAAGCTCAGTATAACGGGTGGCTCAGTTACTGCTAACTACTCCCATGAGGCTGGCGGTGGCGTTTACGCTGGTTTTTACAACCAGACCATCGAGTTTGAAATGACTGGCGGCACGATTGCCGGCAACGTGGCGGAGAACGCTGAGGGCGGCGGTTTGCGTATCGCTGGCGGTGACAACACTGGTACGATGGCAACAATTAGCGCTGGTGAGAACAGCAAGATTTACATTACGAACAACAAGACTATGACGGGTAAGGATCGCGGCGGCGACTGGGGCGGCGGTGGCGTCTTTATCCAGAAGGGCGGCAAGCTCAATATCGTAAAGACGTTGATTGCCGAAAATGAGGCTGGCGGCTGGGGCGGCGGCGTTGGCGCTTGCCCTACGGGCGAAACAATCGTTTCGCATTCCAACGGTGCCGCTATTTATAACAATAAAGATAATAATGGTGAACACTACTCTGCCGGCGGATATGGGAAGAACGAGGATAGTAACTCCGAGTACATTACCGAGCCCTTCAAAAAATCCGGCCATAAGGATTTCTTCCTGGTGCGTAAAAAAGATGGTGCGAACTCGACAATTGCAGTTGTGCTCGGCAAGATGCTCGGCGGCGACTCGGCTGGTTGGCAGGGCACTTGCGACGGCGAGAAGATCACCATTGAGCCAAATGGCGGCGCCGAGGCCAAGTACATGTTCGGTCTTGAGGCCCATCCGACTGCCGATGCCATGGGAAAGGCGCAGACAGCGGCTACGACCATTATCAGTGGCAACTATTCCTACACCCACGGTGGCGGCATCATGACCAACGGCGATCTTGTCGTTGGCGAGGTCAAGGATCTGAGTGTTTATCCGAGCATGAAGCTCAATGCCACCAAGGTGCTTAAAGATGAAAAGGGAATCTCGCAAGGCCTTAGCACGCACAATTACAGATTTAAGTTGCTGCGCCAGGATGGTGACATCGAGCCTTCTTGGAAAGATGACGACACATTTGATATGGGCGATTGCAGTGTTGCGGGCGAGGCGCCTGTTGATCAAACAAACGGCAATATCACCTTCGACTCTGGCAAGGACTATTCTTCGGGACAATACGTTTTCTATCTTGTTGAGGAACCCATCAGCAGCGAAAACGAATTGGATACCAAATTCGACGAGACCATTTACAAGATCGTGGTAAAAGTTGAGGACAATCCATCCGACACTAAATATCTCATGTCGATTCCTATTAATTATTACAAGGTAAAAGAAATAACCGTTTCTAAAAAGACAGAGAAGGATCCCATCTTCAAACCACTTGGTTCCGAAAGCTATTCCGTTGACATCCCACAAGATAGCTCACAAGATAGCACGAAGACTACGGTTACTATCGGTAACAGTAAGAAACCGACCTTTACCAACAAAATCGTGCCCCCCGCCTCCTGGACTCCTAAGGCGACTAAGGTCGTTGAGGGTGGCGAGATGAAGGAGTTTACACTTCAGTTTGCGAAAGACAGCAAATTTAAAAACATCATCGGTACTGCCGTGACCTCTGGTAAAGAAACGAAGCAGACGCTTTCGTTCAAAGACACCACTGATAAAGAGGTTGAGCTCAAGTACTCGCTCGCTGATATCAGGGGTAATCCCGACGACTCGGGCGACTCCACGGGTGGCCCTTCCAAGACCTATACGTACTATGTGCGCGAGAAAACCGACGGTTCGCGGTTCTCGCGCTACACGTACGACCACTCGGTCTATAAGTTCACGGTTGTGGCAAGGTATGACACCGAAAAAGGAGAGATCAACTGTGCGGTGACCTACAGGAAGGGAACCGTTGACAAAGAAGGTACGTGGGTAAGCGCCGAGACCGAGGGCCACGAGTTTCCCGACACTACCCCCACCTTCACCAACACCTACTCCACCTCTTTGCCCCTTTCTGGTATGTCGGGCGTCACTCTGACGTACCTTGCCGGCGCGGCGGTGCTTTGCACTGCTGCGGTCTGGATGCACATTCGTCGCAAGGCGAATGCGAAGGGAGGCGAGCGTCGTGAATAAGAAAGTTTGCTCCTTCCCGATCTTGTTTGCGCTGCTTGCCCTCGTGATCGGCACCTGCGCGGTTGTGTTCCCCGCATCCGCGCAGGCCGCGCCGACCTCGACCGGTTCTATCACGGTGAGCGGCACCGTGGCGAGCAGCTACGACGCCTACCAGATCTTTGACGCCAACGTCATCGATGGCGACAACGACGCTAAAATCGCCACCGACCTCGCCTGGGCAAGCGACGCCGTGCGCGACGCCGCACTGCCTGTGCTGCACAGCGCCGGCATGCCCAAATCCCAGACTACCGCGCAGGAAGCTGCCGAGTGGCTCAACGCCGATTCCCGCCTTACGAGCGCGCTGAGCGCACAGCTCGCTCGTTCCCTTCAGAGCTCTGGTGCCGTGTCCGTGGCCCTTAATGCGGGCAAAACGGCCGAGCTGCCCTGTGGCTACTGGCTCATCGTTGCCGACGACGACGCCATCGCCCAGGGAGAGGCCGGCACCGCGCCGATCATGGCCCTGGTGGGCGGCAGCGCCGTCACCGTCAAGCCCAAGGCCGCGACGCCCAAGGTGTCCAAGCATGTGCTGGAGGACAGCACCGCCGCCTGGCAGAAGGCCGCCGACGCCACGGTCGCCGACGACCTGTACTGGCGCCTCTCTGCCACGGTCCCGGCGGGGCTCACGGCCTACGACACCTATGCGGTGCAGTTCGTCGACACCATGAGCGCGGGGCTCGACCCCTCCAAGGTCGCCGCGAGCATGCGCGTGTACGTGGCGGCGGGCGCGGACGGCGGCTTCGGCGCCGTCTCGGCCGGCAAGGACGGGCGCACCGGTACTGAGCCCGCGAAGGGCTGGACCGATATCACGGCCCAGTGTGGGGTCTCGGTCGACGGTAAGACCTTCACCGTGCGCACCGGCGACCTGATCGCCGCGCTCGGCGGGGCCGACGCCTTCACCGTGGGCGCCCGCGTGGTCGCCGTGTACAATGCGCCGCTCAACGGCGCATGCAGCCACGGCATCGCGAAGGGCAACCCCAACGAGGTTTACCTGCGCTACCCGCGCTCTCCCTTTGCCGACCAGTCCGGCGACGCCGGCTTTACCCGCACGTCGAGCGATGACGCGTGCGCCTACACCTGGGATCTCGCGCTCACCAAGCGCGGCAGCGACGGCGACAAGCCGCTGTCCGGAGCGGTCCTGAGCATCGCCGACGACCGCGGTCGTACGCTAGCGGCCGACGGCACGTGGGATGCGGAGGGCAAGGCCACCGTCACCACGGGCGAGGACGGCCGCGTGACCGTCTCGGGCGTGGACTCGGGCAAGCTGGAGGTCCGCGAGCTCAAGGCGCCCAAGGGCTACACCGCCTTTGAGGGCACGCGCTCCGTGACGGTCAAGGCCGAGGGCCTGGACGTCGACCAGGTGGCCGCCGCCAAGCCCAAGCTCACCATCACGGCCGAGTCGCCCCTGCGCGCCGACAGCGCGGACGGGTCGACGGGCAGCCTGGAGGCGTCGATCATCAACACGCCCACCGGCACACCCCCTAGCATTACCACCGGAGGCTTTATGCCCTTGACTGGCGATATGGCAATGTACGCCGTGGCCGCCGCAGCGGTCGCCGGAGCTGCACTGATCGTGGTCGCGCTCCTGATCAAGCGGGGAGGTGGCAGCCATAAAGAGTAGCTGGCAGCCCCACAGAGAGCGGGGCGAGACGTAGCGAAGTAGATGCTAAGACACAGACAGATGATGATCGATCGAATGGGAATCAAGCAGAAAGCAGAGGAAAAGAAGATGAGCATGAACAAGAACATCGCACGCCTGGCAGTAACCGCCGGCCTCACGGCGGCGCTGAGCTTCGGCGGCGTCATGGCCCCGGTGACCATGGCATTTGCTGAGGAGGGTGCCGCCCCCAGCTATTCGCTCACGATTAACCAGGCCGCGAACAATGGCTCCACTTCGTTCAAGGCGTATCAGATTTTTACTGCTGACGTTATGGACGGAGCGTCCGGTAAGATTACGTCCAACGTTAAGTGGGCGAGTTCAGAGGCAGAGACTGCGGTCCTGGACGAGCTTGTTAATAATAGCGCCCCTGGAATTACCCAAAACTCGACCGCTTCTGATGTTGCCGACTACCTTTCCACGATCACTAATACCACTGATACCATGAGTTTGCCGCAGGACAGCATCCTTAACAAGATTGCCTTGGCTGTAGAGAAGCGTGTTCCCGCTACGGGCAATTCCTTTGCTGCCGGTCACACTTTCACCACTGAGAGCGCCGGCTACTACCTGTTCATGACCGATACCGGCTCGCTCAATACGGATGAGAAGCAGACCGGTACCTCGCCGATCTTTGCGGTCGTGGGCGGCGACGCAGTGAGCGTTACCGAGAAGACGAGCATCCCGACCGTGACGAAGAAGATCAAGGACGATGCTACGAGCGTCGGGTGGGCGGACAAGGCGGACTCCCAGATGGGTCAGACCGTTCAGTACAAGCTGACCGGCACGGTTGCAAACAATGTCGACACGTTCGGCACCTACTATTATGAGTTTTACGATGAGCCGTCTGCCGGTTTGACTGTTGATAAGTCCTCTGTCAAGGCCGTGATTGGTGAGACTCCTATCACGCCTACTTCTGTGACCGTGTCTCCCGATTCAAATGGCAAGATGGTCTTGAGCGTAAAGTTTGACGATCTTAAGGCTGCCGCCGGGAAGGCCGGTGTCACTCTTGGCGATAACACAAGGGTCGTTGTCACGTACAGCGCCAAGCTCGACCCGAAGAAGTCCCAGCATGTTGTTGTCGGTGACACGGGCAACTCCAACACCGTCAAGCTCATCTACTCCAACAACCCTGGCCACGAGACCAAGGGTGAGTCTGTGTCCGACACCGTGCGCAACTACACCTATGCGCTCAGGCTCGTCAAGAAGGACGCGACTGATGAGAGTAAGACACTTACCGGCGTAAGGTTCACCATCTGTGCCACTAATCCCGACGATACTACATCCGGACAGGTATGTCCAGGATAATGGCTCCCTCGATAAGAAGCCTTATGAGTTCACGACCACCGACTCCGGCGAGATTAACGTCAAGGGCCTCGATGCCGGCACCTACACCGTCAAGGAAACCCATACGCTCGCCGGCTACAACACCATCCCCGACTTCACCTTCACCATCAAAGCCACTGGCCTCGACAAAGCAGAGGGCGTGGGAGAAAACAAGCTCACGGTCACGACGAGCACCGTGGGTTCCAATTTGGTCAAGGTTGACACGACCAACACGGACAACGGTACTGCTGCTTTGATTGTCAAAAACAAGCAGGGCTCCGGTCTCCCGCTGACCGGTCTCAATGGCGTGACCTTCACTTGGATCGCTGGCGGCGCGGTGCTGTGCATTGGCGTGGCGCATCTCATTCGTAGCCGTAAGCAGGCTGAGGAGTCCGAGCAGGAGTAACGCTCGCTCACCCATCCCTTTGGCGGGTGGAATGTGATGGCCATGAGACTTGCGGACACTTTTCTTGTCCATCCACGTTCTTGCTTTGCCATTCTCTTTTCGGGGCAGACTCCACGCTGGAGTTTGCCCCGTTTTGTATCTGCGAGCCCACGCTGCGCTATCCTGCTTGATGCAGCTCGATAGCGCAACCTGACGAAAGTGGTGTGGCCGATGGCACGTGAAAACAAACACTCCAAACCCAAGGGCGGCAAGCGCCGTCGCAAGCGGCTGCCGCGCTGGGCCGACCGGCTCATCACCATCGTCATCATCCTTATTGGCGTGGGCCTTATGACCTGGCCGTGGATCTTGGACCGGCTCGAAGCCTCGGGCGTGTTCAATCAGATTAGCACGGTGTCCAGCACCGTGGACGCGCTGTCTGCCGAGGAGCGCGAGCGCATCCTGCTGCAGGCGCGCTCCTATAACGAGCAACTGGCGGGCGAGGCTACCGAGCTTCCCGCCGACCAGATCGAGCCTTACGCTCAGCAACTTATCTTTGACCGCGACCCCATGATGAGCTGGGTCGATATCCCCTCAATCGACGTGAGCATGCCCATTTACCACGGCACGAGCGAGGAAGTCCTTATGGCGGGCGTCGGCCACCTGGAGGGCACGAGCCTGCCGGTGGGCGGCACCTCGACGCATTGCGTGCTCACCGCGCACTCGGGCATGCGCAACTTGAGCATGTTCGACGACATCCATTCGCTGGAGCCCGGCGACCTGGTGCTGCTGCACACCATGAACAAGACGCTCGCCTACAAGATGGTGGACTCCGAGGTGGTGCTGCCCGAGGAGATGGAGTCGCTGACCATCGAGCCCGGCGCCGACAAGGTGACGCTCGTCACCTGCACGCCCTACGGCGTGAACGACCATCGCCTGCTGGTGCATTGCGTGCGCACCAAGTACAACAAGAAGGACGTCGACAAGCAAAAGTCGCTGGCCGGCCGCCACTGGGGCAAGCGTGAGTTTGCCGTGCTCATCGTGGTCGTAGCCATTGTGCTGTTGCTGCTGGACATCGTGATCCACGCGGTCCGCAAGCGCCGCAAGGCCAAGGCCTCGGCATAAGACATCGTTCGGAACAACCACAATGGGGACAGGCACCTTTGTGGTGGTCGGGACTTCCAAACCATCACATCATTCGATGAAAATCGCGATTTTGAAGAAAAGCGTCGAATGTTGTGATGGTTTTCGTTGCGGGCGGGACGGCTTTCGTTGCGGACGAGACGGTTTTCGCTATGGACGGTGCGGTTTCGTTACAGAACCGCCAGCCCGCCGCCTGTCAACCGCCGCCCTCGTTACGTTTTCGCTGCATTTAGGTAAAGCGCCTGCTCCATGTGGCGTTGCCTTGTATACTAGAGCGGTTTATCTGTTATGCGGAAAGGAGCGCCTATGGCACTCAGCGAGAAAGACGTGCGCGGCATCGCCGAGTACGCAAAGATCGCACTGACCGATGACGAGCTCACCCAGATGACGTCCTACATGAACGACGCCGTCCAGATGCTCGAGCCTGTCCTGCAATATGACTTGCCCGACGTGGAGCCCACGTTCCATCCTATCGGAAGCCTGTCCAACGTGATGGGCGATGACCTGCGCGAGCCCGAGCGCGACCTGCCGCTCGACGTCGCGCTCGAAAACGCCGGCAGCGCGCGCGACCGCTACTTCCGCGTGCCGTCCATTTTGGGAGAGGGGGAGAGCGAGTAATGGCTCAGAGCTTCGATTCCCTTACCGCCGCCCAGATTGCCGCGGGCGTTGCCGCCGGCGACTTTACCGCTACCGAGGTGGCCCAGGCCTCCCTTGCCGCTATCGAGGCACGCGAGGGCGGGGTCCAGGCATTCCTGCAGGTGGCGCCCGAGCTCGCGCTCGAGGCTGCTGCGCGTGTGGATGCCGACCGCGCCGCAGGCAAGCCGCTGCCCCCGCTCGCGGGCGTGCCGCTGGCCATCAAGGACAACATGAACCTCGTGGGCACGCGCACCACCTGTGCTTCCCGCATGCTCGAGAACTACCAGAGCGTCTACACCGCCACCTGCGTCCAGCGCATGCTCGATGCCGGTTGTCTGCCCATGGGCAAGGCCAACATGGACGAGTTTGCCTTTGGCAGCTCTACCGAGAGCTCGGCGTTCCACCGCACCAACAACCCCTGGGATACCGAGCGCGTGCCCGGCGGCTCCTCGGGCGGCTCCGCTGCCGCCGTCGCCGCGGGCGAGGTCGCGCTCTCGCTGGGCTCGGACACCGGCGGCTCCATTCGCCAGCCGGCATCGCTGTGCGGCGTGGTGGGCTTTAAGCCCACGTATGGCGCCGTGAGCCGTTACGGCGTGGTAGCCTTTGGCTCGTCGCTCGACCAGGTGGGCCCCTTTGGCCGCACGGTCGAGGATGTCGCGCTGGCCATGAACGCGCTTACCGGCGCGGGCCACGACCCGTACGACTGCACCAGCCAGGATTGCGCCGTCGACTTTACCGAGCACCTCAACGACAGCATTGAGGGCAAGCGCGTGGGCATCATTCCTGCGTTTATGGACGCCGAGGGCCTGACGCCCGAGGTCAAGGCCGCTGTTCAGCGCGCCGCCCAGGAGCTGCAGAACCAGGGTGCCGAGCTGGTCGAGGTCGACCTGCCGCACCTGGATGCCGCTATCGCCGCCTACTACGTCATCGGCCCGGCCGAGGCATTCTCCAACCTGGCCCGTTTTGATGGCATTCGCTACGGCTATCAGGAGGAGGGCTGCGCCAACCTGTCCGACCAGAGCTCGCTTTCGCGTGCCCACGGCTTTGGCGCCGAGGCCAAGCGCCGTCAGATGCTCGGCGCCTACCTGCTGAGCTCGGGCGTGTACGACAAGTACTACTACGCCGCGCAAAAGGCCCGCACGCTCATCACGCGGGACTACGACGCCGCATATGCCAAGGTGGACACCATCCTCATGCCCGCCTCGCCGCGCACGGCCTTTAAGTTTGGCGAGATCAGCGACCCTACGCAGATGTACCTCTCCGACCTGTACACCATTTCGCTCAACATTTGCGGCAACGGCGGTATCTCGGTGCCGCTGGGCCTGGGCGAGGACACTCAGCTGCCCGTTTCTGCCCAGCTGGTGGGTCCGGCCTTTAAGGACCGCCAGCTGCTCATGTTTGCCCGCGCCCTGGAGCGCGGCTTTGCCGATGCTGACACGGGTGCGCCCGCGCTTTCCGTCGCGCCCGATTTTGCCGGGAAGGGAGGCGAGCTGTAATGAAGGAGCTTTCCGAGGTCCTGCAGGATTGGGAGGCCGTGATCGGCCTGGA
Source organism: uncultured Collinsella sp. (assembly GCA_900546425.1). Lineage (GTDB taxonomy): Bacteria > Actinomycetota > Coriobacteriia > Coriobacteriales > Coriobacteriaceae > Collinsella. The sequence continues at coordinate 317 of URCU01000042.1, read as the reverse complement.
GATCCATACCGAGCTCACCGCACTCGATACCAAGATGTTCTGCAACTGCAAGCTCAGCCACGATGACGAGCCCAACGCCAACGTGTGCCCGGTGTGCCTGGGCCTGCCCGGCGCCCTGCCGGTGCCCAACAAGCGCGCCATCGAGAGCATCGTCAAGGCCGGTCTTGCCACCAACTGCGAGATCCAGCGCCACTCGATGTTCTACCGCAAGCACTACTTCTATCCCGACATGGCCAAGAACTTCCAGACCACGCAGGGTCCGGTCTCTTATACACATCTCCGAGCCCACGAGACGCGTAGTAATCTCGTATGCCGTC
>URCU01000041.1:0-15083 GCA_900546425.1 uncultured Collinsella sp. | reverse complement strand
TTGCTACTGCGGACAGTCCTGCGCAAGACGAAGAGCACATTAAGTGCTCTTCTTTGCGTGCGGAACTTGTAGCGAACAAAGCCAAGCCACCCGACCCTAAGGTTAACTTGACTGATGATAGCAAATACGACAAGCGAGATGCCTGCGACTTGCGGGCATCTCGCTTTATCTAAATAACGTGGTTGTGAATCAACCGCTATCTGTTATCCGCCCAAGCATGGTCGGGTTTTCCAAGTGCCGCAGATTGCCGTGAAAGAGGAGCGACGCGTACTTTGGTACGCGAGCGACGGTTTGAACGGCAAGGTGCGGTGCTTGGGAAAGCCGCTTATCGATAGGAAACGCTCTGCTGAGAATCCTTCACGACTACATCGTGGGCGCCGCCTTCGACGATGGAGGTGGAGCTGACCAGCGTTAGGCGTGCCTTTTCCTGGAGCTCGGGGATCGAGAGGGCACCGCAGTTGCACATCGTGGACTTGACCTTATAGAGCGTGCCACCCACGCCGTCCTTGAGGGAACCGGCGTAGGGAACGTAGGAGTCGACGCCCTCGACGAAGCTGAGCTTCGCGGCGCCGCCCAGGTCGTAGCGCTGCCAGTTGCGAGCACGCGCAGAACCCTCGCCCCAATACTCCTTCATGTACTGACCGTTCACGTTGACGCGCTCGGTCGGGCTCTCGTCAAAGCGGGCGAAATAACGACCCAGCATCATAAAGTCGGCACCCATGGCAAGGGCGAGCGTCATGTGGTAGTCATAGACGATACCGCCGTCGGAGCACACGGGCACGTAGACGCCGGTCTCCTCGTAGTACTCGTCGCGGGCGCGGCAGACATCGATCAACGCGGTGGCCTGGCCGCGACCGATACCTTTGGTCTCGCGGGTAATGCAGATGGAACCGCCGCCGATACCGACCTTGATGAAGTCGGCACCGCAGTCGGCCAGGAAGCGGAAACCCTCGGCGTCGACGACGTTACCGGCACCGACCTTGACGTCCTCGCCGTAGTTGGCGCGGATCCACTCGATAGTGCGCTTCTGCCACTCGCTGAAGCCCTCGGAGGAGTCGATGCACAGAACGTCGGCACCGGCCTCGATGAGCAGCGGCACGCGCTCGGCATAGTCGCGGGTGTTGATACCGGCGCCGACCATGTAGCGCTTGTCGTTATCGAGCAGCTCGTTGGGGTTGGTCTTATGGCTGTCGTAGTCCTTGCGAAACACAATGCCCATGAGGTGATCGTTGTCGTCGACGATCGGCAGGGCGTTGAGCTTGTTATCCCAGATGACGTCGTTGGCAACCTTGAGGCTGATGTTCTTGTCGCCCACGATGAGCTGCTCACGCGGGGTCATGAACTCGGAGACCTTCGTCTGGTGGTCATCGCGACTGGGACGATAGTCACGGCTGGTGACGATGCCCAGGAGCTTACCCTTGGGGGTGCCGTCGTCGGTGACCGGCATGGTGGAGTGACCGGTCTTCTCCTTGAGCTCGATGACCTGCTCCATGGTCATGTCGGGGGTCAGCGTGGAATCGGACTGAACGAAACCAGCCTTGTGATCCTTGACGGCCTTGACCATGGCGGCCTCGGACTCGGCGCTCTGGGAACCGTAAATGAAGGACAGGCCACCCTCGGTAGCGAGCGCGACACCCATGTCGACGCCCGAGACGGACTGCATGATGGCGGAAACCATGGGGATGTTCAGGGTGATTGCCGGCTTCTCACCGCGCTTAAAGCGGGTCAGCGGCGTCTTAAGAGAGACGTTGTTGGGGATGCACTGCGAGGACGAGTAACCAGGGACCAGCAGATACTCCGAAAACGTGTGGGACTCACCGGGAAAGAACGTAGCCATGTTTCTCCTTTTTCCATGCGACCGGTCGGCTGCAGGCCTCGTAGGACCCAGCCCAACCTTGGGCGCCCAATACTGGGGAAGTATCTTAACGCACTTTGACTGCTACAATGCATGATTTAAGAAGAGCACACGAGGGTTTGACGCAGGCTTTGCGTTTGCCCAGCAAACACTTTAGCGGGGAGACGTGGAGCACATGGAGTACAAGACGACGGCAAAGTTGGTCATTCAAGCGTGCGACAAGGATTTGCCGGGCGTGTTCGGCCACGGCTGCGTCTTGCTGCTGCAAGGTATCGCCCGCGAACACTCGCTCAACCGAGCCGCTAAAAGCATGGGCATGGCGTATTCCAAGGCCTGGCGCATTGTGAACGAGGCCGAAGGGCAGCTGGGATGCAAACTCATCGAGCGCGACGGTGCCCGCGGATCCACGCTCACCCCCGCTGGAGAGCGAGCCATAGCGGTCTACGAGGAGCTGCAGACCGACATCAACCAAGTAATTGCCGCAAAGGCCAACGACCTCATCGCCAGCATAAAAGAATAGCCAATTTAGGACGGGGCCTTATAGCCACACAACCCCTTCTCATAAGTTGCGGTGAAATAGGGACTGTTTATGCGGTTAAAGCCGTAAATCAATCCCTATTTCACCGCAACTTATGAAGTCGAGGATGATTTAGCTAGTTGCGGAGGGCATTATCTAGGGTGGCGGCTACCGTCAGGGGGTCGTCGGTACCAGCGAAGAGGCGGATGGTGCTCCCCTGCTTGCCGCGTGGGGCCGAAAGGCGCGTCGTTGCGCCGCCGGCGGGCGATGTGCGGAACTCACCCGGCAAAGCATCGAACAGCTTGCCCGCGCTACGCTCGATAAGGTCAAATTCAACTGCCGGGCCAAAGCCGTGCTCGAGGATTCCCGTTGCAACCGCATGGTCGGGATGCGAGCTCAGACCGGGATAGCGCACGTCACGCACCATCTCATTCGCAGCCAAGTACTCGGCCAGCGCACGGGCGCGGTCGAAGTGTGCCTGCATACGGGCATCGAGCGAGTTCAGCCCGCGCTCAAGCACGTCAGCCTCCTCGACAGACAGATCGAGTGCCGGCGCATCACAACCCACTAACAACGCATGTACGCACTCAGCCGCGGCATCCACACGATGGCGCTTGAGCTGCGAGCGCGCAACCGAAGCGGCAACCAACTTGCGCGGAGTCTTACCGGCGCACACGCGGTCGAGTGCCTCAAGCGACAGCGCAGCACCCAGCCGCAGCGGATCGCAGCCAAAAGCCGACGCCACGGTGTTGTCCACAACCAGCAGCGCATGAGCCTCACGCGCCGCGCAGCCTAACGTACGAAGATCGGGTACGCGCAGACCAAACCCACCGATGGAGTTGACAAACCACCACAGGTGCGACCCCTCAGCATCAAGCGAAGCATCAAAACCCTTGGACGCTGCAGCAAACGCATCAGCAGACGATGAGCCCACCAGCGCGACATCGCAGCAATCAAAGCCGCTCGCAAACGCATCAGCAAAGTCGTCCGCAAAAGCCACCAGGCGGTCACCGGGACGCACAATCCCCAGCCGCGACAGCGCTGCCGGCACATGCGGGGCCGCAAGCAACCGCGCCTCACGTGCGCCGGTCCTCAAAGCCCAGGCCTCTTCTAGCTGTTGTACGCCCATACGGCAACCTCCTTTCATTAACAAAAACCCACGATGCGGGTGTTCCCCGCATCGTGGGCAACGGCTGCAGTATAGCGCCGATATGCGACGAATCGCCTAGATGTTGAGCGTGTGATAGTTCACGCTCGCACCTGGAGCGTCAACGGTCACGCCATAGGCCTCGGGATAGATGCGCGTCGAAAACACGAGCGCGCCATCGTTCACAAACACCTCGACCGACGAGACATCACCGACAATGCGCACGTTGCGCACCTCGTCGACGGGCTCCCAGCGCACGGTACGACCGCAGCCGGCAGAAGCGCGACCTTCATCGGTATATCGCATCTCAAAGCGCGCGGGAAGCTCGCCCTCGGCGGGCACAAACACCAGTTTCAGCTCGCCATCTACGGTCGCGGCAAACGCGCCGTCGACACCGTCGACAACAACATCAAAGCAGGTATCGCCGGCAACCTCCAACGAGCCCGCCCCCACACGCACCGAGGCATAATGGTGCTCAATCTCGCGCGCCGGCTGTTGCAGCACCACGCCGCCAGCACCGGCTGTAAGCTCACGCGGCACCGTCATACAGTGCTGCCAGCCGCACGCCACGGTGGGCGCGTTGCCATAGGTCGGCTCATCGGGCATGCCCATCCAGCCGATCAGAATGTGGCGACCGTCCTCGGCCGTGAACTCCTGCGGAGCATAGAAGTCAAAACCGGCGTCCCACAGGCGAAACTCGCCCAGCTCATAAGCGTCATTGCCACCCGTAATGTCGCCCGTTACAGGCATGTAGCCCGCTGCATACACGTTACCGCGGTCCCAACGACCGCCCTCGAGCCCCTGGGGAGAGAAGGACAGGAACTTCGCCGGTACACCGCCATCCGCCTCAAGCTCAAGGTATCCCGGGCACTCCCACATAAAGCCAAAACGCTCGGGCGTAGACACGCGGCTCTCGAGCTCCCAACTCAGCATATCGGCCGAGCCATACACCAGGATCTCGCCCACATCGCGCCCGGCACCCTCGCCGTGCATGGCGCAAAATCGACTATCGACATGCGGCCCATCCACGCGACGACGCGCGCCCAGCACCATGTGGTAACGCCCATTATCATCGCGCCACACCTTGGGATCGCGCACATGGCAGGTCAAATCCTCGGGATAATCCTCGGACGCCAGCACCACACGCTTTTGGCTGAACTCCCGACCGGCAAGGCCATCAACGCTCTCGACATAAACAGTATCGGCGCGGCGGCCGGTATTGACGTAGTCGTACGTGCCGTCTGCATCGGAGAGTTTAACGTTGCCTGTGTACAGTACGCGAATGCGGCCGTCCTCGGCAAGCGCGGAGCCCGAATACACGCCATGGCAATCGAACGGCTCGTCGGGCAGCAGCGGGGCGCCAACGTAGTCCCACGTCATAAGATCGCGGCTTGTGGCATGGCCCCACATCTTGACGCCACCCTCGACATCAAACGGCGCATACTGAAAATAGGCATGGAACACGCCGCCCGCTTGGCAAAGACCATTGGGGTCGTTGAGCCAGCCCGCCGGCGGCATAATATGGAAGCGCTGGCCATATGCGCCATGACCGCACTCAGAGGCGGCGGTGTCAACAGCGGCAACCAGCTTTGCAAGGTCGCGGCCAAGTGCATTAGACATATCAAAGTCCTAACGGATCGAAAGTTACAAGGCGCCAGAGATCGACACCAGATACGGGAAACGCCCGCGAGCATACAACCCGCGGGCGCCCCTCAATCAAAAGCTCTTAGGCCTGCTCGGAAGCCTTGGGCTCGTCCTTGTACAGGACAAACGAGACGGCAAAGGAAACCAGCGCGGCGACCGCAAACATGATCGCGTACTGCACGGGCTGGGCCAGGCACAGCAGGATACCGAAGATGCCGGTAACGCCGGTGCCGGAAGCAGCAAGCGAGGTGAGTGCGCAGACCAGGGCACCGCAACCGCCGCCGATGCAGCCGGCGATGAAGGGCTTAAAGAAGCGCAGGTTCACACCAAAGATGGCAGGCTCGGTAATGCCCATGAAGGCGGAGAGAGCCGAAGGAAGTGCCAGGCCCTTGATCTTGGCATCGCGGGTCTTAAAGGCAACGGCGAGCGCGGCGCCACCCTGAGCGATGTTAGCAGCGCTGGCGATGGGCAGCCAGTAGGTCACGCCGTACTGGGCGAGCTGGCCCAGGTCGATGGCGGTGTACATCTGGTGGATACCGGTAACGACCGTGGGGGCATAGAACAGGCCGACGATAAAGGAACCGATTCCGAAGGGCAGGGTCAGCAGGGCCTGGATCAGACCGAGGATGGCATTCTCGGCCCACACGAAGATGGGGCCAACGGCAACAAGCGTCACGAGCACGGTCACGAACACCGAGACGAGCGGGGTCACAAAGAGGTCGAACATCTCGGGAACGATCTTGTGCAGGCGCTTCTCGAGGAAGGCCAGAATTGCGCAGGCGATGACGATGGGGATCACATGGCCCTGATAGCCGACCCACTCAAAGCTGTACACACCGGGAATAACAGTAACCATGGTCTGAACGCCCTCGGAGGCAACCGTGTAGGCGCTCTGCAGCGAGGAGTTGATGAATGCACCGCCAACGACGGCACCCAGGTACGGGTTGGCGCCAAAGGCCTTAGCCGCGGAGTAACCGATTAGGATCTGCAGAATGCCAAAAGACGTGCCCGAGACCAGGTCGGCGATCTTATAAATAAAGTTATTGGTGTCGAGCGCGATAAAGCCGTTGGAGGCCATAAAGTTGAGGGCGCTCATAATGCCCAGCAGCAGGCCCGAAGCCACGATGGCGGGGATGATGGGGACAAAGACGTCACCGAGCACCTTAATGGCACGCATAAAGATGTTCTGCTGCTGCGCCGCGGCCTCCTTGACCTCGGCCTTGGTGGCAGCCACGACGCCGCTAAGCGCGATGAACTCTTCGTAGACCTTGTTGACGGTGCCGGTACCAAAAATAATCTGGAGCTGGCCCTGGGCCTCAAAGACGCCCTTGGCGCCGTCGACGTTCTCGATGGCCTCCTTGTTGACCTTGGAATTATCGGCAATCACCAAGCGCAGACGCGTGGCGCAATGCGCGGCAGAGACGACGTTGTCGGCGCCACCGATATTGTCGAGCACCTCTTGGGCTGATTTGCGGTAGTCCATGACTTCCCTTTCCTCCAACGGGCGCATGTGCACCCGGCCATCTTTGACACATACACTGTAATCGTTTTCAGTTTGATATGACTGTAATCGTTTTCATAGTAGGGTGAACGGTAGGAAAAAGCCGGCGAAAGGTAGTTTTGAAGCAAAAACAAGGGTCTCAGAGGCAGGCAGACGTGCCCAAGGCCTAGACATTCATAAGCTGATGGCCGAGCTTGAGCGTCTTGAGACCGCTCTCCCCCTCCTCGCCGTCGAGCGCGTTGAGCAACATATTGGTCGCCTCGACGCCGCTGGTCAGGTAGCCGTAATGCACGGTGGGAATGCCGCCCGTCAGCGCGCGCAAAAATGCGTTGTCGCCGAAGCCGCTCACGCGGTGCATGCCCTCGCCCATGCCGCGAACCTCATCGATGGCACGCAGCGCGCCCGCCGCCATGGTGTCGGTCGCGCAGGCGATAAACGAAACATCGGGAGCGACGGAAAGCAGTTCACGCGCCGCACCATAGCCCGAGTCGAGCGTAAACGAGCCCAGGCGAATCAAGGCGGCATCGAGCGGGTTACCCGCGGCGCGCAGGCCGGCCTCAAAACCGCGACGGCGGTCATAACCGGCCGCGCGGTCCTCATCGGTAACTCCAATATAGGCGATTTTGCCGTCCACGCGACCCGCAAGCGCATGGCCCAGCTCAAAGGCAGCCTCGTAATCGTCGTGATAGACGCACGCCGTGCCCTCAACATTCTGGCCGATCAGTACGATGGGCACGCGGCACGACTCAATCGCCCGACGGTGCTCGTCGGTGATCATGGTTGCCACCAGCACAATGCCATCGACCGGGTAGTTTTGGAATAAATCGAGGTATTCGAGCTCGCGATCGGCCGCGTTGTCGGTATTGGCAAGCAGCATCTGGTAGCCACGGCGACCGAGCACCTGGCCAATGCCAGCGGTAATGCGGCTCACGGATTCCGAGTTGATCTTAGGCACGATGACGCCGATGAGCTTGGTGGAGCCGGTGCGCAGCGCGCGAGCCTGACTGGACCGCACGTATCCGGTCAACTCAATCGCCTGCTTAATGCGATTGGCCTTATCGGCCGAGATATATCCACCGTTAAGATACCGCGAGACCGCGGCGCTCGAAACGCCCGCCAACTCGGCGACATCCTTCATCTTTACCACGCGCGCCACCCCTGTCATTGAAATCGCTTTCACCATGATACCCGTGAAGACGGCATGCGAACCAAATCGGCCCACTCAGGTCGAGCAAACGTCAGCGAGCGGGCAGCTGCCGTGGCGAGGTGCCGCGAAAGAGGAGCGAAGCGTACTTTATGTACGCGAGCGACGGTTTGAATGGCAGATCGCCCGGCAGATGCCCGCGCAGCGTCGAGCGGTCCGGCGTTCGTCAGAACGCCGGAACATAAGAGCCCGGCAGATGTCCGCGCAGCGTCGAGCGGTCCGGCGTTTATTAAAACGCCGGAACCAAGTTATCCGTGGTATTCGCCGTTGTATTGGATTAACGTCAAGTCCTCCACGCCGTCGAGCGCACGGATGGCGTCGGCATAGGGCATGTCCACGCCGTCCGAGAACACCTCGACGGCCATCTCCACCTTGTCGCCGCGCATGGTCTTGGACTTGACGGTGAACTTGGTGCGCCCAAATGCACGCACGATATCGTCGCCGGTGGTCTGGCCTGTGTAGTGAATGACCATCATGTACACGCGCGCCTTGTCCTGGTGGCTCGCAAAGCCGGCGATCATCGCCACGATGACCACCGCCGTGAGCCCCACGAGCGCATACACGCCGGCGCCCGCCGTAATGCCCGTGGTAATGGCCCAAAATAGATACAGAAGATCGAGCGGGTCCTTGACCGCCGTACGGTAGCGGACGATAGACAGAGCACCGACCATACCGAGCGAGATGACCACGTTCGTCGAGATCGCGAGCGTCACCATGCAGGTGAGCACGCACATGCCCACGAGCGTCACGGCAAAGCTGCGCGAGTACACCACGCCGGTAAAGAAGCGCTTGTACACGCAATAGATCAGGATGCCCATGGCGAGCGCCACGAGCAGCGACAGACCGATCTTGGCAGGGTCGACCTGGCCAAACGCCTCCAAGACGGAATTCTTAAAAAAGTCCCTGGTGCTCATGGTCTAAATATCCCCTCGGTTCTCAAAATCCGATTCCCAGTAGTTAAAACCGCGCAGGTAGGCGGTCTTTTCGTAACACAGGCAGTACTTGGAGACAGCTGTGAGCTCCGCCGCCCCCGGCGGCACCATATCGCGCACCAGCTGCGGGCAAAACTCCGTAAATTTGACCTCCATCACCAGCTTGCCCGGCTCCAGCACGGGCAGCGCGGGCAAGGTCACGTCAAAAATATCGAAGCTTCCCACCGCCGCACGAACGTTCATGTCAAACGTAATGCGCACGGTGCCCTCGTCCATCACCCACGGCTCGCGCTCGTAATCCACGATGGTCCGCGGGCGCATCATATTGCAGATGCACTCGATGTAGAACTCACGGCAGAGCTGGTGGGGGCTCCGCAGCAAAAAGTCGTAGTCGCCGGCCAGGATCTGCTCAAACTCACCGCGCGTGAGCGGCGCGTCCTCCTTATAAATCCAACTGCCGTACTTCTTTTTGCGCTCGAGCTTAATCACCTTGTCGCTGCCGTTATAGATGCGCACGCGATACTTTTTGCGCATGAGAATACCGGCGTCTTTTTCCTCGTAGGCCGAGTTGCAGTAGTCGTCAAAGTACAGGCTGCGAATGGTGTAACCGCCCGCCCGCGCATGCTTGTCCAGCTTAAAGACAGGCGCCATGCGACAGGCCAGCACGGCGTGCTCGCCCTCGTTAATGAGGTACTTGAGCTCGTGGCGGTAACGCTCCTGCATGGTTCGCGCGGGCGGAGCCGCCAGACGCTCAAGCAGCGCGCTAGCCCTCCTCATACGTGTCCTCCACGACCTTACCGCCGTCTTGCACGTAAAAACACTTCATGCCGTACTGTTTGCCGCCGTCGGTCACATAGTAGTCAAACGCATCTTGCGTATAGCCGTCGGAGTTGGTGGCACGCACGCGCGCAAAGTACTGGCCGGCATCGGGCGCATCGCACGTCACCTCCGGCAGCAGCACGTCCTCGGCCTTAAAGACCACGTCGCTTATGGCATAGTCGCGCGCAAGCTCCACGGTATAGCGAATGTCGCGCGCCTTAAAGTCGTAGGAAGCATCCCAGTTGATGCGCAACTTACCGTTATCGATCTGCGGCACGCCAATGTAGAACGGCATGGGCTTTTTATAGCTCTCGCGAAAGCTCTTATAGTTCTCCTCGATCTCGGAAGGAATCGCCGCGGCAATCTGCTCGTATTCGTCCTTCGTCACGGGCAGATTCTCCAGGTCGGGCGCAGCAAAGACGAGCGGCTCCGTGACCTCGCGATAATGCTCGACCATCTTGCTCAGACGCTCTTCGGTCAAATACGAGCGCAGGTCCTTGACGGCGCTATCGAGTTCGCTGCGGAACGACTTGCTGCGCAACGCGCGGTTAAACAGCACGTTGCCCCAGTAGTTGCTCACGCCGCGCTCCCAGCTCGCATAATCCGAGAATCCCGTCAGGCTCAACTCGAGCTTGCGCAGCATGCCGTCGTTATCCCAATCCAGGATGTACCAGACCTTGGAGTTAAGCGGGCTGTACAGATAGCAGTTACGGTTCTGCGTGTCGCAATTGCCCGTCAAGATCTGAAACGCCATCCAATAGACCAGGTTCTCGGTATCGAAGTAGGTGTCGAGCACATCGTCGATCTTTTGCGTATCGTCGTTGAGCTCATCGAGCATCTCGATGAGCTTGGTGTGGTCCGAGTCGCCCTTAATCTCGAGCATGCCCTCAAACGCCGTCTGGTTATAGTCGGGGTCATCGGCGAGCTTAATGGTGTCTTCGAAGCGATGGAAATCGAAGCTGTTCACCTTATACAGATGCCCGCTCTTATCCAGACCGTGGGCCTTAAGTGCCGTCTTGTTGAGCTGCTCGACCTGCGTAAACAGTCCGTAGTCCTCAAAGGTGTCGTTAGATTTTTCGGTCTGGTCGCACACCCATAAGTGCACAAACTGCGTGCGCAGGCCCATCATCTGGGGAATGCCACGAATCAGATCGTAGGCCATCTTGTTACGAAAGCGCATGCCCTCGCCCATATGCTTGTTAAGCGCAATCGCGCGCTGCTGACGCCACGTGCCCTTGCCCTTTTTGAGCTCCACCTTGTAGTTCTTTTGCGTATAGGTACTCGACGTCTGACCGCGCACTTGCACGGTAGCGTTGGGAGCCTCTTCACCATAACCGACCTCACCGGCAACGGGGCCCTTATCATCGCCAGGCTGCAGCAGGCCCATAACCTGATAGCGCGCCACGCCCATGTCGGCATAGTCGTAGACCGAGTAGGTATTGATCTCGGCCCAGCTATGGTCGGTATTCTCGGAGCTGTTGCCGCGAGAGACCGTCAGGTACATACATACGATGCCCGAGTCATCGTAGACCTCGTACAGCTCATCCTTGTCGCGAAGGTGCTTGGTCTCGCTAGACGCATCGGCCTTTTTAATCTTGTCCTGCTTCTTGGTCTTTTTTGTCGAGGATTCGTCCTGCGAAGAGCAGCCCGAAAGCAGCAATGTGCCGGCAGCCGCCTCAATCAAGCGGCGACGCGATATCATCCTATCGGTCATCAGGACCTCCCCAACGATTGCGATACACACGGACCACCGTGCGCTCAAACGCACCATACGGCTCGCCCTGTAGACGCAGCTCCTCGTAGCGCTGTTCGGCACGGTCGAGCAAGCAGCCCAACTCCGTAAAGCGACCCGTCTTGTCGGTTGCCACGATGGGCTGCTGACTCAGGATACGATACGGCAAGTTGGCGGTATAAGTATCGAGCCGCATGAGCGCCACAACAAAAAACACCGCCGCGCCGAGCAAAAAGCCAAAGCCATAAAACTGCTGCGGAAAGAACAGCGAGACGATGGTCGCCAGCCCCGCCACGCCCGCGAACAGCCCAGAGGCAAGCACGGCGCCCTTGTAGTCGGTAAAGTACAGCAAGATGAGCATCACCGTATTGCCCACGGCATACAGACCATAGCCCACGCACAGCGTACGAAAATACCCGTGCATAAGGTTGTTGAAGCCCAGTGGCAGGGCCGAGAGCACCGTGGTCTCGAGCGAGATGACCGCTGCCGTCACAAACAGCTGCTTGAGCGCGCAAAACCGCAGCTCCCGGTTGAGCGTGGCGAGCATTTCCTCCTCGGCCACCACGATGTCGCCCACCACGCCGCCGTCGTTAAACAGGCTGTAGTAGTCGCGGTAGCGCGGATAGAAGTTGACCTCGACCGACACTACAAAGTTGACGGTCGTGACAAGGATCGTCAAAAACGCGATGAGCGCCGGCACATCGTGGTAGGGTGCGCCATAAAACAAGCCCTTGACCTGCACGCCAATGGGGCCGGCCCAAATAATTACCAGATGTGCAAAGAGTCCCAGGTTGGTAAACAGGCCCGTGAGTGCCAGCGGCATAAACTGATCGAGCCAGCGCAAAAAGAGCCAGGGGCTACGTTCGCTCTGAGGAAAATACCGGTACAGCAGCACCACGTCCCAAGCGAGCATCACACCGTAGCCCAGGGCGATCGAGGCCAGCAGGCCCTCGACCGGCGGCAGCCCCAGTGCCAGCGCGGCCAAGGCACACAGGCACGCCACGCCAATGGCCGCGGCAAAGCTGCACAGAATACCCCGGTAGTCCTTAATAGCGGTGAGATAGCTCATGCCGTTCCAGTTGACGATCATAATGTTGAACAGCCACAGGCACAGCAGCCCCTGCAGTAGCGTGGCGCCCGAGAACAGCAAAAATACGCAGTAGAGCACCGTGCCCGCAACGAGCATGATGGCGTTGGAGCCCCAAAACGAGGGCAAGACCTCTTCTTCGCGCTCGGCAAACAGCATGTCCGCCAAAAAGCGCGTGACGGGCATGGAGAAAAAGCTCGTGAGCGTAAGCGACGCCAGAAGCGTATAGGTCACCATGCACACCAGCAGATCCTGGTTGGCGCGGCCCACGTCCCACAGACCGCACAGCACCAAAATGCCCACCTGCAACAGTACGCCCAGCAGCATGGGGCCCGTGCACACGATGCCGGCGTAGCCATAGGCGCGCATCGTGGCAAACAGACCCTTGCGCCTAAACAGGCGCTTGAGCTCAAAACCGATTCCGGCCACCGGCTACTCCCCCTCTCTGGGCAGGTCAAACGCACGCGCCGTCTCGTCATACAGCGCGCGATAGTTGGCGAGCATCTGCTCGTGTAGGTAATAGGTCGCCACGCGACGCTGGCCGCGCTCCCCCATTTCCAGGCGGCGGGCACGGCTCGCGCACATACGCTCCATGGCATCGGCCAGACCTTTGCGATACATGGGCGGGCTCACGAATCCAGCCACGCCAAAGTCGTCGCCGGGGGCGCCCTCAAGCAGCTCGCGGCAGCAGCCGACCTCGGTCGTCACGCAGGGGCGACGCGCGCCCAGCGATTCCAACACGCTCAACGGCTGGCCCTCCGAGATGCTCGTCAAAATGGTAAAGTCGAGCTTTTCCATGTACTCGACCACGTTGACGCGGCCGGTAAAGATCAGATCGCGCACGCCCAGGGTGTCAACCAGCGCATGGCACTCGGCGCCATACTCCTCGTCGTCCACGCCACCCATAATATGCAGGCGCACGTGCGGCAAGCGCTCATGCAACTCAAAGAAGGCATAGATCATGGTCTTGACGTCCTTGATGGGCGCTAGGCGCACCACCGCGCCAATGTCCACCCAGCCGTCATCGGGCTTTAAGGGAATGTCCTTAAAGCGGTCGAACTGGATGCCATTGGGGATGACCAGGCATTTGTCCGCATCGCAGCCCATATCGATCTGCGTCTTGCGGGCGTTATGAAACAGACTCGTCACACGAAAAGCGCGACGGTAGATTTCCTCCGAAAGCAGGTAGAAAAAGCGGATCCAACGGTCCTTAAACGAGGGCACCACCCAGTCAGCGCGAATGATCTCTTCCTCGCGTTCGCGGGTATAGATGCCGTGCTCGGTCAGCAATGCCGGCGCGTTATTCATGCTGGAGCCCAAACTTGCGAGCAGACCGCCGTAGCCGGTCGAGATGGCGTGATACACGTCGGCCACCGGAACCTCGCTGCCCAGCAGATAGAGCACGGGCAGCAACATCGAACGCATGGTGTGGAAGGCGTCGGCGAAAGGCGTATACGGGTACTCGGCCAGACACACGTCGCGGAAGATGTCCATAAACGTGCGGCTCTGCAAAAATGAGAGCGGATGCACGTGACGGCGCTGGAAAATGTCGAACAGCACGTCCCAGTCCGGATTGGAGAGCGAAACCAGACGGCGCAGGGCCTCGCGCTCGCGGTCGTCGAAGTCGACTTCCTCCTGCTCGCCCGAAAGACGCAGGGCATCGTCCAGGAACACCTCGTGCACCTCGACGACGTTGCCGGGCAGATCATAGACAAACTTGCCGCGGTCTTCGGCGTGGGCGCCAATCACCCACAGCACAAACTCGTGCTCGGGCATGGCCGTGATGTAGCCGTGCATCCAGGTGGACACACCGCCGTGCACGTAGGGATAGCAGCCCTCGAGCACCAAGCAGATTCTCATCGGTCGCCACCCTCCTTGCGCTCAATCGTCACGGTCTTATCCGTCGCTTTGACTAGGTACAGGTCGCCCGTCAGGTGTTTAATCTCGCCACCGGACGCCGTACCCGGCTCGCCGTTATTGGCACGGAACATAAGCCAAGCCTCGTCGTGGAAGTTGCCCAGGTTGAGCGTCCAGGCATCGTCGCTCGTATCCACGCTCACCGTCACGGACGAAAAACGCTGGATGGCACCCGAGCACTCCGAACCCGTCTGGTGGCGCAGGTCGGGCGCAGACTTGGTAAGCCAGTCCAGGTAGTCGGTCAGGCCGCCCTTGTAGACCTCCCAGCCCTCCTTAGCGCCGCGATCGGGATCCAGCAGGTCATCGGGATGCATAAAGTGAGTACTCACGTAGTGCATGTTGAGCTCGGACACCGCGGCCAGACGCATATAGGTGTCATCGACCATGCCGCCCGAGACGATACGCGGCTGCTCCACAATGCCATCGCTCGCCACGCCAAACTCCTGCACATACGGCAGATCAGTGCCATCCTCAAAATACGTACTGGAAATGGTCTTAATGCGCGGCACGTCGGTACCGATAATCTTGCGGGCGCGGGCCGAAAGGATATTCGACGGCGGCACGTAGACCGAGCCGTGCGCATTGGGCAGTACGTCGTCTTGGAAGGCGATAAGCTCGTTGAGCGATGCAACAAGCGTCTCTTTGTTCTTCCATGTCTTGTAGTCGTACAGCGTGCCATCTGTCTCTTATACACATCTCCGAGCCCACGAGACGCGTAGTAATCTCGT
>URCU01000040.1:0-15484 GCA_900546425.1 uncultured Collinsella sp. | reverse complement strand
CGCGTCTCGTGGGCTCGGAGATGTGTATAAGAGACAGACTTCGTCATCGCGCACGTGGGCTTTGTCCTTATCATGGCGAGCTTCCTGCTCATGACCAACGGCGTGGGCGGTTCCTTCAGCTTCAGTGATTTCCGTACGCATGACTTTGGACCCGCCGTCTCCTCCGCGTGCTTCGTCCTCGCGTTCTTCGGATTCGGCGCAAAGGCCGGTATCATCCCGCTGCACTCCTGGCTGCCCCAGGCGCACCCCGAGGCGCCGTCCAACGTGTCCGCCCTCATGTCCGGCGGCATGATCAAGATCGGCATCCTGGGAATCCTCAAGGTCGGTCTCGACCTGCTCGCGGGTTCGGGCGTCCAGCTCTGGTGGGGCCTCATGGTCCTGGTCTTCGGATCCATCTCGTCGGTCCTGGGCGTCGTCTACGCCCTCCACGAGCACGACATTAAGCGCCTGCTGGCCTACCACTCCGTCGAGAACATCGGCATCATCTTGCTCGGTGTCGGCGCGTCCATGACGGCGCACGCCCTGGGCAACGACGTCATCGCGACGATCGCGCTCATGGCCGCCCTCTACCACACGCTCAACCACGCCATGTTCAAGGGCGAGCTGTTCCTCGGCGCGGGCTCCCTGCTCTATGCCACGGGTACGCGCAACATGGAGAAGATGGGCGGCCTGTTCCGCCGTATGCCGGTCACGGCCGTCTGCTTCCTCATCGGTGCCCTTGCCATCTCGGCCATCCCGCCGCTCAACGGCTTCGTTTCCGAGTGGTTCACCTACCAGTCCCTGTTCAACATCTCGACGCTCTCCGACCCGGTCGTCATGGTGTTCGCCGTCGCCTCCGCGGCCGCCCTCGCCATCACCGGTGCCCTGGCCGTCACGTGCTTCGTGAAGGCCTACGGCGTCTCGTTCGCGAGCAGCCCTCGTTCCCAGGAGGCCGCGAACGCCAAGGAGTCCCCGGCTTCGATGTTGTTCTCGCAGATGCTCCTCGCGGCCATCTGCGTGGTGCTGGGAATCGGCTCTCCCGTCATCGCCCCGGTTCTGGGCGACGTCGCCCAGAGCGTGCTTGCCGGCTCCGCCGTCACAGCCACCTCGGGCGTGTCTCTGGTGAACGAGATTTCCGGTGCCGCCACCTCCACCCCCGCGATCGCCATCGCGCTCGTGGTCCTCACCGGCCTCGCGTTCGTGTTGAGGTCCTGCCTCGGCACCAAGGCCCCCGCTAAGAAGACCGACCCTTGGGCGTGCGGCTACGAGCCCAACGAGCACATGCCCGTCGTCGCCACGAGCTTCGCGTCAGACGTAGAGCTCTTCATGGGCGCGCTCTACACCCTGCGCGAGGTATGCACCAAGATCTGCTGGTCCATCGCGCACGTGTTCCAGAAGCTCACCGGTGTCGCCCAGGGCGTTGAGCCCCTGCCCGACCGCTTCCTGGTCGATGCACCGAGCGAGGGTGCCGATAAGCTGGCCGGCCTCGCCTCCAAGATCGAGGGCGGCAACTACTCCGTATACATCTGCTACATCGTCGCGGCGCTCGTGGTCTTCCTCGTGCTCGCCGTGGTCATGGTCTAGAGAGGGGAGAGGATATTATGAACATCGTTCTTGCGATAGCGCAGGGCCTCGTGGTCATGCTGGTCGCGCCCTTCTTCTCCGGCCTCGCCCGTGTGATTCGCGCGAAGATGCACAATCGCCGCGGTCCGTCCATCCTTCAGGATTACCGGGACCTCGCGAAGCTCATGGCGCGTCCCGAGTCCGTGAGTTCCGACTCGAGCTTCGTGCTGCGCATCATGCCGCCGCTGTTCCTCGCGGTGTCGTTCATGCTCGCCATGGGCCTGCCCATGTTCACGCTCGAGAGCCCCATGCCCGTCTTTGGTGACGCCATCACCATCATGTACGCGCTCGCGCTGTCCCGCTTCTTCTTCGCGCTGTCCGGCGTGGATTCCTCCAACGCCTACGCGGGCTTCGGCGGTATCCGCGAGCTCCTCATGAGCGTGCTCATCGAGCCGTCCATGCTCATCGCGCTGTTTACCGTCGCCATCGTGTGCGGCTCCACGGACATTGCGACCATGGGTCAGCACATCGTTACGGGCAACGTCTCGAGCGTCGTCGCCGTCATCCTCGCCGGCGTCGCCTTCGCTGCCGCCTGCTATATGGAGCTCGGCAAGCTTCCGTTCGATCAGGCCGAAGCCGAGCAGGAGCTCCAGGAGGGCCCGCTCGCCGAGCTCTCCGGCCCGTCCCTGGCCATGATGAAGCTCGCCATGGGCATGAAGCAGGTCGTGGTCGTCGCTTGGTTCACCTCCATCTTCATCCCCTGGGGAGAGCCCGCGACCATCGGCGTCACCGCTCTCGTGGGCGCTGTCGTCTTCCTCGTCAAGTGCCTGGTCGATTTCGTCGTCTGCGGCGTGCTCGAGAACTCCGTTTCCCGTTCGCGCTTCAAGGTGCTCGGTAACCAGACCTGGGCCGTCGTCGGCATCGCGGTCCTCGCGTTCGTCTTCGTCGTCGTAGGCGTGTAGGGAGAAGGGAGAAACTATGTCAATCGAATCGAGCTTGTCCCTCTTTGCCATGGTGGCGATCGCCGTCCCCATGCTGGGCTCCCTGCTCATCGTCATGCTGCCGCGTCCCTACGCTAAATGGATCTGCGCCTTTGCCGGCGGCATCGCCACGGTCGCTTCCGTTGGCTTGGCCGCGACGTTTGCCGGAAACGGCATGAACGCGGTCGATGTAACCTGGGCGAGTATGGGCCAGACCTTGGTCATGGGCTTCATATTCGACCGGATGAGCACGCTGCTCGCACCCGCGTTCGTCGCTATCGGCCTGCTCGTCGTCATCTATTCGTTCCCGTACATGAGCGATAAGAATAAGGAGCATCCCGACGCGCCCCGTCGTCGCTTCTACGTGTACTTCTCCACGTTCATCGGCGCCATGGCCGGTCTCGCCTACAGCTCCACCATCGTCGGCCAGCTCGTTTTCTTCGAGATCACCGGTGTGTGCTCCTGGGGCCTCATCAGCTACTACATGACGCCCACGGCCAAGAAGGCCGGTATGAAGGCGCTCATCATCACCCATATCGGCGCTCTGGGACTCTACATCGGCGCGGCCTTCCTGTTCGCCGGAACCGGCACGTTCGCGCTGAGCGCGATCTCCCAGCTCGATTCCGGTATGAAGACCGTCGTGCTGCTGCTCATCCTGTTCGCTGCTTGGGCCAAGTCCGCCCAGTTCCCGCTCTACATGTGGCTGCCCTCCGCAATGGAGGCCCCCACGCCCGTTTCCGCCTACCTTCATGGCGCGTCCATGGTTAAGGTCGGCGTGTGCGTGTTCGCCCGCGCTCTTGCGAGCGCCGGCGATATCCCCGAGATCGTCGGTTGGGTCGCCATCATCGACGCCGTCGTGACCATGCTCTTCGGCTTCCTCATGTACCTGCCCCAGAAGGATATGAAGCGCCTGCTCGCCTTCTCGACGATCGCGCAGCTCGCCTACGTGTTCTTTGGCCTGGGCCTCTCCGTGTTCGGAAGCCAGATGGCGTTTAACGGCGCCGTCGAGCACATCTTCAACCACGCGTTCACCAAGACCCTGTTCTTCCTCATCGCTGGCTCTCTCAGCTTCACGCTGGGAACCCGTATGCTGCCCAAGATCCAGGGCCTCATGAAGAAGTACCCGGTCACGGGCGTGGGCTTTGCGGTCGCCGCGACCGCTATCGCCGGCGTGCCCCCCATGAGCACGTTCTTTTCCAAGTTCCAGATCATTTCCGGTGGCTTCGCGGTTGGTGCTACCAACACGGTCATCTTTGTCCTCGTGTGCGTCATGGTCGTCGAGACCGTCGCCACCTTCGCATGGTTCCTGCGTTGGATGGGTAAGGTCCTGCCCGGTGAGCCGAGCGAGACCGTGGCCGCCGGCCAGCCCCTTCCGCGCGCCATGGCGTTCGTGTTCGTCGTCCTCATGATCATGGTCGTCGTCGCCGGTCCTCTGTCCTCTAGTTGGATGGGTTAGGAGGTAGGACATGGGTTATTCGTTAGTCAATATCCTGGGCGGTCTTCTGATCGTGACCTCCACCATGGTGGTCGTCTCGAAGACCATCCCGTCCGCCATCAAGTGGTACGCGATCCAGTCGGTTGTCCTGGTGGGCGTGCTGCTCACCCTGGGCCTCACCACCGGTGCCACCGAGCTTCTCATGTGGGCCGCGTCGGCCTTCGTCACCAAGGTGATCCTCGTTCCGTTCATTCTCAACCGTGCCTACAAGAAGATGGGTTCGCCTGCCGATAGCACGCTGACCTCCTCCATCAAGCCGGCCTGGACCATCATCCTCACCGGTCTGGAGGTGGCCGTCTGCTTCGCGGTGGTCACGCGCCTGAGCCTGCCCACCGCCGAGGTGGCCACTCCGGCCCTCGCCATCAGCTTCGCGCACTTCTTCGTCGGCCTCACGTGCATCATCTCCCAGCGCAACATCCTCAAGCAGATCTTCGGGTACTGCCTTATGGAGAACGGTAGCCACGTGACGCTCGCTCTGCTCGCGCCCACGGCCCCCGAGATCATCGAGATCGGCATCGCCACCGACGCCATCTTCGCCGTCATCATCATGTCCGCCGTCGTCGTGAGGATTTGGAACGACACCAAGTCGCTCGACTCCCACGACCTGACCGAATTGAAGGGGTAGGCCATGGATGTTTCAATGCTGACGGTCGCCCTGCTCGCTTGTCCTCTCGTGTTCTCCCTGATTATGGCTGCGCTCCCCAAGACGACGTCCTACAACGTCTTCGCGGGGCTCAACACCATCTCCGTCGCGGCGACCCTTGTCCTTTCGGTCGTCACCGCGGGAACCATGCTCTCGAGCGGGCAGAATATCGACGCTTTGGGCCTGTGGCTCCATCTCGATTCGCTCTCGTCGATCTTCGTCCTTCTGGTAGGCATCATCGGGTTCATCACCGGCGTGTACTCCATCTCCTATATCAAGATCGATATCGAGGAGAAGACCATGCCGGCCGAGCGCACCAAGCAGTACTACGCGCTGTTCAGCCTGTTCGTCTTCACGATGCTGCTCGCCTGCCTGTCCAACAACATCATCCTCACCTGGGCGGCGGTCGAGGCCACTACGCTGTCGACCGTGTTCCTCGTGGGCATCTACAAGAACAAGCAGGCGCTCGAGGCGTCTTGGAAGTACGCGATGGTCTGCACCGCCGGTGTGGCCTTCGGCCTGTTCGGCACGCTGCTCATCTACGCGAACGCCGCCGATATCATGCCCAACGCGCATGAGGCCGCCTTCCTCACCTCCATCATGCCCTACGCCGACCAGTTCGACCCGATGCTCGTGCGCCTCGCGTTCGCGTTCATCGTCATCGGCTTCGGCACCAAGGCGGGCCTGTTCCCCATGCACACCTGGCTGCCCGACGCGCACTCCCAGGCTCCGAGCCCGGTCTCCGCGCTGCTCTCGGGCGTGCTGCTCAAGTGCGCCATGCTGGTGATCATCCGCTTCTACTCCCTGTCCATCATCACGGTGGGCGACACCTATCCGCGAACGCTCCTGCTCATCCTGGGCACGCTGTCTATCCTGGTGGCTGCCCTGTGCATCTTCAAGCAGGACGATATCAAGCGCCGCTTCGCGTACTCCTCCGTCGACAACGTCGGCGTGGTCGCGCTGTGCCTGGGTATCGGTGGCCCGCTCGGTATCGCCGCCTGCCTGCTGCACTGCATCTTCCACGGCTTCACGAAGGCGCTCGCCTTCTGCATGGCCGGTAACATCCAGCACATCTACCACACCCGCGACCTGAACAAGATCAAGGGCGTCGTCGAGATCGCTCCCGTCACGGCAGCGCTCACCATCATCGCCCTGCTCGCGCTCGCCGCCTTCCCGCCGTTCGCCCTGTTCATCTCCGAGTTCCTCACCTTCGTGGCCGGCGTTCAGTCCGGTCCCATCTGGGTGGTCGTGCTCGTGGCCATCGGCCTCACCGGCGTGTACTTCGCCCTTACCGGCATCGCGCTCAAGTCCATCTTCGGCAAGGCGCCCGAGGGCATGAAGCGCCACGAGGTGCCCGCCCTCATGATCATCCCCGAGATCGCCCTCGCGATCGTGGTCATGTGGTTCGGTATCGCCACCCCGGTCGCCATCACGAGCGGCGTCGAGGATGCAACGTCCGTCGTTTTGAACCAGAGCGTCGAAGAGCTCCACGAGGCCCCTCTCTACCGCATGGTGTTCAGTTCCCAGACCAAGACAAGTGAGGTGAATTAGCACCATGGCAGAACCTGAAAAGAAGGACTACGCTCGTCGCTGCGAAAGCCACGTCGAGGCCCTGCGTGCTGCAGTGCCGGGCGCTATCGAGAAGGTCGAGTGGCAGTGCGAGGACCAGCTGACGATTACCGTCAAGCAGGACAAGCTGCCCGAGGCCGTCCACTACCTGTATTACGAGCGCTACGGCTGGATTCCTGTGATTGTCGGCAACGACGAGCGCAGCCTGTGCGGCCGTTACGCCGTGTACTACGTCATCTCCATGGAGGGGGAGGACCCCGGCTGGGTTACCGTGCGTGCCGAGGTCGACCCCGCCAAGATGACGTTCCCGTCCGTGACGCCGTTCGTCCCCGCCTGCGTGTGGGGCGAGCGCGAGCTGCGCGATATGTTTGGCCTGATTCCCGAGGGTCTGCCCGACCGCCGTCGCCTGGTGCTTCCCGACGATTGGCCCAGCGGGCTGTACCCGTTGCGCAAGGACTCCATGGACTACCGTTTCCGTCCCGCTCCCGCGAGCGACATGGAAAACTACGAGTTCTTGGCCGACACCAAGGGCAAGGAGACGACGCTCGTCCCCATGGGCCCGCTGCACATTACCTCTGACGAGCCCGGCCACTTCCGCCTGTTCGTCGAGGGCGAGACGATCGTCGACGCCGACTACCGTCTGTTCTACGTGCACCGCGGCATGGAGAAGGTCGCCGAGACGCGCCTGAACTATGACGCCGTGACGTTCCTCGCCGACCGCATCTGCGGCATCTGCGGCTGCGCCCACTCGGTGGCCTATGCCGAGGCCGTCGAGCGCGCCCAGGGCATCCATGTCCCGCCGCGCGCCCAGTACATCCGCGCTATCATGCTCGAGGTCGAGCGCCTGCACTCGCATCTGCTCAACATTGGCCTGGCGTCGCACTACACGGGCTTCGACTCCGGCTTCCAGCAGTTCTTCCGCGTCCGCGAGAAGTCCATGGACCTGGCCGAGAAGCTCTCCGGTCACCGCAAGACCTACGGCCTCAACGTGATCGGCGGCGTGCGTCGCGACATTTTGGCCGAGCAGAAGCTCTCCACGCTCACGACCATCCACCAGCTGCGCTCCGAGGTTCAAGAGCTCGTCGACGTCTTGCTCTCCACGCCCAACTTTATTGAGCGTACGAGTGGCATCGGCATTCTGGATCGCAAGATCGCACGCGACTTCTCGCCGGTCGGCCCGCTCATGCGTGGCTCGGGCTATGCCCGCGACGTGCGCTTTGACCATCCCTTCGACGGCTACGCCGATCCGGATGTCCAAAAGATGCATGCTGCCACGGCCGACACCTGCGATGCCTTCGGCCGTACCGCCGTCCGCATCCAGGAGGTCTACGATTCGATCGACATGATCGAGACCATGCTCGAGAACTGCCCGTCGGGCCCCATCCTCACCACGGATTGGGAGTACACCCCGCACAAGTACGCCATCGGCGCCACCGAGGCGCCGCGCGGCGAGGACGTGCACTGGGCCATGCTCGGCAACAACCAGAAGTGCTACCGCTGGCGCGCCAAGGCCGCTACGTATAGCAACTGGCCGGTCCTGCGCTACATGTTCCGCGGCAACACCGTGGGCGACGCGGCGCTGATCGTCGGCTCGCTCGACCCGTGCTACTCCTGCACCGACCGCGTGACGGTGACCGATGTCGCCGCCAAGCGCGACCACGTGCTCGACAAGGAGCAGTTCGAGAATGTCTGGCGTGACAAGTCGCCGCTTGCGGGCGAGGGCACCATGGCCGCCCCGCTCGATGAGGAGGCGCTCTAATATGCTGAAGCTTTGGAAGGTTAACGCCAAGGCCGGCGACGCGACGGTCAAGTACCCGTTTGCGCCGTTCCCCAGCAACAAGGACATGCGCGGCAAGCCCGAGCACAACGCCGAGCTCTGCATCGCCTGCGGAGCCTGCGGCGTGGCGTGCCCGGCCGATGCCATTCGCATGGACACCGATCTTGCGGCCGACACCATCACCTGGTCGATCGACTACGGCCGCTGCATCTTCTGCGGCCGCTGCGAGGAAGCCTGCCCCATGGAGGCCATCAAGCTCACCGAGGAGTTTGAGCTGGCCGTCATGAGCAAGGACGACCTCACCAGCAAGAGTGTCTATACGCTCGAGCACTGCTCGCGTTGCGGCAAGCCGTTTGCCCCGCACAAGGAGATCGACTACGCCAAGCGCCTGCTGCAAAAGACCGGCGGCATGGAGGCCATCCAAGCCGCCCGTACCGTTGGTATGTGCCAGGAGTGTAAGCGCGAGCTCGACGCCCTGCGCGCCGCATCGGCCGTAAAGACCGGCAACGCGCACGGCATGGCTGCCAACGAGACGCTTGCGTCCGGTGAGCCCCAGGGCCCCGGCATGGAGTATCTGGGCGGCCACGGCGTGAACCCGGAGTATATCGACCGCGAGCTCAACCCCGATGCGCCCGAGATTCCCGCCGGTCCGGCGCCGGTCGAGGGCATCATCATGGATTTTGATACGAAGGAGGAGTAACCATGGCCGAACCCACGCTTTTGCCCGAGCGGCTTCAGTACCGCCCGACCAAGATCGAGCTCGACGAGAGCATCGAGAAGGCCAAGGCGACCCTTCTTAAGAAGATCAAGCGCTCGGTGTACGTCTACCGTGTTGACTGCGGCGGCTGCAACGGCTGCGAGATCGAGATCTTCGGTTCCATCACGCCCGTCTTCGACGTCGAGCGCTTTGGCATCAAGGTCGTGCCCTCGCCCCGTCACGCCGATGTGCTGCTGTACACCGGCGCCGTGACGCGTGCCATGCGCATGCCGGCCCTGCGCGCCTTTGAGGCCGCACCCGATCCCAAGATCGTGGTGTCCTATGGCGCGTGCGGCTGCACCGGCGGCATCTTCTACGACAACTACTGCGTCTGGGGCGGCACGGACAAGATTCTGCCGGTCGATGTCTACATCCCCGGCTGCCCGCCCAGCCCCGCGCAGACCGTCTACGGCTTTGCCATGGCGCTCGGTCTGCTGGACCAAAAGCTCCATGCCGAGACCACGGTGGAGGCCGCCGGCGAGCAGGCCGATATCCTGCACCCCGGCGTGCCGTACAAACTGCGCGTTGCCATTGAGCGCGAAGCTCGCGCTATGAGCGGCTACCGTTACGGCCGCGATTTGGCCAACGAGTTTATGGACACGCTCGAGGGCGCGCCCAAGGGCGATATCCGCGGTGCCATGGCGCTGCTCATCGACAAGCAGGACGATCCGCGCCGCGTTGAGGTCTACTCGGCGCTGCAGGATCTGGTGCTGGCCGGAGGTCGCTAGATGGAGCTCACGGACCGCTCTGGTTACTTTGCGGGCCCCGGTATGCTCGGCGGCTCCTTTGGCGATGCCTCGCGCGCAAGCGACGAGGCCGCCGAGGGCGTCGCCGACCCCTGCCTGGGCCATGCGCCCGACCAGGTGGTCTTCTACGAGCTCACGCGTAAGTTTGTGGAGACCGAGGAAGACGTTCCCCAGGAGGCCTGCGACGTGCTGTACTACACGCTCGCCGTGGGCCACCACACCGGCGTGCTCGACTGCTTTGAGCCGCGCCTGTCGGTGCCGGTGGACGTGTTTTATTCGCTCGTCGACGCGTTGCCGGAGGGGGAGGCCAGGACCAAGTTCGAGGCCATCCGCTCCTTTGGTGAGTGCCAGCTCGACAAGGCGGCGGTGCCGTCGCTGCTCGAGGCCTGCGATTCGCTGCTCGACGAGCGCGGTTTTCGCGGCTCTGCCAAGGCCGGCATCTCGGTGTTCGATGACGACTTTGGCCTGCATGCCCAACAGGTCGCGTTCTTAATGAAGTTTCGCGATCTGGTGGAGCGCGTGCGCGATGTGTCGGGCGTGTATCTGACGGGAAGGTTGCAGTAATGGGTCGCTTTGTGGATGGCCGTGTGAACGGCGCCCCGTTTGCGGGTATCGTGCTCACGGCGGGAAGCGTGCTGCGCGCCGACGATGCCGCCGGCCCCGTGCTCTCCAAAAAGATGGAGGACGCGCCGCTTGCCGGCTGGTACACCATCGATGGCGGTCAGACGCCCGAGGATGACATCATCGAGGTCAAGCGTGAGCGTCCGCCGCGTTTGGTTTTGGTCGATGCCGCCGACATGGCGCTGCCCGTCGGGTCCATCCGTTTGCTCGACAAGCGCGATGTGGCCCGCAAGTCGATGTTCACCACGCATTCGCTTCCGTTGTCGATTCTGATCGAAGAGATTGAGCAATCGTGCGAAGATATCGTCTTCATAGGGATTCAGCCGGGCGATACGGAGTTTTACAACCCTATGTCCCCGGAGGTCTTTGACGCCGTCGACGCCGTGTACGACGCCGTGGCCGCCAACGACTTTTCCCACTTTGTCCGCTTGGGGCAAGAGCAATAGGAGCGCTTGTCCCTGCTGATTAGGAAAGAAGTGATTGACATGGCAGATTCCAAGGTGGAGTACCCCGCTCCCGATTGCCTGGCGCCCGCCGCGATCGAGGCCAAGACCGAGACCGCCGGCGTGACCAAGGCTAACCTGCCGGTCGCTAAGGCCTTTCTGTTGGCAATGTTCGCCGGCGCGTTTATCGCCTT
Source organism: uncultured Collinsella sp. (assembly GCA_900546425.1). Lineage (GTDB taxonomy): Bacteria > Actinomycetota > Coriobacteriia > Coriobacteriales > Coriobacteriaceae > Collinsella. The sequence goes on along the minus strand of URCU01000040.1, from coordinate 4,717 downwards.
CGGCGGCCTGTTCTTTACGGTGTTTTTGAGCGACAGCACGCTGGGCTGGGGCGCCCAGCGCGTCGTGGGCGGTCTGTGCTTTTGCCTGGGCCTGGTGCTGGTGCTGGTGTGCGGCGCCGAGCTGTTTACCGGTAATTCGCTCATGGTCTGCGCGCTCAAGAGCAAAAAGATCACCCTGGCTCAGATGCTCAAGGCTTGGGTCGTCGTGTGGGTCGGCAATTTTGTCGGTGCCCTGTTCATCGTCTTTTTGGTGTACATGGCCGGCATCTATAAGCTCAACGGCGAGGCGGTCGCCAACTCCATGGTGAGCGTCGCCGCCGGCAAGGTGACGATCGACTGGGTGACGATCTTCTTCCGCGGCATCCTGTGCAACATCTTTGTGTGCCTGGCCGTGTGGATTGGTACCGCTGGCAAGACCGTGGTCGATAAGGTTGTGGGCATTCTGCTGCCCATCGCCGCTTTTGTGGCCTGCGGTTTTGAGCACTGCGTTGCCAACATGTACTTTTTGCCTATGGGCGCCGTGATGCACGCGTGCGGCTATGGTGCCGAGGTTGCCGGGGCCGATGCGCTCAACGTCGCGGGTATTGCGTTTAATCTATCCGCCGCCACGCTGGGCAACATCGTGGGCGGCGCGGTTCTGATCGCGCTCGGCTACTGGTTTGTCTACGCCAAGAAGTCCGAGGCGTAATAAGCTGGAATGACGTACGGGCCTCCCGAGGGGCGTTTGCCTTTTGGGAGGCTCTTCGTGTCTTGCTGCGGTAGATGCTGCGGGCTTTGCGTCGCGGCAGCTGGTGGCAGAGCTGTGGTGCGGCGGGGCTTGAACCCCTGAGCTGGAAGGAATAATCGAGATGGCATCGAGAGCTATGCATGACGGTCGCTCCGTGGTGACGACATGCGGGGGATGCTATGCCGATTGCGCCTTTGCGGCCCATGTTGAGGATGGACGTGTGGTGGCCGAGTTGCCAGTGCCGGGGCATCCGTGCGCGGCGCGTGCCCTGTGCGCCCGCGGACGGCATCGCCTGGCAATGCCGTTTGACGAGCGCGACCGGATTTTGCACCCCATGCGCCGACGAGCTGATGGCTCGGGGTTCGATGTGATTTCGTGGGACGAGGCGTTTGCCCAGATTGCCGAGCGTCTTTTGGGGATTGTTGACGAGCATGGGGCTCGTGCGCTGGGCATGACGCTCGGCGTTCCCTCGTTCGATCGCTACTGGGCCTATCGCCTTATGCATGCGCTGGGCTCGCCTAACGTGTACGGTGCCGATGGCGCCTGCGAGGTAAGCCGACTTACCGGTTGGGAGCACAGCCTGGGCTATAGTCCCGCCTCCGATCTGGCGCATACCGATTGCATCATGTACCTGGGGCGTTCCATCGTCGATTCGTCGACGATGGGGGCCGTTGATGCGCTCAACGATGCCCGTCGCCGTGGGGCGAAGATTATCGTGGTCGACCCCCGGCGCAGCGGTTCGGCTGCTATTGCCGATCGCTGGCTGCGCGTGCGCCCGGGCTGCGACCTGGCCTTGTTGCTGGGCATTGCGTATGTGCTGGTAGCCGAGGACCTGTACGATCACGAGTTCGTGGACCGCTACGCCACAGGCTTTGACGAGCTGGCGCAGGCGGCCAGTGCTTGGACGCCCGAGTGGGCCGAGTCGATGTGCGACGTGCCGGCCGCAGAGATTGTCGCCACGGCGCGCGATCTGGCTGCCGCCGCGCCTGCCGCCGTGGTAGATGCGGGCTTTCATGGTGGCATCGGTATCGCGTATGCCAACAGCACCCAGACCGCGCGCGCTATCTGCTTGGTCGATGTGTTGCTGGGCTGCATCGGACACGCGGGCGGTGCGCTCAACCCACCGACGCCGCTTACCTTGGGCGATTTGGACCCTGCGCGTTTCGCGACGCCGTCGATGCCACGTGAGCCCAAGTTGGGGTCCGAGCGCTATCCACTGGTCGATCCAGTGCGCGGCCTGTGCACGACCATCGGTCAGTCTATTCTTGCTGGCGATTTGCGTGGGCTCATCGTCTATGCCAGTAACCCTGGTGCGGGCTATGGCAATGCACAGGCTTGGTTGGGTATTTTGCAGCAGCTCGACTTGCTCGTGACGATTGACATTCGCTGGTCCGAGACGGCGCGCGCTTCCGACTTCGTGCTGCCCGACGTGACGTATCTGGAGGCCGACCGCGGTGTAGGCACGGTCGTGGGCGCTAACGATGCGCGCGTGTTCTACCGCAACGCCGTGCTGCCTGTGCAGCATGACGACACGCGTCCCGGTCGGGAGATTTTTGCCGGTCTGGCGCAGGCGTGTGGCGTGGGCGAGTACTTCCAGTTTACGTCTGACGATCTGGCGGCTGCCCAGGTGGCGCCTTTTGGGATCGATTTGGACGAGTTCAAGGAGCACGGCTGGGCCGACACCGGCGTGGCGCTGCCGACGCGCACGGGCGAGCCGGTGATTCCCTTGAATGGTGGCAAAATTGCGCTGGCAAGTGACGTATGGGAGCGCGCCGGCCTGGGACGCGTGCCAGGTTGGATCGCGCCGATGGTGAAACCCAGCCCGGGGATGTTTCGTCTCATTAGCGGCAATCGACCCTTTGAGTCGCATACCTCGCGAAGGCTTGCGGCCCAAGGTGCCGCCGAGGCTGGGTCGGACCTGGATGCCGTGCAGATGAATGCCGATGCTGCTGCGCACATGGGCATCGCCGACGGCGAGATCGTCGAACTCGTGAGCGATATGGGCCGCGACCGCGTGCGCGTGGAGACGACGCCGTATCTGCATCCGGCCTGCATCTTTACGTCGGCCGCCCCCGGTGGGCGTTCGTTTGGCACCGATGCCGGTGGCGCTCATGCCTTGGGCGTGGGCCCGCTCGACCATACGCCGTTGCGTTGGGACCCGTTGACGGGTGCCGCGCTCACCCAGGAAAACGCCGTTCGCGTGGAAAAGATTGTCGCGCGCGGGGATAATGACGAGTAATTGACTCAGCTGATGTATTCGACTGATCCACGTTTCTTTTGAAAGGCCGCACATGAGCGATAGCCAGAACATGTCCGATGAGGTGCGCGCCCGCCTGCGCGCCATTCCTTCCGTCAACGAGCTGCTTGCCGAGTGGCCGGTAGTGAAGGCGGCGGGGGAGACCTGCGACGCGGTGGTGCATGCCGCCGTCACGGCCGAGCTCGACGAGGAGCGCGCCGCGATTCGTGCTGGCGCCGCTCCGCGTTCCAAGCGCGAGCTGGCCTCGGCCATCGAGTGGCGTGCGCATCGTTCTGCGCTGCCGAGCCTGCGCCCAGCGGTTAATGCCACGGGTGTGGTCATCCATACCAACTTGGGTCGCGCCCCGCTCGCGGAATCGGCCGCCAAGGCCGTGGCCGAGGTTGCGCGCGGGTATAGTACGCTCGAGTACAGCGTCGACACCTGTTCGCGCGGGTCGCGCAAGGAGCACGCCGCGCAGCTGATCCGCTCGCTCACCGGTGCCGAGGATGCGCTGGTCGTCAACAACAATGCCGCCGCGGTGCTGCTGGTGCTTGCCACCCATGCCGCGGGCAAAGAGGTCATCGTTAGCCGCGGCGAGCTTGTCGAGATTGGCGGCAGCTTCCGCATCCCCGACGTCATGGCGGCCTCGGGCGCCAAACTCGTCGAGGTCGGCGCCACCAACCGCACGCATCTGGGCGACTACGAGCGCGCCATCACGCCCGAAACGGCCATGATCCTGAAGGTTCATCCTTCTAACTATCGCATCGAGGGCTTTCACGAGGAAGTGAGCTCAAGGGAGCTCGCCGCTCTGGCCCACAAACATGGTCTGCTGTTCTACGAGGACCAGGGGTCGGGCGCGCTGTTGCCCGACGACATCTTGGTGCGCGGCGGCGAAGAAACCACGCCGGCTTCGGTTTCGGCAGGGCTCGATTTGGTGTCGTGCTCGGGCGATAAATTGCTCGGTGCCGCACAGGCGGGCATTATCATGGGCCGTCGCGATCTGGTCCAGGCCTGTGGGTCACATCCGCTTATGCGCGCCCTGCGCCCGGGCAAGCTCGCGCTGGCGGCGCTCGAGGCTACACTGCGTATTTACATGGATGGGGCGGATGTGGCCCATCGCGAGGTGCCGGTGCTCAACATGCTCACGCTTCCGCAGGCTCATCTGGAGCGTCGCGCACGCAAGTTGCGCGATCTGATGGTGGCGGGCCTCGATAAGGCTGGCTGTCCGCGTGCCGTTCAGGTGGAGATCGTCGAGGAGTCGTCGACTCCCGGTGGTGGCTCACTGCCTACTGTGGAGTTGCCCACGATGTGCGTTGCCGTGCGCCTTGTTGACGAGCGCCTGACGGTCGACGCGCTCAAGCGCTCGCTTGTCCAGGACTTCGACACACCGGTCGTCACGCGAACCTCGCACGATCGCATTTTGTTTGACGTCCGTACGCTCGTGGGCGACCGCGATATCGAGGCGGCGGCGTCGACGCTTGCCGCATGCGTTGAGAAGGCGATTGCTCGATGAGTGAGGTTCAAGCGCTGGCGGAGTGTCCCGTTATCGTTGGCACGGCGGGCCACGTCGACCATGGTAAGTCGGCGCTCATCGAGGCGCTGACAGGCAAGAATCCCGACCGTCTGGAGGTCGAGCGTCGGCGCGGCATGACGGTGGAGCTGGGCTTTGGCGAGCTGGCGCTGCCGAGCGGCAAGATCGTTGGCCTGGTCGATGTGCCCGGTCATGCCCACTACCTGTCTCTTATACACATCTG
>URCU01000039.1:0-15552 GCA_900546425.1 uncultured Collinsella sp. | reverse complement strand
AAGAGACAGGTCGGACCACGCGAGCATATACGGCCAGGCACGCTCGGCAAACGACCGGGCCGAGACGATCGGCGCCGTCGGCAGCTGGCGGCGAGCCGCCTCTCCCTGGCGCACGAGCATCAGCAGCAGTGAGCAGGCCTCGGGCTTGCCGGCAGCCATCGGAATGTCGTCGAAGGGACGGTTGCGGTCGACGTGCGACTCGAGCGTGCCATCGACCTCGCCCGGCTCAAGTCCGCCGAGCAGCTGCGCCGCACGATCGAGCATGTCGACCGGACCGTCAAGCGTCGAGAGCGCTTGCGCCAGCACGCGCTCCATGCAATCCTCCACCGCGTTGAGCGTCACGAGCTCCTGCGGCACCACGGCAGACGTGCGGTTGCGCACGCGCGCCACAAACTCGAGGGTCGACAGATACACATCGCCAAAGGGCGCGTAATCGCCCTGGTAGCCACCGCAAAGCGCCGGTGCCGCCAATGCGTACTCGGTCTTGGAAAGCGGGCTCAGAGCCATCGCGCCCAGCTCGAGCGCCGTGTCCTCCAACATGAGGCCCAGCGTGCGAGAGCGCAGGCGCTCGGCGTCGCCCGCCGACACATCACGGTCGAGCACACGCGCGGCATCCGGCGCATCGCGCTCAACCGTGCGAATATGCAGGCGCTCGGCAATGGCGCGAACGGCGGCACAGCGAGCAGCCTCGGCCTCCTCCTGCGCCGGCGTAAAGATGCGGTTGCGGTCCAGCACCAGGCCGATCACGTTGCGCGAGCCCAATGCATCGACAGCCAGCGCCGCAAGCAAAGACGACGGCAGATCGCCCTCGAGCGCCACCACGGCGCGCGACGTACCATGGGCTCGGGCGTTATCGCGCACAGCGAGCACCAGCGCCTGCCACAACCACTCCTCGGAACGAAACTCGGGCAGCTCGTGGTCCTCCAAGGCATCGAGCATCACACCGCGCTGGATCTCCTGAACCAGCAGGCTCTCCTCAAAACACGGCGCTTGGGCCACCACGCGGCCGCAGTCGTCGAGCACAAACGAGCCGCCGGTATACACCGACTCATCGTACGCACCGACCGGCGCCATGCAGGCAAACCACACGCTGCGCTTAGATGCGATCTTGCGGTAGGCTCCGCTGCGCACGGCGGCGATCGCAGCGCTCTCGCGGTCGGTCATATCAAATGCGTTGAACTGGAAATAGGCAATGAGGTCGACGCCGGTCGGCAGCATCTCGAGCTCGCGGTCCAAGTCGAAGATCACGGCGATACGCACGCCGTCCACATCGAAGACCGGCGGCGCCCAACGGGCATCGCCGGTCCCACCGCGCTGCAAGGCAATGCTCGAACGGGCCGGCACCACATGGCCGTCCTTGAGCATCATGTAGTCGAGCAGGGGCTGGCCCTCAAACGAAACCGCCGCGGGCACGATGCAGATCATATCGAGCTCTTGGATACGCTCGGCGACGCCGGTCAAGCCGGCAAGTATGTCGTGCTCAAAGTCGGCAGCGCCCACCAGGCCGCCGGGCAGGGCTCCCATAAAGAGCGGAGCCGGCACGCACAACACGCGCGCACCGCGCTCGTGGGCCAGGCGCGCCTGGTCCTCGATGCGACCGCAAATGCCCTCAATATCACCCAGGCGCATATCGATCTGTGCAAGTGCGAGCTTCATGGCTCAGCCCTTTCCGTCGTAAACCATCGTTGTCGTAGTAAAAGCGCCGGCCGCATGATGCAGTCGGCGCTCGCATGTGCATATGCTAGCTATGATACCCCGAGCGGGGGCGCGCTCCTAGAACGTCGCGGACCACAGCCCGTGCAGGTTGCAATAGGCATAGACGGTACCGGTCTTGGAGCCGCCGGCAAAAAACGTCGCGGGCTTCATGCCGGGCTGGAGGTAATGGACCTCCAGACGGCCCTCGGCCTCAAGGGCAATCCACTCGATGTAGTGCTCGGGCACCATAGGATGCTCGACCGAGCCCACGCGCGCACGGATCACGTGACCGTCGCGCTCGCTCTCGACGACGGGCACGTGCTTCTCGTGCGCCGCGTCCTCGGTGTTCGCGGTCAGCTCCGTGCAGCCGGCAGGGGTCGCAACGTCGTTACCAAGGGCGGCAATGAGCTTGCCATCGGGGTCCTTAAAGAATTTCGCCATGATGTTCTCCTTTGCTGATGTGCCGATGTTCTCGATGCTTCTTATGCCCAAAGGCAGGCGAACCATCCACGGCATGGCAAATGAACACATAACGAGCGGGGACGATGGGACAGCGCGGGCTATCCGCCCTGGCGGCCTCACCCGAGCGGGTTAACGCCCGTCGCCGCCGAGCAGCGCCAGAACATCCTCGCGGGTAAACAGCGCCGAGGAGATGCCGTCGCCGCCGAGCACGCTGTTGACCAGGTCGCGCTTGGACTCCTGCATCTGCATGATGCGTTCCTCGATCGTGTCCTTGGCGATGAGCTTGTACACGGTCACGGTATGTTGCTGGCCAATACGATGTGCGCGGTCAGTCGCCTGGTCCTGCGCGGCCACGTTCCACCACGGGTCGTAGTGAATGACCACGTCGGCCGCCGTCAGGTTAAGCCCCACGCCGCCCGCCTTGAGCGAGATCAGAAACACCGGCACCTCGCCCGCCTGGAACTGCGCGACCATCTTGGCGCGGCTCTCCTTGGACGAAGCGCCCGTGAGCTTAAGAAAGCCGATGTCCTCCTTGGCCAGGCGCTTGCCAATGATGTCGAGCATGCCCGTGAACTGGCTGAACAGCAGAATGTGGTGCCCGCCGTCGAGCGCACCGTGCACGAGCTCCATGCAAGCGTCGAGCTTGGCGCTCCCCGCCTTGTAGTCCTCGTAGTGTAGATGCGGGTCGCAGCAGATCTGGCGCAGCCTGGTGAGCTCGGCGAGCACCTTGAGCTTGTCCTTCTTAAACTCGGATGCCTCGCGATGCTGCACCTGCTGGGCGATGCGGTCCTGGTTTACCAGGTAAAGCTTGCGCTGCTCGCCGGTGAGCTGCGCCATGACGGTGTCTTCGATCTTCTCGGGCAGGTCAGCAACCACGTCTTCCTTGACACGGCGCAGCACAAACGGCGACACGAGCGCCTGCAGGCGAGCGGCGCTATCGCCCTCGGCGTGCTCAACGGGGCTCTCAAAGCGCTTGGCAAACGACTCGCGCGTCCCCAAAAGGCCCGGCATCAAAAAGTCGAAGATGCTCCAGAGCTCGGACAGGCGGTTCTCGATGGGCGTTCCCGTCAGGGCAAAGCGCACGCCGGCCGGCAGGCGCTTGGCAGCGCGGGCCACCTGGGTGAGCGGGTTTTTAATGTACTGGGCCTCATCGAGCACAACGCGGGCAAAGTCCTGCTCGGCATACTCGTCGATATCGCGGCGCATGAGGTCATACGACGTCACGACCACGTTATGCTCGTCGGCGCCGGCTATCTGCACGCGGCGCTGCGCCTTGGCGCCCACGATGGCGCACACATCGAGTGACGGGGCGAAGCGCTCCAGCTCGGCGGTCCAGTTGTACACAAGCGACGCAGGGCACACCACAAGCGTGGGCTTGGCGTCCCCCGCCTCCACGCGCGCCAGGATATACGCGATCATCTGCAGTGTTTTGCCCAGGCCCATGTCGTCGGCCAAGATGCCGCCAAGGCCCAGGTGCTCGAGCGAGCCGAGCCACTGGTAGCCGTCGACCTGATAGCCGCGCAGTGTGGCTTTGAGCGAGACCGGCACCGTAAAGTCCATCTTGCCGAGCGTGTCCAGGCGCTCGACGGTGCGGCGGAACGCGGCGTCGCGATCGGCCTCAAGCGCCGGCGTGCGCGCGAGCATGCTGTCGACAAACAGGGTACTCGACGCGGGAAGCGACACGCCGTCGAGCAGATCGACGGCATCGACGCCCAGGTCCTCGGCAAGACCAAACGCGGCGCGGGCACCCTCGTCCAGGCGTACGATTTCGCCCGACGTGAGACGCGCAAACGTCTGGTGGCGCTTGTACGAGTCCAGATAGATGGCAAGATCTGCCGCCGAAAGACCGCTCGCGCCCAGTTCAACATCGAGCAGGTTACTCTTGACGGTCGCGCGCACCGAAAGCTTGGGCGCAGGGCGGACCGAGACCTGGCGCAGGCGGTCACTGAGCATGACCTCACCCAGCTCGGACAGGGCAGACAGGCCCTCGGTCAGCAAGTGGAACAGGCTCTCGTCATCGCGTTCCTCAAACGCCAGGCCGCCCTCGTAAAAGTCGAAATACAGGGCCGCCGTATCCATAACGCGAAACTCTGCTATCTCGTCGCGCGGCGGCACGCCCGGGCGCTGCTCTTCGAAGGGGCTTCCCGGAGCACCCAGGCTAAAGAGATCTGCCGACCAGTCGCCGTAGGAAACCGTAATCTTGCAGGTCACAAGCCCGTCATCGACACCGATTGCCATGGCAAAGCTCGGCTCGGGCGCCACGGTGTCGAGCACGGCGGGAGCGGTGAGGTCAGCGTATTCGCGCAGCACGGGCAGTGCCATGCGGCAGAATTCGCCCACCTGTTCGGCGGCGATATGGACCGGCGTGCGACAAGGCAGCAGACGCGACAGAAACGGTGCGGCATGCTGGGCAAACGCTGCATCGGCGCGGCGCGCGCGGTGCGTGTCGACCAGATAGGCTGCGTCGCCTGCGACAAAGCAGTACGTATCGGCCGGCAGGCGCAGGTCGTAGCTGCCACCGGCCGCCGGCGCGATCTTGGCGGCAAGGAGCGGCGGTTGTTTCGCCGAGGCCTCGTCCTCCCCCACCGGCGATAACTCAACCGCAACCTCGTAGGAACGATGCGTCGTCGTTCCCCGCGACCAGGCGGGCTCAAAGGAAATGGTCCGGCCACGCAGCAGGTCCAGCATGTATACGATGTCATGCTCGGACAGCGGCAGCTGGCGCTCGGCGACAAAGCCGCTGCGTGCAAAATCGTACGACGCCGAACGCGAACTTGTGATGTCGCTCAGATACACAACCGTTGCCACAACAAGGTCGAGTAGGCGCACCGAAACCTCGTCGAAGGCCTCGGGCGCATGGAGGAATGTGAGCTTTTTGCCGTACGAGAACGTGCCGCCGCGCACGTAGGCGGCGGCCATGCCGTCGATGTCCTTGACCACGTAGGACACCGAGCCGCAGCGGATGCGAAGCTCGAGCGCCCAGCTAAAGCGGTCGGCAAACAGCGGATTGTAGTACGGCACCAGCGAGGGCTCCAACACCGCCTTGGGGGCATCGGGGTCGACAGTACCGGCGAGCTTGCGGCGCATGCCCGCCAACTCATCTATGCGCGCGTCCGAAAGATCGGAGAGCGCCTTCATGAGGCTCGGGCTCGTGGGGACGGGCGCCGGGAAGGGAAAGTTAGGGTTGACCGCCGGTGCGGCGGACGAGGGACGCGCGGCTTGCTTGGGCGCCGCCGTAAACGTGCGGACCGGCGTGCGCAGCCCCTCAACAGGCTCAATACCGCTGGCATCCAGGTACGCCAGCGCCGTGGCGATGGCGTGCTTGCACATGCCGGGGTAGCGATAGGCGGCGGGGCAATCGCAGTCGTAGTCGATCACCTCGTGCTCGTCCATGTCGAGCACCACGTGCGTCTTGTACAGGTCGCCGCGCGAGCCACGCACCGAGCCCTCAACCGTCACGTTTTTGGAGAAGCGCGAGCCGCTGTCCTCAATCGACAGCACGGCGCCGTTGAGCATGAGCGAGCGGCCCTTCATAAAGGTACCGCTCAGCGCCGCCTCTTTCCGGAGCGCCTGCACAAACGTCCCCTGTGCCATCACTTCCTCCAATCTCACCCGGGGTAGCTAATTTGGGACGGGGCTATTTTAGCTACCCCCATACGTCGGTTGAGATGTATTCCGACCCCGACTCATTCGCCGTCAGCCAAAGGGTAGCTAAAATAGCCCCGTCCCAAATTAGCTACCCAGGCAAAATCATTTTAGATGACCGTCACTCTGCCTTGGTTGCCGACGATGGCCTTGGCCTCTGCCAGCAGCGGAATCGAGCGCGCGTTGACCTTGGCAGGCACCTCGGCGCGCAGTACGCGCCCGTCCACCTGCTCGATAAAGATCTCCACGCGGTCGCCGCCCGGGTTGGCGGTAAGCACCGTGGCCAGGCGCGCCATATTGCCCTGGCTAAAGCGGCTGTTGGGCACCATGACCTCAAACACCTTGGGCTTGTTGTTCTCCTCGTTGAGCTCCAGCGGCACGATCTCCTGCGCGATGATCTGGTCGCCGCGGTCAGAGCGCTCGAGCTTGCCCTTGATGCGCACAAAGGCGTCGGACAGCTGCGCGCCGGTCTCGGGATCGACCTCGCCGTACAGATACCCCTCGGCCTCTTTATAGGTCTTGGGGAACACCACGACGGTGGCCTCGCCTTCCATGTCCTCGAGCTGCACGATGCCCATGGGGTCGCCGTTTTTGGTCACGCGCTTGGACACGCTCGAGACCATGCCGGCCCACCACAGCGCCTTGCCCTCGGGAATCTCCTGGTTGATGGTGCCGCCCGTGGGGTTTTGCACTTCGTAGCCGGTATCGATCTGCGAGAACGAGAAGTCGCGCGCTTTGCTGAGCGCGTACTCAAACGGGCGCAGCGGGTGGTCCGAGACATAGATGCCCAGGACCTCCTTCTCCTGGCTCAGCTTGAGGTGGCGGTCCCATTCCTGGCCGTCCGGATCGGGCACGCTCACCTCAAAGCCCGAGCCTTCAACGTCGCCAAACATATCGAAGAACGACGTCTGGCCGCTCGCGCGGTCCTTCTGGCGCTTTATCGCGGCGTCGATGATGTTCTCGGGGTTGTTCTTGTCCACAAAGTGCATCATCTGGCGGCGCGGATAGCCCGTGGAGTCGAAGGCACCTGCCTTGATCAGCGATTCGATCACGCGGCGGTTGGCCTGGCTCGAGTCCACGCGCTCGACAAAGTCGTGCAGCGTCTTAAACGGACCGCCCGCCTCGCGCTCGGCGATAATCGCCTGCGCCACGCCGGTACCCACGCCGCGGATGCCGGCCAGACCAAAGCGCACGCCCTCCTTGGTAGCCGTGAACTCGGTACCGGACTCGTTGACATCTGGCGACAGCACGGGGATGCCGTCGTGACGGCACGCCGAGACGTAGTGCACGATCTTGTCGGTCTTGCCCGTATAGGACGTCAGAACGGCCGCCATGTACTCGTGCGGATAATGCGCCTTGAGCCACGCCGTCTGCATAACCAAGATGGCGTAGCCGGCGGAGTGCGACTTGTTAAAGGCGTAGGACGCGAACTCGAGAACATCGTCCCAAATCTTCTGGGCGACCTCGCGCGTGTAGTTGTTCTTGATAGCGCCGTTCATCCAGTGGTCGTAGGTGGTCTCGTCCGAGCCATCCTCCCAGTGGAGCACCGTCGACGTGAGCAGCTTGATCTTTTTCTTAGCCACGGGCTTACGGATACGCGAGTCCGACTCGCCCTTGGAGAAGCCGCACATCTCGACGGAGATGAGCATAACCTGCTCCTGGTAGACCATAGTGCCGTAGGTTTCGCCCAAGATGTCGTCCAGGCGGTCGTCGTAGGAGACGGCCGGCTCCTTGCCGTTCATACGGTTGATGTAGGACGAGACCATGCCGGCGCCCAGCGGGCCCGGGCGGTACAGAGCGATCAATGCCACGACGTGCTTGTACTCGGTGGGCTTCATGTTCTTGATCGTGGCCGTCATGCCGGCGGACTCGACCTGGAAGACACCGGCGGTATGGCCGGAGCCCATGAGCTTAAAGATCTCGGGGTCGTCAAAGGGAATCTCTTCCTCTTTGATGTCGATGCCGAAGTTCTTCTTAATGTTGGCCTTGGCCTTGGAGATAACCGTCAGCGTACGCAGGCCCAAAAAGTCCATCTTGAGCAGGCCCATGTCGGCGACGGTATGGCCCTCGTACTGGGTAATCTCGACGCCGCCCTTGGTGTCGAGCTTGGTGGGCACGTGCTCGTTGACGGGGTCGCGGCAGATCAGAACGGCGCACGCGTGCACGCCCTCGCCACGGGTGAGGCCCTCGATCGAGAGCGCCGTGTCGATGATGCGGCGGGCGTCGTCGTCCTTTTTATATGCCTCGGCAAAGTCGGGGTTAAACAGGTCCTCTTTGCCGGGCTGTTTGTCGAGCACCTGCTTGAGCTTGACCTTGGGGTCGCTCGAGACCATCTTGGACAGGCGCTGGCCCATGTAGACCGGATAGTCTAGGACGCGCGCGGCGTCGTTGATGGCCTGCTTGGCCTTAATGGTCGAGTAGGTGATGACGTGGGTGACCTTCTCGGGGCCGTAGAGCTGGCGAACGTGCTCCACGACCTCGAGGCGCCGCTCATCGTCGAAGTCCATATCGATATCGGGCATCTCGGTACGCTGCGGGGACAGGAACCTCTCGAACATCAGGCCGTTTTCGAGCGGGTCGAACGCGGTGATGTTCATGGCGTAGGCGACGATAGCGCCAGCGGCCGAGCCACGGCCGGGGCCGACGCCGATGCCGTTGTCCTTGGCCCATTGCACGTACTCGGCGACGATCAAAAAGTAGGCGGCAAAGCCCTTGTCGCAGATGACCTTGTATTCGTACTCAAAGCGCTCTTTGATGTTGACGCCACCGATCTCGCGCGTGGCCCAGTCGTCGCCGTAGTGCTGGCGCAGGCCCTTCTCGCACTCGCGGCGGAACTGGCTCTCGTGCGTCTCGCCGGGATCGAGCAGCGGGAAGCGCGGCAGGATGATGGAGTCCCAGTCGAGCTCGACGTAGCACTTGTCGGCGATCTCGAGCGTGTTGTCGCAGGCCTCGGGGCAATACGGGAACATTGCCCGCATCTCCTCCTCGGTCTTCATGTAAAACTCCGAGCCGGTCATGCGCATGCGGTTGGGGTCGTCGACTTTGGCGTTCATGCCAATGCACATGATGACGTCCTGCACGGGCGCGTCCTCGCGGCGCAGGTAGTGGAAGTCGTTGGTGGCGATGACCTTAACGCCCACCTGTTTGGCGATGTCGATGAGCGTGCGGTCCATCTGCTCGTCGGTCAGGCCATTATCGGTGGTAATGCCGTGTTCCTGGATCTCGATATAAAAGTCGCCGGGGTCGAAGGTGTCGCGGAAGGTCTCGGCCCATTTGATGGCACCCTCCATGTCACCGCGGTCGATGTACTTGGGGATGATGCCCGCGATACAGGCACTGGTGCAGATCATGCCCTTGGCGTGGCGGCGCAGGTTGTCGAGCGTCACGCGGGGCTTATAGTAAAAGCCCTGCACGGCGGCCTCGGAAACCGTCTGCATTAGGTTGACGTAGCCCTCCTGGTCCTTGGCCAGAAGAATCATGTGGTAGAGCTCGGGCTTGTGGTCGCGGGCGAGCGTCTCGTCCGGCGTAAAGTAAACCTCGCAGCCAAAGATGGGTTTGATGACCAGGGGCGGCTTGAGCTCGTCGATGTTGCCCTTCTCGTCCCACATGGCCATGTCCTTCACATACTGGGCATGCTCGCGCGGGTTTTCCTCGGGATCGGGCTCCACCAACTCGTCGCGGCGGTCCTTTTCCAAGAAGGCCTTGTCGTGGCTCCACGTCTTGTACTCGGGCGTGTTGTGGTTGACGGCGTCGCAGGCCAGCGCCAGGTCGGGCACGCCATACATGTAGCCGTGGTCGGTAATGGCCACGGCGGGCATGCCCAGCTCAACGGCACGGTTGACCATATCCTGGATACGGGTTGCGCCGTCGAGCATGGAAAAAACAGTGTGATTGTGCAGATGGACGAATGCCATGTGATGAGCTCCGATGCGGGTTCGTGTTCTGACTGAACGATTTTACCCCACGGCACGGACAGCACCCGAACCTAGCCAAACCCACACGGGTAGCTAATTTGGGACGGGGCTATTTTAGCTACCCCCATATGTCGGTTGAGATGTATTCCGACCCCGACTCATTCGCCGTCAGTCAAAGGGTAGCTAAAATAGCCCCGTCCCAAATTAGCTACCCCTGAGCTGCGATGGAATCGGGAGGGATTCCACCGCAAGTTATCTGAGGGCTAGAGATTGTAGGTGACTACTTGGGGCTCGGCGGGATTGACGAAGAGAGTCGGATCGGCCTGCTCCACGCGGACGAACTTGACGGTCACGGTCTCAAAGCCCGCCTTGTGCAGAACATCAGCGTAGACGCGCGCCTGCAGGGCGTGCTTCTCCTGCAGCTGTTCCGGCGTCTCATCCGGCGTGCCGCCCGTCTTGTAGTCGATGACCAGCGCGCATGACGAATCCGCCGGGTTCGTCGCCAAAGCGTCGATGGCGCCCTCGGCATAGGCACCGTAGCGAGCGATGTCCTCGTCCTCGCAGCCCAGCGAAAAGAACGGCACCTCGGCGCGAACGCACGGCCACGCGAGCAGGTCGGCACGAACAGCCGACTTGAGCCAGCGGTCCAGGGCAACGTCGAAGCGTTCGCGCTGCTCCGGCGTCAGGCACCACAGACGCGCCAGTGCATCGGCACGCGCGGCGGGCAGCGCATCGGCACCCATCTCGATCAGCCACTGGCAGGCGGCATGGAACGCCGAGCCCAGCGCCATGGGGTTGCCGGTAGGCTCAACGGCGGCAACGTCTGCATCCGTCATCTCGGAACCATCCGACTCCGCATCATCGCCGGCCTCGTCCATGGGCACGTGCGCCTCGGCGGCACGGTCCTCGGACTCGGCATGCAGCGCCGCGGCAATTGACGAGTAGCTGTACGAATCGCGCTCCGGATACGGGCAGGTGCCCATGCGCACGCCCGCTGCCTGGGGATACACGAGCTCAAATGCATCGGGCTCGGGGTCGGCAGGACCGGGAACGGCGGCGCGGGCATCTACACCGGCACCCTCCGGCTCCGCATCGCCACGGACGAGCCTGCCCTCGGTATCCAGCGAAGCGTTGGCCTCAAACGCCTGCTCGCCAAAGGTAAAGTTCGCGAGCGAAATGAGCTCGTAGTCGCCCGGCTGGGAGTTGTCGAACACCAGGCGGTCGGCATCGAGCTGCGGCATGTCCAGAGCGTCGGTCGGCAAAATACGGCGCAGCACGTCGTAGGTCAGATCGGTCTCGACGTCGAAGGTCGGCGCCGTCACCTTGCCACGGCTCACGCCGGCATCCATCGCCAAAATCACCAGCTCTCGCGCACGCGTCATGGCGACATAGAGCAAACGAGCCCGCTCTTCGAGCGAAAGCTGCAGGTCGTCGTTGCGCAGGCGAGCAAATGCCTCAGCGGGAGAACCCGTCGCGCAGACGTCCTCCATGAGCTCCGGCGGCAGCCATAGCGACGTGCCCTTGCCCTTAAACGCATGCTCAAACTGCTTTTTAACGTCGTCGCCCTTCACAAAAGTTCCGTCCGCGAGTTTAACGCCGTCGAAGCGTGCCGGCAGTGCCACGACCTGCGCTCCGCCCTCAACGCGACCCATCTGAGCCGCACCGGACGATTTGCGCACGCCAAAGCACTCCGCGACCGCCACGACCGGATATTCCAGACCCTTGGAGGCATGCACCGTCATGATGCGCACCGCGCCGTCACCCTCCTCGTTGAGGGCACCCGGGGCTTCCTTGCCCGCCAAGAAGCGGTCGAAGGCCAGCGCGATGGAACGCGGCGAGTTGCCGAACTCGGCCTCCGCCTCGGCCACGGCGTCGAGCGCCTTGAGCACGTTGGCGGCAATGGCCTTGCCCTCGGGGCCGCGCTGCGCCAGACGCACGAACCAGCCCGAAGCGTTGACCACGTCGCGCGCGATCGCCGCGAACGAATCGCGGCCCACACGACGAAGCGCATACCGCAGCACCTCGCGGGCGCGCGTCACGAGCGGCAAGTCTTGCAAACCCGGCACATCGGAATCACTCATGATGCCCACGTCGATATTCCGGCGCGAGGTCTCCCCCGTCTCGCTATCGAGCTTGGTCGCCAGCGCCAAAAACTCCTGGGCGCCCAGCGCAAACATCGGCGAGGCCAGCAGCGGCATAAGGCCCTGCGCCGTATCGGCCGGATTGGCGAGCGCGCAAACCAGGGCGCGCACCGTCTGCACCTCGGCTGCTTGGGCAAAGACTGAGCCGCCTGCGATCACGCAGTCGAGCCCCTGGTCGCGGAAGGCCTGGGCGTAGACGTCGGCGTTGGTCATGCGGCCCAGCAGCAGCACCATGCCGCCCTGGGGCTGGCCGGCATCGGCAAGCGCGCGGAATCGCTCAGCGATCGCACGGGCCTTGGCCTGTGTGCGCTCCTGCGTACTGCCGCCGGCAACAAAGAGGGCCTGGCGACGCGAGGCATCTGCCACCAGCGTGTCCTTGCGGCCGTCGCTCGCCTCAAGGTCCAAAAAGCCCTGCATCAGGCCGCCGTCATCGCCGTCGAAGACGCGTGCCACGTAACGCAGTACCTCGTCATGGCTGCGGAAGTTGCGCACGAGCTTGACGAGCTCGCCAGCAGGGGCGTCGGCCACGGCAGTCGCCTCGGACGCCGCCGTCGATCCCACTTTGCGCTCCTGGCGACGGAACACCTCGACCTCGGCGCCGCGGAAGCGATAGATCGACTGCTGTGCATCGCCCACGGTGCACAGCGCGCGCTCCCCCGCACCCGTCAGGTATCGGATCAGATCGACCTGCATCTGGTCGGTATCCTGGAACTCGTCGATCATGACCATCTTAAAGCGGCCCTCGTACGCAGCACGAATGGCCGGGTAGTCGCGCAGGGCCTCGTAGGCCATGCGCAGCAGGTCGTTATTATCGAGGGCGGACTGGCCGGCCTTGAGCGCGCGGTACTCAGCCTCTACAGAGCGGGCCAAGCCCACCAGCGCATCGAGCGCCGGGCCACCGCAGGCCAGCACGATATTGATAAACGCATCGGCGGCCTCGGCCTTGAGCAGCTCGACCTGCTCCTTAGGGAATACATTGCTCGCGCGCGGCATGGTGCACGACATCATGAGTCGCGCCGCATCGGCCATGGTCTTGCCGCTTGCCTCGAATGCATCGATGGCGTCGAGCGCCACCTGTGCCTTCTCGGTCGCGGCCTTGCTCGCACCCAGTGCTGCGCGATAGGCATCGGCAAGCGCCGAGGTGTCGGCCTGTCCGCGCGCCACATGCACGTCGTCCATGCCGCCCGGCAGCTGGCTCGAGAGCTCCAGCAGCTCGCGCACCAGGCCCTTAATGGTCGTGCCGGCACCAAACGGCCCGCCCTCGCCCGCCATGGGATACCAGGCGTAGAGGCTTTTAAGCGAGGCGGCGAGCTCGGGGGCGGCATCGGGCGCCGTCGCGCGGGCCAGCACATGCTCAACAGCCTGGTCCATAAGCTCGTCGGTATCAGTGAGCACCGTGAACTCGGGATCGATGCCCAGCTCCAACGCATGTGCGCGCAGGATACGCGAGCACATGCCGTGAATGGTCGAGATCCACGCATCGTCGACGGTCAGGGCCTCCTCGTCCATGCCCTCGTCGATGAGCGCGCGGCGCACGCGGTCACGGATCTCGGCCGCGGCATCTTTGGTAAAGGTAATGGCGAGCACCTGGTCCAAATGCTCAATGAACGGACCGGATTCGGGCGAGAGCGCGTAGACGATGCGGCGCGTGAGGGTAAAGGTCTTGCCCGAGCCGGCGCCCGCCGAGACAAACAGCGGACGGTCGAGCGTTTTGACGATCTGCAGCTGTTGCGGCATCAAAGTCGAAAGATCCATGGTCTACACGTCCCTCCTTACAAACGTTCCTTCGTGGTTATACGAGCAGCGCGCATGCGCGGCCTGAGCCGACGCCGGGTCGACGGCGGCAACGTTGCCTGCCTCGAGCTCGCGCAGGCGCTCGGCAATGCCGGCCTCCACGCGATCGAGCAGAGCGTCGAAGTCCATGCTGCCACCCTCGCCGGGGAAACCTTTCTTAAGGCCCGGGATGCGACCGTCGCCGCGCTCCTCCTCGAGCAGCTCGGCACTCGCGGCGCCTCGCAGCGCCGGTTTGCCGCCCTTGGTCGAAAAATAGAGCGCCGCACGGGTATCCAGATCCAGCGCCCGGCGCATGGCCTGCGCATAGATAAGCGTCTGAGTATGGGGCGGTAACCAGCGCGGATCGTCGATGGGCGCCGTGCCCGATTCCTCGTCGCGCACCGTAGGGTCGGCAAGCTTAAACTCCTCAACGCCCGTGCGATGCTTGTAGTCGATCACCACGGCACGATTCTCGGCGTCCACGTCCACGCGGTCGATGCGCCCGCCAAGCGGCCAACCGGCATACTCGACCTTGAGCTCGTTGAAGGCGAACTCCAGGTAGCGCGGGGCAAAGGGGGCAATCGCCTCGGACTCGTAGGCAAGCACGCCCTCCAGCTGCGGCAAGATCTCGGCCACCTGGCGCTCCTCCACCGCAGAGAGCGGCACCAGCGGGCCCTCCGTGCCTCGCTTGCCGGCGTGCTCGGCCAACGTCTCGTCAAAGACCTCGCGGAGCAGCTCCTGAGCGCGCGGCAGATTCTCGGGCGTCACGCGCTCCATGCCCACCTGGGGCAGGCGGGCATGGAGGTGCTCCAGCACATCGTGGACAAAGTTGCCCTTCTCCATATTTCCAAAGCCCGCGTCGATGGACTGGGGCTTCACGCGATATGACACGAACCAGCACAGCGGGCACGTCGAGTACGCCTCAATCTGCGAGGCGGACGTCAGACGCGGCACGAGCGGCGCGTTCTCGCCCTCGCCATCGCGGCGACGCAGGACCAGGTACGGCACAGCCGCCTCGCTCAAATGCTGAGGAGCCTCGCATGCGACGCGCTTGCACTCGATACCCTCGCCGGCCGCTGGATCAAAATCGGCGACGATACCGCCCTCGCCCACGCACGCAACCTTGGCGGCGCCAGTGGCCTCGGCGTGCGCCCGCAGCTCGGTCCACACGGCAGCCGGATAGCACTCGCGTGCCTGGCGATCGTGCGTCACGCGGGCAAGCGCAACCGGACCGCGCGTGGCCTGCATCGCGCGGCCAAAGCGCACGCGCAGCAGGGCCGCGGGCTCAAGCGTCACACCGCTGCGATCTAACTCTGCCGTCAGCGTGGCAAGCGGGCCCTCCTCGTGCGAGAGCGGATAGCTGTCCAGGTCGACGTCGGCAAACAGCACGGCATCGTAGCTGGCGGGGCGCAGGGCCGCCGCATCGGCAAGCGACGCGAAGCGCACCTGAGCACGCGGCGCGCGGTCGACCTCGTAGGTCTCGTAATCGTATGCGGTGCTGCGCTTGTCCACCTTGGTACGAACGCCGTCGAGCACGGGCACGGTCGCGGCCTGCGACACGTCGAGCGCACGAGCATCGTTCATAAGGATGTCGATGGCATGTCGCAGCAAGGCAGTCTCCGCCTGGCGACGAGCCTGACCGTCAAGGCCTCCAAAGGCGCGGTCGGGCAACGCCTCGGCAACGGCGAGCATGGCCTTGAGCGCCGTCACGGGTTTGTCGCGCCACAGCGCCTGGAACACGTCCGAGACCACGCACGGCACGTTCTTAAACCAGTTATCATCACTGGCAGCCTTGCGCGTGCCCCTGACCTGGCCCTGCACGCTCTGCAGCAGGCTTTTGACGGCCGTAGTGGTCTTGCCGCGCGACAGGCGCATGTTCCTGTCTCTTATACACATCTCCGAGCCCACGAGACGCGTAGTAA
>URCU01000038.1:0-15858 GCA_900546425.1 uncultured Collinsella sp. | reverse complement strand
GCTCGGAGATGTGTATAAGAGACAGCCAAGGCACTGGTCGCGGTGGTTCCAATCGTGGACGCGGCGGTGGTCGTGCTCCCCAGAACAACAGTCTCGACCCTCGTATCGTTTACGCCGGTATCGGTGCCGTGGCGCTGCTGCTGATCGTGCTCATCGTGGTGCTCCTGCGTGGCTGCGGCTCCTCGGCGCCCGAGTCGACGCCCGAGACGCCCGTTGCCACCAAGACAACGACTAAGAAGTCTTCCAAGAAGACCGAATCCGTCGATGAGGACAAAGATACCGATGAGACGACGGACGAGTCCACCGATTCGGACGCCGCCAAGACGACGGCCAAGAAGGAGGAGAACGAGGTCACAAAGGTCAAGATCTCCGTTGCCAAGGGCAAGACTGCTTGGATTGAAGTCAAGGTTGATGGCAAGTCTGTCTATGGCGCCCAGGCGACCGGTCCCTTTGAGCAGGAATACACGCCCGAGTCCTCGATTGAGATCACCACGTCCAAGCCTTCCGATGTCACCGTTACCAAGAACGGCGAAAAGGTCCGCTACGACACTAAGACGTCGGGCGTGGCACGCGTGACGATTACCGTTCCCAAGAAGGAGACGACCGAGTCCAAGGACGGCGAGAGCTCCGACGGCACCGATGGCACCGAAAGTACCGACGGAACTGATGGAACCGATGCCCAGTCCACGGACGGCACCGATACCGCCACCGACGGGCAGACTACGCCCTATTCAGACGACTATTCGTACGACAGCTACTAAGCCGCTCGTAAGCGAAAGGATTAACCATGGCTAAAGATTCCAGCTTCGACGTCGTGTCCGAGGTCAATATGCAGGAGGTCGACAATGCCTTCCAGCAGGCCACGCGCGAGATTTCCCAGCGCTATGACCTGAAGGACTCCGGCGCTACCATCGAGCTTTCGAAGGGCGACAAGCTTTTTACGATCAACGCCCCGGCCGACTTTGTCTCCAAGCAGATTATCGATGTCCTGAGCTCCAAGCTCATCAAGCGCGGCATCGATCTTAAGGCCGTGTCTTGGGATGCGCCTCAGGCTGCATCGGGCGGTACCGTGCGCGTGCTCGGTCACATCGTCGAGGGTATCGACCAGACGACTGCCAAGAAGATCAATAAGGACATCAAGGATCAGAAGCTCAAGGTCAAGGTGACGATTGAGGCCGACAAACTGCGTGTTTCCTCCGCTTCCAAGGATGCGCTGCAGACCGTGATCCAGTTCCTGCGCGACCAGGACTACGGTCAGCCGCTGCAGTTCACCAACTACCGTTAATTCATTCGAAAGGACCGCTCTCCAACATGGATACTCCGTTGGGCTCCGTACTCTATATCACCCTCGGGTGCGCCAAGAACGAGGTCGATACCGACCGTATGCGTTCGCTGCTGACCGCCGCAGGCTACGAGGAGGCATTCGATCCACAGGATGCCGATATCGCTATCGTCAATACGTGCTCGTTCCTTGCCTCTGCAACGTCCGAGAGCATCGAGACCACGCTCGAGCTTGCCAACGAGGTGCAGGACGGCGTTCGTTCCTGCCCGATCGTCATGTGCGGCTGTGTGCCGTCACGCTACGGCGACGACCTGCCCGACGAGCTACCCGAGGTCGCGGCCTTTGTGAAGGCCGACGAGGAAGACGGCATCGTGGCGGTCATCGATGACGTGCTGGGTGTTGAGCGCGAGATTGCCGCCTATATTCCGCAGGTCAAGCGCACCGTCGAGGGCGCTGTCGCCTACGTCAAGATCTCTGATGGCTGCAACCGCTTCTGCAGCTTCTGCATGATCCCTTATATCCGCGGTCGTTACCACTCGCGCAATGCCGAGAGCATTATCTCCGAGGTGCGCGACCTGGTCGCCGGCGGTGTGCGCGAGATCGTACTGATCGGTCAGGACACGGGCATCTGGGGTACCGACTTTGCCGACGAGGACCTCGCCGAGGGCTCGCCGCGCAATCTGGCGCAGCTGCTGCAGGCCGTTGCTGGGGCGGTGCGTCCTCATAACGTGTGGGTCCGCGTGCTCTACCTGCAGCCCGAGGGCATGACCGACGAGCTTATCGAGACCATTCGCGATACTCCCGAGGTGCTGCCCTATATCGATATCCCTGTGCAGCACTGCGACGCGCGCATCCTCAAGGCCATGCGCCGCTCCGGTTCGCGCCAGGAGCTCGAGGACCTGTTCCGCGACCTGCGCGAGCGCATCCCCGGTATCGTGATCCGCTCCACTGCCATGGTCGGCTTCCCGACCGAGACCGACGACGAGTTCCGCGATCTCATTGACTTTATGGACACCGTCGGCTTTGATTACACGAGCGTCTTTGCCTACTCGCGTGAGGAGGGTAGCCTGGCCGCCAAGATGGACGGTCAGGTCGACGAAGAGGTTAAGCTCGAGCGCGCCCAGGAGGCTATGGACCTGGCCGAGTCGCTCGGTTTTGCCGCGACTGCCGCGCATGTGGGCGAACGCGCCCAGGTGATCGTTGACGGCATCGAGGAGACCGAGGACGGCGCCGAGCTCATCGGACATGCCTGGTTCCAGGCGCCCGATTCTGATGGTGCGGTGCATCTGGATGCCAGCGAGGCATCTGTGGGCGATATTCTGACGGTCGAGTTTACCGATAGCTTCTGCTACGAGCTTATCGGTCATGTTGTGGAGTAGGAGAGCGTCGTGGCTAACGAGAGCAATAAGGAACTGACGAGTGTTTGGACGCCCGCCAACATCGTGACGTGCGTGCGCATCGTCTTTATTCCGGTGTTCATGATCGTGTCGGCGCTGTCTCACACAAGCGTTGCCGGTACGGATTGGAGCACCTTCGACGGACTGCTCGCCGCTGCCGCCTTTATTCTGTACGTCATCCTGTCGTGCACCGATAAGGTTGATGGCTACCTTGCTCGTTCACGCAACGAGATCACCGACTTCGGTAAGTTCCTGGATCCCATCGCCGATAAGTTGCTCGTGTTCTCGGCTCTGCTTCTGTTCTTGGACTTTGGTGCCGTAACCGTGTGGTCGGTGTTCATCATCCTGTTCCGCGAGCTGCTGGTGAGCGCCCTGCGCATGGTCGCGAGTGCGGCCGGTGTGGTCGTTGCCGCCGATAAGCTTGGGAAGTACAAGACGGCGACTACGATGGTTTCCATCTGCGGCTATCTGTGCGTCTTTGCGATGGCTGGCTTGCACCTTGGCCCGGTGGCGCTGACGCTCGGTATCTACTCGGTGTCACGCTTCCTGTACGCCGTGGCCGTTGTCTTGACCGTTATTTCTGGCGCTCAGTACTTCTGGAACTGCCGCAAGATCGTCTTTTCGGTCTAGGTCCTGGTAGGCATGACGGAATCATTTGAGCAAATTGCCGCGCACAATGAAGATCTTGCACGCGATATTGTCGAGCGTGCAAGCGTTCGTGGTGCGACGGTTTCGACGGCTGAATCTCTGACAGCGGGCATGATCGCCTCGACGATTGCCGATATCCCTGGCGCCTCGGCAGTGCTTCGTGGCGGTGCGGTGACGTACTGCGACGAGATTAAGCATCGCGTGCTCGGCGTTGAGCAGGAGACGCTCGACCGCTATACCGCGGTGTCGTATCAGACGGCGCGCGAGATGGCTGCCGGTTCGCTGGAGCTGTACCAGAGCGATATTGCCGTGAGCGCGACGGGCTATGCCGGCCCCGGTGGAGGCACCGAGGACGATCCGGCTGGAACCTTTTATATTGGCTGGGCGTATCGCTCGGCCAATGGGGGAGCGTCGGTCGTGGACTCCATTCGTTGTCACTATGAGGGCGATCGTTCATGCGTCCGTGCCCATGCGGTCGCTGAGGCACTGGGTCGCATTGTCTACGTGCTCGATTCTATGGAATAGACGTGTTTTAAGGGGCCTCCGGGCCCCTTAATTGTGGAGATAGGGACCTCTGGCGAATTTGCCCTTTGTGAAGGTAGTTGGCGTATTCTTGTTTGTCTTTCCTTGCATGGTTCGCGTGCGGTCAAGTTTTTGGTCAGTGTTTGGTCGGCGTTTGGTTGGGTTTTGGAAAGGTCGGCTGCATATGATTTATCTGAACGGTTGACCACGAACAGCCGTTCGTTTATTATCGATGCAGGTTGTTAAGAGGAGGGCTATTCATGGCCAAGAATTCAGGTCCCGTACGTACCGTTCATGCTCGCACGACGGGTAAAGAGCGCGATGAGATGATCGCCACCACCAAGGCCGAGATCGAGAAGAAATTCGGCCAGGGTTCCATCATGAGGTACGGCGACGGTGGTCCCGAGCTCGAGGTCGAGGCCATTCCCACGGGCGCCCTGGCCCTCGATGCCGCTCTGGGCATCGGCGGCGTGCCGCGCGGCCGTATCGTCGAGATTTACGGTCCCGAGTCCTCCGGTAAGACAACGCTTTCGCTCGAGATTTTGGCAGAGGCCCAGGCTATGGGCGGCGTCGTGGCATTTATCGATGCCGAGCACGCGCTCGACCCAACGTATGCCGCGCGTATCGGCGTGGACATCGATGAGGTCCTCATTTCCCAGCCCGATACGGGTGAGCAGGCGCTCGAGATCGTCGACATGCTCGTGCGCTCTGGCGCCATCGACGCCATCGTCGTCGACTCTGTCGCCGCTTTGACTCCGCGTGCCGAGATCGAGGGAGAGATCGGCGATACTACGGTCGGCCTTCAAGCCCGTCTGATGAGCCAGGCGCTCCGTAAGCTCGCAGGCTCCCTCGCCAAATCTAAAACGACCTGCATCTTCATTAACCAGCTGCGCGAGAAGATCGGCGTCATGTTCGGCAACCCCGAGACTACGACGGGCGGCCGCGCCCTCAAGTTCTTCTCGTCGGTGCGTATCGATATTCGCCGCATCGACAGCATTAAGCTTAAGGACGAGGTCATTGGCAATCGTGTGCGTGCCAAGGTCGTTAAGAACAAAGTGGCCGCACCGTTCCGCTCGGCCGAGTTCGACATCATGTACGGCACGGGCATCTCTAAGGAGGGCTCGATTCTGGACATGGCCGTCGAGTGCGGTATCTGCAAAAAGATGGGCTCTTGGTTTGCTTACGGTGAGGATAAGCTCGGTAATGGTCGCGAGGCCGCCAAGGCCTTCCTGCGCGAACACCCCGATTGTGCTGACGAGATCGAGCATAAGGTTCGTCTCGCCTGCGGCCTTGAATTCGATGACGATGCTCCGTCCGAGGTCGAGCTGACCGATCAGCCCGAAACTGAGGAGTTCGATGAGCTTTACGCCATCGATGGCTCCGCGATGCTCGATGATGACGACGAGTAGCGGATGCCCTCATGTCGTATACGGTGACCGAGGCCACGGTCGTCTTTCCCGATAAGAAGGCGGCCTCCTCGTTCTCGAGTGGGTATGCATCAAAAAAGCCTTGTGCACATATCGACTGTGAGCTCGAGGGCGGTTTTGAACGATCCATCTGGATTCCTGTTCGTGTCGCGCGCCTATTTCTTAAAAATCGCCCCGATCTTCCCTGCGATTGGGATGAGTTTTGCGAGGCGGTGCAGCTCATTGAGCGTAAATGCGCGCTTACCATGGTGACTGAGATGCTGTCGCGCCGCGACCATGCCACGGGCGAGGTCCGTGACAAGCTGTCTCGTTACGGATTTCGTCAGCCCGCAATTGATTTTGCCGTCCAGCGTGCCACTGAGTATCGATTTTTAGATGAGAGGCGCTTTTGTTCGTACTTTATCGAGGAACGCAAGCGGCGTGGTTGGGGACAGCGCAAGATTGAGACCGAGCTCAAGCGCCGTCATGTCGTACTCGATGATATCCCCGGCTATCCCGAGGATTATTTTGCCGTCGAAGACGATTTGGCGCGTGCGTCAGCCCTGCTCGCGAAGCGTCGTGTTCCCGAGACGCGTGGATTCGAAAAGCTCGTCCGGTTTTTAATGGGCAAGGGCTTTTCGTACCACATCGCCGCCGATGCCGTTAAGGCGCGTCTCGATGCCGAACGTGAGGAATGTGCAGTTTAGACACATGTGTTTTGCGTACCTGCCGTTCACCGCGTTATAGCCGCCGTACCGGTTCCATTTATTTGACAGTTGTTGCGGTTCAACGTACGATAAACACTGTCATTTGCTTTGTGATATGTGCTCATCTTTGATGAGTTTGTTTATATGTTTATCTGTATCCGACCCGCATAAGCTGCGCCCATATTACTCAAATGTCGCGAGCCGTTCGTAAGGACGGTTCGCTTTGTTGTGTAACGAATCCATAAAAAGGAGTGAGCATGCCTATCATCGCAGCGCTCGTTGGCATCGTTTTGGGTGCCATCGCCGCCATTGCCTACATGCGCACCGCCAAGCAGGGTAGTCTTCACGAGGCCGACGAAAAGATCCAGTCGGCACACGCACAGGCTGAGTCCCTAATCGGCGATGCAAAGCGTCAGGCCGAGACCCTCAAAAAAGAGGCTCTGCTTGAGGCTAAGGAAGAGATCATCAAGAACAAGCAGGCTGCCGAGGCCGAGGACAAGCAGCGCAAGAACGAGATTCGTACGCTCGAGAACCGTGTGATGCAGCGCGAGGAGTCCCTCGATCGCCGCAACGATGCCCTCGATAAGCGTGAGCACCAGCTGTCCAGCCAGGCTGGCCAGGTAGAGAAGCGCTCCCGCGAGCTTGAGGAGCTTTGCGCCAAGCAGACCTCTGAGCTTGAGCGCATCGCCGACCTGACCCGCGAGGACGCTCACAAGGAGCTCCTCGACAAGGTTCGCGGCGAGGTTACCCACGAGGCCGCCACGATCATCCGTGAGTCCGAGCAGCAGGTTCGCGCCGAGTGCCACAAGACCGCTCAGGAGATCTTGTCCCTGGCGATTCAGCGCTGCGCCGCCGACCACACCGCCGAGGTTACCGTTACCTCTGTGCACATTCCTTCCGATGACCTCAAGGGTCGCATCATCGGCCGCGAGGGTCGCAACATCCGCACCTTCGAGCAGGTTTCCGGCGTCAACCTCGTGATCGATGATACGCCTGAGACCGTCGTGCTTTCGAGCTTCGATCCGGTCCGTCGCGAGACCGCCCGCGTCGCCCTTGAGAACCTTATTGCTGACGGCCGCATTCACCCCGCCCGCATCGAGGAGATGTATCACAAGGCCGCCGACTTGGTTCAGCAGCGCGTGCGCGAGGCTGGCGAACAGGCTGCCTTCGATACCGGTATCCACGATCTGCACCCCGAGATCGTTAAGACCCTGGGTGCTCTGCGCTACCGCACCTCGTTTGGTCAGAACGTGCTCCAGCATTCCCTCGAGGTTTCCGACCTGTGCGGCGTGATGGCTTCCGAGCTTGGCCTGGACGTTGTGACCGCCAAGCGTGCCGGCCTGCTGCACGATCTTGGTAAGGCTATCGACCATGACGTCGAGGGTCCGCATGCCGTTATCGGCGCCGAGCTCGCCCGTCGCTATGGCGAGAAGCCCGTTATCGTTCACGCTATCGAGGCCCATCACGCCGACGTCGACCCCAACACGGTGCTCGATGTTCTGGTCCAGGCTGCCGATGCCGTTTCTGCCTCTCGCCCTGGTGCCCGTCGCGAATCGGCCGAGAACTACATCAAGCGCCTTGAGAAGCTCGAGGAGATTGCCAACTCCCATGACGGCGTTGAGCGTACCTATGCTATGCAGGCTGGTCGCGAGGTTCACGTCATGGTTCAGCCGGACAAGATTTCCGATGCTCAGTCCACGGTCTTGGCTCATGACATCGCCCATCAGATTGAGGAAGAGATGGAGTATCCCGGTCAGGTGCGCGTCGTCGTGATTCGCGAGAGCCGCGCTGTCGATATCGCTAAATAACATGAACGACGCGAACGAGCTCATCTCATTTATCGCGTCGATGTCGGGGGAGGGCAACCTTCGCGTCGAGGAGAACCTTGGCGAGGGGTATGTCCGCCTCCGCGTTTCGGAGGCCGAGCGGCGGCAGGCAAAGCACGACATTCAGCATGTCGAGGATATTGTCATCGAAATGCTGCGGAACGCCCGTGATGCCGGCGCCGACAAGGTCTATCTCGCCACGACCAAGGAAGATGGCGTCCGTACGCTCGTCTTTCTGGATAACGGCTCGGGCGTGCCGCAGGATATGCAGGAGCGCATCTTTGATGCTCGCGTTACCTCCAAGCTCGAGAGCATGAAGATGGATCGTTGGGGCGTTCACGGTCGAGGCATGGCATTGTTCTCGATTAAGCAGAACACCGACGAGGCACGCGTTGTCGCGTCGGATGTTGACCTTGGCTCGGTTTTTAAGGTGAGCGTCGCTACCGACCGCCTTGGCGAGCGCGCCGATCAGTCCAGCTGGCCTCAGGCCGTGAAGGACGAGGACGGTCACTATGTCTGCGCCCGCGGCCCTCACAACATCATTCGCGCCGCCTGCGAGTTTGCTCTCGAGGAGCTGCGCGCCTGTGATGTCTATTTGGGGTCTCCGTCCGAGATTGCCGCGACGTTGCATGCGCAGGCGTCCAGCCGTCTCGATGCTTCTCGTCTTTTGTTTATCGATGACGAAGCCGAGCTTCCGGTGGTCGATCGCCTGGGACTTGCTTCGGATGCGGAAGACTTTATTCGTATCTGTTCGGGTCTGGGCCTTGAGATGTCCGAGCGTACGGCGCATCGTATCTTGGCGGGCCAGATTAAGCCCGTTCGCGGTGTGACCGCACGCCTGCTTCGCGAGCGCGATTCGTCTCCGCATGCGTCTGCTCCGGTTGATCTTGCCAAGGATCGTCGCGGGCTGCGTATCGCCAAGGACGACATGGCGCAGTTCTCGCGAGCCGTCGAACGCGACTTTAACGATCTTGCATCGCGGTACTATCTCAACCTTTGCGGCGACCCCAAGATTCGTGTTTCGCGTGATCGTATTACCGTGACGTTCGATCTTGCCAAAGAGGAATAGCATCTTTACCGAGTCCGTTCGGTACGATACAGTTATTGCAGTTAAAACGTACTTTTAAACGCAGGAGTTTCTTCATGGATTGCCTGAAGGTATCAAGCAAATCATCGCCCGCGTCCGTTGCCGGCGCCATTGCCGGTATGGTCAAAGATGGTGTCCCCGTCAATATCCAGTGTGTCGGCGCGGGTGCCGTCAACCAGGCCATCAAGGCCGTGGCCATTGCACGCGGTTTTTTGATTCCAACCGGGTTTGATATTTCCTGCGCGCCGGTGTTCTCCGACATCCTCATCAACGGGGAGTCGCGCACGGCCATCCGTCTTTCTATTTATGTTCATCAGATTAATCGAGCTGCTATGGATAACGTTGTGATGGACGACGTTAAGCCTGTGGCATAGCGTGTTTGCTCTTTGCCCGCGCTTTTTGATTCTGCCTATTCCACCTCGTTAGGACTTATACACATGGACCAGGGTTCCGTACGCGATATTCTTGCCGGTAAAACCTACTTTATCCGCACCTTTGGCTGCCAGATGAATCAGCACGACTCCGAGCGTGTGAGTGGCCTGCTCGACTCGTATGGCTGCCTCATGGCGCTCGATCCAGAGCATGCTGACATTGTCGTGTTCATGACGTGCTGCGTTCGTGAGGCCGCTGACACCCGTCTGTACGGTCAGTGCAACTCTTGTAAGAGCCTCCCGCCTTCGCCCTCGGGCAAGCGTGTGGTCGCCGTGGGCGGCTGTATCGCGCAGCGCGACGGCGAGGGCCTGCTCACGAATGTCGATAACGTCAATGTTATCTTTGGCACGCATTCCATCGCGCATGTTGCCGAGCTCATTGCCGAGGCGTTCTTGGACGGCAAGCGTCATATTCGCACCAATGAACACGAGGACACGGATGCTATGAGCATGCCGTGGCATCGTGAGACCCAGTATCACGCTTGGGTCCCCATAATGACGGGCTGTAATAACTTCTGCACCTATTGCATCGTGCCGTATGTACGCGGTCGCGAAAAGAGCCGCCCTTTCGAGGAGATTGTCGACGAGGTCACCGGTCTCGTACGCCAGGGCGTGCGCGAGATCACGCTTTTGGGTCAAAACGTCAACTCCTATGGTCGCGATCTGTTTGGCAAGCCGCGCTTTGCCGACCTGTTGCGTGCCGTGGGTGATACGGGTGTAGAGCGCATCTTCTTTACTTCCTCACACCCCAAAGACCTGCTGCCCGAGACTATCGACGCTATGGCCGAGACGCCTGCCGTCATGCCGCAGCTGCACCTGGCAGTTCAATCGGGCTCGACGCGCATCCTTAAAGAGATGAATCGTCGCTATACGCGCGAAGACTATCTGGGGCTTGTCGATCGCATCCGCAATCGCATGCCCGATATCGCGCTTTCGACCGATATCATCGTTGGCTTCCCCGGCGAGACCGAGGAAGACTTTGAGCAGACGCTCTCGCTTGCCGAGACGGTCCGTTATGCTCAGGCCTATACGTTTATCTATTCCAAGCGCGCCGGTACTCCGGCAGCCGAGATTGATGATCCCACGCCGCATGAGGTGATTCTTGAGCGCTTCAACCGTTTGGTGAAGGTTATTGAGACCACTGCGCACGAATATAACCAAGGTGAGCTCCACACCGTTGTGCCGGCGCTTATTGAGGGTACGAGCAAAAAGAATGACGCGGTGCTGCTGGGCAAGAGTCCTAAGAATCAGACCGTTCATGCACCGATTCCCGAGGGCTACAGTATCGATCAGTTGATTGGCAAGATTGTCGATGTTGACGTCGATGTTGCCAAGACCTGGTATCTGTCCGGATCCGTTGTGGGCGAGCCGCGCTAATGATTTCTCCCGGGGCAGGCCTTTCCGCCGTTGCGATTGTCGGTCCGACCGCGGTTGGCAAAAGTGATGTCGCAGATCGTTTGGCGACTCGTCTTTCGTCCGAAGTGCTGTCGTGTGACGCGATGCAAATCTATCGAGGTATGGATATCGGCACTGCCAAAATGGCACCCGAGGAATGCACGGCGCCTCTACGCCTGGTCGATATTGTTGAACCGGGCGTTGCATATTCTGCAGCGCTGTATCAGGCAGACGCTCGTGTACATGTTGAGCGCTTGCTGGGCGAGGGCCGCCTACCGGTGTTTTGCGGGGGTACAGGCTTGTATCTCAAGGCCGCTCTGGATGAGATGGATTTTCCCTCGGGCGAGCTTGAGGACGATCGCCGCGCTGGGTATCAGGAGCTTGCCGAGCGCATAGGCGAGGAAGCGCTGCACGCGCTGCTTGCCGAGCGTGATCCCGAGTCCGCTGCGGTCATCCACCCCCATAATGTTCGTCGCGTGATTCGCGCGCTCGAAATGCACGATGATGGTGTGTCCTATGCGCAGCAAAAGTCGCAGTTTAGTGTTCCGCGCGAGCATTATCACGCTCTGTGGTTTGGATTGATGCGTAATCGCGAGGCGCTTTACGAGCGTATTAACCTTCGCGTCGATCTGATGTTTGAACAGGGTCTTGTTGATGAGGTTCGCGGTCTTATGGACCAGGGGCTGGGAGATGCCCTGACTTCGATGCAAGCGATTGGCTATAAAGAGATTATCGATGCCTTTGAAGGCGTGATGTCTATGGATGAGGCTCGCGAACTCATCAAGATGCGCTCGCGTCGCTACGCCAAGCGTCAGCTTTCGTGGTTTAAACGCGATGACCGTATCGTGTGGTTCGATATGGACGAATTTACGATCGATGAGGTCGTTGAGGATATCCTTCACCGTATCGAGGCGGTCTAATGGCTCAGTTTCCCCTCGTTCTAACGGCTCCTGCGCCCGAACGTGCCGTTCTTGTTGGAGCTGAGTGGCGCGATAACGCCTGGCCGCTCGATCGCTCGCTTGACGAGCTTGAGCGCCTGGCCCATACGGCTGGCGCCCAGTGCGTGGCGCGTTTGTCACAGCGTCTGGTTAAACCGTATCCAAAATCGTTTATCGGCTCCGGTAAGGTTGAGGAGCTTTGCGGGCTTGTGCATCGAATGGATGCCGATGTTGTTATCTTCGACGACGATTTAACGCCCTCGCAGCAGTCGTATCTTGAGAAAGCCGTGGGCGAACCGGTTAAGATTATCGACCGTACGGCGTTGATTCTCGATATCTTTGGCCTGCACGCTCAGACTCGTGAGGGCCGCCTGCAGGTGCAGCTAGCCCAATTGCAGTATCTGTTGCCTCGCTTGCGCGGTATGTGGAGCCATCTTGCTAAAGAGCAGACACGCGGTGGCATTGGTTCGCGCTTTGGCCAGGGCGAAAGCCAGCTCGAGGTTGACCGACGTTTGATTCGCAACAAGATTGCCGCGCTTCGTCGCGAGCTTAAGCAGGTTGAACAGCGCCGCGATGTCCAGTCAAAGAGTCGTATCGAGTCGCCTGCGTTTCGCGTTGCCTTAGCCGGTTATACCAATGCCGGTAAGTCGACGTTGCTCAATCGCCTGACCGGGTCTACGGTGCTTTCGCAGGACAAATTGTTTGCCACGCTCGATCCGACGACGCGCTCGTATCGCTTGCCCGGTGGTCGTGGCATGACCATTACCGATACCGTTGGTTTTATTCAAAAGCTGCCGCATGGTCTTGTTGATGCTTTTAAGTCAACGCTGTCTGAGGTCCTTGGTGCCGACCTGATCCTTAAAGTTGTGGATGCCTCTGACGAGGACTACGAACGCCAGCTCGAGGCAGTCGATCGCGTTCTTGACGAAATCGGTGCCGGCGAGCGTTTGACGCTTACGGTGTTCAATAAAATCGACCTACTCGATTGCGTCGATCGATTGAGTTTCCATCGTCGCTATCCCGAGGCCGTGCTGTTCTCGGCCCAGACGGGCGAGGGGCTCGACGATCTCGTTGACCGTATTGCTCGTGAGGCAGCCGCCACCGATGTGTTGCTCTCCGCCGATATCCCGTATCGCGAGGGCGCCCTCATTACGCTGGTGCATGAGCAGGGAACCCTCCTGCATGAGGAATATCTCGAGGACGGCGTTCGCATTGTGGTGAAGTTGCCGGCCCGAATCGCGCCGCGTCTTGAGCGCTATCGTACGGAATAAACGAGCTCTAGCACGCCTAGAATGACAGGCTGGTGAAGCAGGTAGAACGGTAAGGCATGCCGACCGAGGACTGCGAGCGCCGGCATGGGATTAGCGTACGCCCATGCTGGCGCTTCGAGGCTTGACGCTTGTGCCGCCTGGGCTGCAAAAAAGCCGGTAAGGTACATAAAGACAAACGGAATGAGCGGATAGTAATCTCCCGAAACAAAACTCGGGCCCGGGAATCCTAGCCATGCCAGGTAGGGGAGTGGGTAGACCGCCTTTGGAATGCCCCAGGTTAGGGCAAAAATAACAAGGCACACTGCGATGCCCCACGAGCCCGGTATTTTTTGGAGTAACGGACGGGTGAGTGCAACCACCGCGGTGCACGCTGCCATGCAATAAATGATGCCATAGTTTACCGAATCGTCGACTGACACCAGTGTGGTTGCAATCCATACGATCAAGGCTGCGGCTGCGTATTTGAGGGCGCGCTTACCGTTATTACGTGAGAGCGTGCACATCCAACCGGCGATAAACAAAAATACCCAGCTTATACTAGCGCGCCAGATATCCTGGAAAACCGTTTCGGTAAACCATGGCATTTCCCATCCATATAGGTAGGCCAAATCGTAGCAGGCGTGAAAACCTGCCATCGACAGCATCGTAAACCCGCGGACGGTATCAAATATGGTGATGCGTTTTTGCATTACGAGAACCGGCGCATTAAACCGACAACCTTACCCAAAATAACGGGGTTCGTCGCATAGATGGGCTCCATAGTGTCGTTCTCGGGCTGCAAGCGCACGCGCCCCTGCTCCTTGTAGAACGTCTTGACGGTCGCCGAGCCATCGATCATGGCCACGACAATTTCGCCGTTCATGGCGCTCTTTTGCTCGCGAACGATAATGTAGTCACCGTTGTAGATGCCGACATTGATCATTGAGCTGCCGTGCACTTCAAGGATAAAGGAGCCCTGGTCTGTGGCGATTTCGGTCGGGATGGTAAAGGTGTCCTCGATATTTTGCTCGGCCAGAATGGGTATCCCAG
Source organism: uncultured Collinsella sp. (assembly GCA_900546425.1). Classification (GTDB taxonomy): domain Bacteria; phylum Actinomycetota; class Coriobacteriia; order Coriobacteriales; family Coriobacteriaceae; genus Collinsella. The sequence continues at coordinate 1,919 of URCU01000038.1, read as the reverse complement.
CCGCGACGCGACCGACGAGCGGCAGCGAGACCGTTCCGCGGGGCGCTGTGGGTTCATCGGATTTGGAAATCGAGACAGAGGATCCATCCTCATCAAAGAGCTCTAGGGCGCGAGGCTTGGTGGCATCGCGCTTGAGCAGCCCTCGAGCCTCCAGGGCAGAGAGATGAGCATGCACCGTGCTGGGGGAGGAGAGGCCTACGGCCGATGCCATCTCGCGCACGCTGGGCGGATAGCCCTTCTCCTGCTGATATTCCTTGATGAAGTCGTAAATCTGTTGCTGACGCTTGGTAATTTTGCGAGCCATCAGGGGATCCTCTCTGCCAATGTCAAACAAATGTTCGATTATTGCTTGACAGGAACAACTGTTCGAAGATAATAATAACCGAACATTCGTTCTCGCGCTAGACATTTTTGTCCGCGCGGCTTGATAAAACTGTTCTCAGCAAAACACGCGAGAGGAGAACATGATGAACGCAACGGATATGGTCCAGGGAAACCTCGCCCTTAAGCTCGAGACGCCTGCGGCGCCGGCTTTCACGGTTGTCAAAAGCGGTCGATCTGGTTTCCAAACACTGCCTGGCAAGCCCGTCCGCAGCCAGTGTGTCGCCACGACCTCGGCCCCCGTTGCCCTAAAGGTTTCGACGATTGTCGCCCTGGCCGCTGCGCTCACGCTCTTCTTTGTACTTGCTACCTCGATTTTCAGCGCTCGTCACGCCGCATATGCCGAGTCGACATCTAACGTTACCTATGAGACCGTCCGTGTTCAGTCTGGCGATTCCTTGTGGTCGCTTGCCCAGGAGCATCCGATTGAAGGTCTTTCCACGCAGGAGACCTCTGATATGATCCGCAACGTCAATCACCTGGAGCATGGCTCGCTCGATGCCGGTGCGCATCTTAAAGTTCCCGCACGTTCCTAAGATTTAAGTACCGTCGCATGGTACCCTTGTAATCGTTTTAGAGGAGGTACCATGCGCTGTCCTAAATGCGGCAAGGCACATACCCGCGTTGTTGATTCCCGCATGCAGGAATCTAATAACACCATCAAGCGCCGTCGCGAATGCTGTTCATGTAATTATCGTTTTACGACATTTGAGCGTTGTGAAGACCCTATCGAGGTCATTAAGTCAGACGGAACTAAGCAACGGTTCGATCGCAATAAGCTTCTGGTCGGTTTGATGCGCGCCACGATCAAGCGTGATATCGACACTAAGAAGCTCAACGAGATCATTGACGATATTGAGGTCGAGCTTCGCTCCCGTACGCTTACGGCCGTTACGTCCCATGAGCTGGGCGATATGGTTCTTAAGCGGTTGGCCAAGATCGATAAAGTGGCCTACATCCGCTTTGCCTCGGTCTATCGCGATTTCAAAGACGTCGATGAGTTTCTGCAAGAGCTCGATAAGCTAAGGTGATTTCATGTCCAACATTACCGTTAACATTAAACGTCTCGACCCAACCGTCGAACTTCCCAAATACGCACATCCCACGGATGCCGGTCTTGACCTCCGAGCCAACGAGGATTGCATTCTGAAGCCCTTTGAGCGTCGTCTGGTCTCCACGGGCCTAGCTATCGCCCTGCCCGACGGCTATGCCGGCTTCGTCCAGCCCCGCAGCGGCCTGGCCATTAAGCAGGGCCTGTCTATAGTCAACACGCCCGGTCTCATCGATGCTCACTACCGAGGAGAGCTCAAAGTCATCCTCATCAACCTAGACCCCACGAACAACATCCAAATCAACAAAGGCGACCGCATCGCCCAGCTCGTCATCCAAGAAGTCCCCACTGTCAACCTCGTAGAAGTACAAGAACTAGACGAAACCGACCGAGGCAACGGAGGCTTCGGCTCCAGCGGCGTCGCTTAGGGCGCTCATATCCCTCCCGCCCGCCTCTCACACATATCACTGTCTCTTATACACATCTC
>URCU01000037.1:0-15972 GCA_900546425.1 uncultured Collinsella sp. | reverse complement strand
GATTACTACGCGTCTCGTGGGCTCGGAGATGTGTATAAGAGACAGATACCGCCGCATCGCCTACGACCAGGCAACGGTCGCTCGCCGCCACCGCGGCGGCCACGGCATCACCCCAAAAGACCGAGGTGTCAACAAAGACCACGTCGGATTCGCGACGTAAAACATCGAGCAATAGCTCCACCGGACGTGCCATGAGCTCGGCCTTCTCGGGGGCCGCGACAGGTCCCCAGAGCGTGACGCCCGGAGCGACGCGCATCGATGCAGCCACGATATCCGGCTCGGCAAATGCGCCCGCCGCCGACGGCTCAATAAGCGTCGCCATATCGTGCGGGGCATCGACACCCAGCAGATCGTATAGGTTTCCAAACATAAGGTCCAAGTCGAGCACAGCGGCACGCAAACCCAACAGCGACGCCGCATGCGCCATGGTGGCAACGATCGTCGACTTGCCGCAACCGCCCGAACCCGAAACGGCGCAGACGACCGGTGCCCGACGCGACGGAATCAAAGCGTCCGCCGACGGCGCGGGGGCTGACGGTACAGGAACCGGCGACACGGACGCGGGCGATAACATCCCCGTCTCCCCCGCCGCGGTCACGCGCTGAGCCCAAGCCGGCATGGCAGGCTGCCCGGGCTGCGGTTCCGAAGCCAAAGACGCAGCGGTACACGGCTCGCCAGCCCCGGCAAAACCCTCGACCTCGTCGAGCTCATCGGCCAGATTTACGCCGTGTACGTATCCCATATCTTCAGCCAGAACGTCATCGCCATACGGTACCGGCCCTCCAGCGTCATCGCATGCAAGGGGGTCCCGGGGGCGCCGACCATGCTCGGCTTCCGCTTTTCCATATTCATCAACACGCGGGCCTCTTGTAGCGCGAGGCGCCCCGGGTTCCCTATCAACAAAAGCATCGGGCTCAATCGTCATATGCCGATCGGAATCAACCGTTCCCTCACCCGCGCGCCCGTTGCCGCACAAACTGTGCGCAGCGATGACCTCGGTCGCCCCCGCGCGAAACAGCCCTTCGATATCCGACGGGTCGAGCGTCTCGATCAACACGACGACGCGACTCACACGGCCCTCGGCCGTCAGGCACGCAACGGTCTTCCGCACGTCTTCGGTATCGAACAGAGACGCCGCGATGATGGCGGCACCGCGGCGCGACGGAAACGCCCGCGCCATGGATACCAGCCCGTCCAGGTCGCCCACGCGAAGCACCTGCGCGCCCACATCGCGACCCTCGACTTCCTGCTGTAGCAGCCCGTAATCGCCGCACGCGCAGCACGCAAGCCAGATCGCCTTCATCACTCGTCGCCTCCGCTCTTTTTGCCGCGCGCCGTGGCGGGAATCGTCAAGCTGACCGTTCCCTTTCCCGAGGCTCCCAGCAATTCCTTGACATCTTCGGGGTCTGCCGCCAGCGTCACCCACTCGATCTTGCCTTCACGCGTGGTGCCGGCATCCTCGCTGGTATCGATCACGTACGCGCCGCACAGCCGATCGGTCACGCCATCTTTTTGCACGTACACGTCCACATAGCTGCCCACGCCCGCGGCGCCGCCGACCGAGTGCTCGGCATCGACCGCCACCGAAACGGCAACCTTGCCTTTAGGCACCTCGAGCTTGTGGCTCTCGGCCTTGGTGTAGACATTGCAAATCACGGCGTTTTTGGGAATGCGCGAGGTCGTCACGTCGCCGCACACCTGACGCAGCTCGGTCGCCGCGTCACGCGGCAACAGACTCGCCAGCCATTCCTGAGTTATGACATTAGTCTCGTCGAGGGTCTCGCCCGCATCGATATCGCGCGCCGCGACGCACACCTCAACGCGGTCGCCGCCGTATTTTGCCAAAGTCTCGTCCTGAGCCTGCTCGGCTTGCGAACGGATCGACGAGCCGTAAACCATGCAGAGCGCCGCGGCAAGCACGCCCGCGACCAGACTGATGGCGATGCGCTTGCTCTTGTTCACGGCCGCTCCTCTCATGGCAGTGCCGGGCAAATGCCCGTACCACCATTGTCTGGGCGACCAGGGCGCAAAGCGGCGCAATCGTAATCTTGGTTTTACGTGTCAAACCAATTGCTGACCAAAAGCTGACCAGCCCGTCAAGCTCGTGGCAAGGTTTTGGTCAGAACGTCGGCAAAACGCATATTTCGAGACGCTTTGGCAGCAAAAAAGCCGCCTCCCAAGCAGTTAGGAGACGGCTGTCATAGGAAAATTCAATTACAGATGGACATCGGGGTCGAGCATTTGGGCACTCACGCGCATGGATGACGCCAGGTTTTGGAACATCTCCAGGCGCAGGCTGTCGATCTGCCCCGCGTCCTCGGCCTCGCGAACGGCACAACCCGGCTCATGGGTGTGCGTGCAATCGCCAAACCGGCACGCACGCGACGCCTCGACGATCTCGGGGAAGGCACGCGCCAGACCCCGCTCATGCCCCACGAGCGGCAGGCTGCGCAGGCCCGGGGCATCGGCAATCACGCCGGCGTCGCCCGGCAGCGCCACCATCACGCGCGCAACCGTGGTGTGGCGACCTTGGTCATCACGCTCGCGCACGCCGCCAGTGGCCAGCGCATCGTGGCCCAGCAGCGCATTGAGCAGCGTTGACTTGCCGGCGCCCGACTCGCCCAAGATCATGGCACAGCTCCCAGCCGGCACGCAGGCGCGCACCTCGTCCAGGCCGAGGCCCTCGGCAGAAGACGTCACGATCACGCGCACGTCCGGACCCACCAGACGGCGCACACGGTCCAGATCGCGCTCGAGCTCATCGGCCTCGCAGCGGTCGGCCTTGGTGAGCACCACCACCGGCTCGGCATCGCAGTCGAGCGCCAGCACCAGCGAGCGCGCCACGCGGTCGAGCAGCACCTCGCCGGCGCCGAGCGCCTGCACGATCAGCACACTGTCAACGTTAGAGCAGAGCACCTGACGCTCACCGCGGGCACGGCCACGCCAGCGCTCAAAGCTCGTACGGCGCGGCAGTACGCACTCAATCACGCCCATGTCGTGCCCGGGAGCACGGCGAACCGCCACGCGGTCGCCCACGGCGGGCAGCAAGACCTCGTCCTCGCCACGCGACTTGGCAAACCCTACGGCATGCTCGGCACGAAACGTGTCATCGGCAGTTGCCACCAGCGGAAACCCGCGGTCCAGGCGCACCACGGCACCGAGCTGCATCTGCTCGGGCTCCTCGGCCTGGGCGCAAAAGTCGTCAAATGCAGCCTGCTGAGCCGCATCGACCGGCAGGTCATCGAACGCCGGAACATCCTGCAGCGCGTCAAGCCCCGGCACACTTGCCAGCAGCTCCTCAGCAGATGCGGGAGCCTCGGTCGCGAGCTTCCGACGACGATCGCGCTTAGCCCGCGCCCCCGTCGTCTTTTTCTTCGCCTTAGCCTTAGCCTTGCCCACAAACGCCTCCCAGCACAAAACCACACAACTGAGCAGGTATTTTAAATCAAAAAGAGCTGGCCGGGCAAAGCCCGACCAGCTCACACACTTTCCCTCAGCCCTTTATCATCCGCACGGGAGAAAAGTCAGCAAGGATACCGCAGGGCCCGCCCGCCGGGAGGGGTTTCTTCTGAGCGATCCCGCAGCGCGAAGCGCGAGGACCAGCGAAGAAGAAACCCCGCAGGCGGTCGGGCCGGCGGGAAGGATAGCCTTTCGACCTACTCCTTCTCGACCGCGCGCATGATCGCCTTGTAGATCTCCATCAGCGGGATGATCAGGAAGGCCAGGCCCAAGGCGGCGATAACGCCCTTAAGCTCAAGCGTCACGGGGCCAAAGAACATCTCGGCAAGCGTCGGCTGCACGGTTACGATCACTGTCAGCACCAGCGCCAGCGCGGCCGAAGCCCACAGCCACTTGTTCTGCTTCTTCATGCTAAACAGCGACGCACGACGGCTGCGCATATTGAAGCAGTGGAAGATCTCGACCATGTTGAGCGTGATGAACGCCATCATCACGCCTTCCTCGTCGGCGTTGCCGGCGATCATATCGGCGATGTGGATGTAGCCCATGTCAAAGTACACGCCCACAAAGAAGCTCGCCAGCACCAGCACGGTGATGATCAGGCCCTGGACCACGCAGTCCAGGCCCATGTGACCGGCAAAGACGCCGTCCTTGGCGTTGCGCGGCTTGCGCTTCATGATGTCGCCCTCGGCGTCCTCCATGCCCAGCGCGAGCGCGGGGAAGCAGTCGGTGACCAGGTTCACCCACAGCAGCTGCACCGGCTGGAAGATGGTAAAGCCGATGAGCGTGGCGATAAACACCGAGAAGACCTCGGCAAGGTTAGCCGAAAGCAGGAACTGGATGACCTTGCGGATGTTGTCGTAGATGCGACGGCCCTCTTCGCAGGCACCAATGATGGTGGCGAAGTTGTCGTCGGCAAGCACCATGTCGGCAACGTTCTTGGTGACGTCGGTGCCGGTGATGCCCATACCGACGCCGATGTCGGCGCGCTTGATGGACGGGGCATCGTTGACGCCGTCGCCCGTCATGGCGACGATCTGGTCGCGCGACTTCCAAGCCTCGACGATGCGGGTCTTGTGCTCAGGCTGGACGCGGGCGTACACGCCGTAGTCCTCGATGTGCGCGTCGAGCTCCTCGTCGCTCATGCGGTCGAGGTCGGCACCGGTAATGGCCTGGCTGCGGTCGGCGACGATGCCCAGCTGCTTGGCGATGGCCACGGCGGTGTCGATGTGGTCGCCCGTGATCATGACGGTGCGGATACCGGCATCGTGCGCCTCGCGGATAGCATCGGCTACCTCGGGACGGACCGGGTCGATCATGCCGGACAGGCCGCAGAAGACCAGGTCATGCTCGAGCGCAGCGGGGCTGCAGTCGGCGGGAACCTCGGTGTAGGTGCGGCTCGCCAGCGCCAGCACGCGCAGGGCCTCGTCGGCCATAGCCTTGTTGGCTGCCACGAGCTCGGCGCGACGCTCCTCGGTCAGGGGGACGACCTTATCGCCCTCGTAGATATGGGTGCACAGGCCAATCACCACGTCGGGCGCGCCCTTGGTGTACTGCTCGTACTCGCCGTCCAGGGTCTCGACGACCACGGACATCATCTTACGGCCCGAGTCGAACGGGGCCTCGCCCACGCGCGGGTGCTCGGCAGTCAGGCCAGTAAGACCAGCTTTGCCGGCATCATTGACAAGTGCACACTCGGTCGGCTCGCCCACGGCCTCGCCCAGGTCCTCGTCCCACTGGGCATCGGAACACAGCGCCATACCGGCCAGGAACTTCTCCTTGGGCGCAGCGAGCTCGTGCTTGACAACGGTCATCTTGTTCTGGGTAAGCGTGCCAGTCTTGTCGGAGCAGATGGTCTGCGTGCAGCCAAGGGTCTCGACGGCAGAAAGCTTGCGGATGATCGCCTGGCGCTTGGCCATCTTGGTCACGCCGAGCGAAAGCACGATGGTCACGACGGCAACCAGGCCCTCGGGAATGGCGGCGACGGCAAGCGAGACGGCGACCATAAAGGTGTCGAGCAGGGCAGTCGGGTCGGTAAGGACGTTGCCCACGCCGTGACGGATGATGTCAACGCCAAAGATGACGACGCAGATGACGATAACCATAATGGTAAGGATGCGGCTGAGCTCGGCGAGCTTCACCTGCAACGGCGTGAGCTCTTCCTTGGCCTCGGCCAGGGCGCCAGCGATCTTGCCCATCTCGGTGTTCATACCGGTGCCGACCACGACGGCGCGACCGCGGCCGTACACCACGGTGGAACCCATGTAGCACATGTTCTTGCGGTCGCCGAGCGGCACGTCGTCGATGCCAGCGGCGAGCTCAATCACGTTGGCGTGCTTCTCAACCGGCACGGACTCGCCAGTCAGTGCAGCCTCTTCGATCTTCATCGTGGCGCTCTCGAGGACGCGGCAGTCGGCCGGGACGGAGTCGCCCGCCTCGAGCATGATTACGTCGCCGGGCACGAGCTCGGCGCTCGGCAGATGCACGAGCTTACCGTCGCGCAGCACCTTGGACTGCGCCGCGCTCATCTCCTGCAGCGCCTCGAGGGCCTCCTCGCTTTTAGCCTCCTGGACCACGCCCAGCACCGAGTTGACGATAACGACGAACATGATGATGGCGACATCGGCAAAGTCCGCCTCACCCTTGACCATGCCCGTGAGCGCGCTGATAACGGCGGCAACGATCAGCATAATGACCATAGGGTCGGCCATCTGCTCAAAGAAACGCTTCCACAGCGGCGTCTTCTCGGCTTCCTCGAGCTTATTAGGGCCTGTCTTGGCGAGGCGCGACGACGCCTCGCCGGTGCTCAGGCCGAGGTTCTCATCGACACCCTGGTCGCTGAGCACCTCCGCCGCAGCGGACAGGTATTCCTTTTGCATATAGAGTCCCCTCCTGGGATTCGGGCCACTCAGCAGATTGATGCCCGATCATAATTCCCAGGAGAAGGGCAAGGGCTCATCAAGGCTGCCGTGCTGAGCGGCAGTTGATAGTGGAGCTATGGTACCCCAAAGCGACGCGTCTAGCCAAAACATTCCATCTGGAAACACGGCACAGGCGCAACGGTGCAGACAGTGTGATGCTCAAGATTGGTAAAACGTTTTTTCTTCGGCGCATCGTCAAACTGAAATATCGCCCAGATAGCAGCGGTTAGAACGGTTGGTAAAGTTTTTGCATATACCGTTTTTTCGCAAAAAATGAACTTCTAATTCGGCATACGGTCGATTTTTTGGGGTATTCGGTCGCCATTTCGTTATAATCATCTCAGTTTTATTTCTTATGGTTTATCTATCAGCGCAAGACGATGTCAGATGGAGGTCTGAATGTACAAGCGCACCAAGATTGTATGCACCATGGGTCCCGCCTGCGATAGCGACGAGACCATCCGCGAGATGATCAAGGCGGGCATGAACGTCGCCCGTTTTAACTTCTCGCACGGATCCTACGACGAGCACCACGGTCGCATCGAGCGCGTCCGCCGTATTTCCAAGGAGCTCGGCATGCCCGTCGGCATCCTGCTCGACACCAAGGGCCCCGAGGTCCGTACCGGCCTTCTGGTCGACGGCAAGAAGGTTGCCGTCAAGACCGGCGACAAGATCGTCGTCACCGCTCAGCCCACGTCCGAGGATTTCCACGGCACCGCTGAGCACATCTCCCTCGACTACCTGGCTCTGCCCTCCGAGGTCGAGAAGGGCTCCCTCATCCTGATCGATGACGGTCTGGTTGCCCTCGAGGTCGAGTCCGTCGACGGCCAGGACATGACCTGCGTCGTCAAGAACGACGGCCTGATTGGCGAGCGCAAGGGCGTCAACATGCCCAACGTCAACATCTCGCTGCCCGCCATCACCGAGCGCGATCGTCAGGACATCCTCTTTGGCCTGACCGAGAACATCGACTACATCGCCGCTTCCTTCATCCGTGACGGCGAGTCCGTCCGCGGCATCCGCGAGCTTTGCCGCGAGAACGGTGGCGAGCACGTGACGATCTTCCCGAAGATCGAGTGCGCCCTGGGCGTCGAGAACTTCGACGAGATCCTCGAGGCTTCCGATGGCATCATGGTCGCCCGTGGCGACCTGGGCATCGAGATCAAGCCCGAGCTCGTTCCGCACATCCAGAAGGAGATCATCGCCAAGTGCAACGCGGCCTACAAGCCCGTTATCACCGCTACGCAGATGCTCGACTCCATGCAGCAGAACCCGCGCCCGACGCGCGCCGAGGTTGCCGACGTCGCTAACGCCATCTACGACGGCACCGACGCCGTTATGCTTTCCGGCGAGTCCGCTGCCGGTAAGTACCCGGTCGAGGCCGTCAAGATGCAGGCCAGCATTGCTCTCGAGACCGAGAAGTACCTCCCGGCTCACGCTCCGCTCGAGGTTCCGGCCGATGCTCACGGCACCCGCGTTGTCAACAACGTTGTGGGTATGTCCGCTGTGAACATGGCCACCACCGTTGGCGCCAAGTGCATCACCGTGCCGACGACCACCGGTCGTACCGCTCGCCTGATCTCGCACTTCCGTCCCAACATGCCGATCTGCGCGTTCTCCCGCCACGAGTGGGCCGTCCAGCAGATGATCATGTACTGGGGCGTCATCCCGCACCAGGCAGAGATTACCCAGGGCACCGTCAACGGCACGATCGTCAAGGCGATCGAGACCGCTAAGGAGCTCGGTTACGTCAAGACTGGCGATTTGACCGTCGCTACCGCCGGCGATCCCCGTATGAGCGTCCAGCTCGAGGACAAGGTCTCCTCGACCAACGTCGCTTACGTCGCTCAGGTGCGCTAAATCGCACTTGCAAGCAGATTTGCATTGCAAAGGGTCCGGAAGGCTTCGCCTTCCGGACCCTTTTCTTTGCGCCAATGCCAGCGCACGGCAAAACACGCACTCATTTCTTTACCAAAAGCGCGAAATCCACCCTTCGAGGCCCAAAAAATATAGCTCAGGCGCTAGAAGTGTTCACCCGGTGGCAAGACCACACCTCACGCAGGGCTGATAAATCGTTTTAGCAAGAACCAAATCGACCTGGTTTTCGGAAGTATGCGGCAAATTCTGGAACCTCCGAGCACACCCTGTTTTTTCGCAACAAAATGCCTGATAAACTAGCCTCAAAAGCCAGGTCTGCTCATAGGGTTCAGATTTTGCCGCATACTTCCGGATTGACGCTGGCATCACTCGCTTCAAAGAGATGATTTCGGCCAGGAGGGCATTATGGACCTGACGCTTTGTGGGCAATCCGCCTTTAACTACTTCCGCATCCCGCCGCAGGTATTAGGCCTTTACCCCGCCATTAGCCTTGGCAATATGGATCGCAGATGTTGCGGCCTCGGAAGTCATGCAGTTGTAAAAGACCTGCTTCACGCACCGCTTCACAGGCTTGTATTCACTCGGGCACAATCCGGATCACGTAGCTTGTTCAAGTCGCACCTCCTGACCCAGGAACCACCTCCTGGTTCGTTTAGGCAAACTGAGCATGGATTTGATGTCACGTCGCCCGAGTTTACGCTGCTCAGCCTTGCCACGCAGGTTTCACGCAACCAGTTACTCATGGCTTGCTACGAGATGTGCGGCTCCTTTGCAGTGTTTAAGCCCTGCGAGCGAACGCAACAACAACTCGATGAAGCTATTTCGCTTATGCTCATTCCGCCCGACTGTGGTTGGAAACGCGTTGTCGACACCAAGGGCAATGACACTAACCTGTGGAAGCGCACGCCGCTTCTTTCCGCAACGGATATCGCCGCATTCGCCAAGCAAGCCGCAGGCCTGCGCGGCGTCAAAAAACTGCGCTGGGCGGCCGAGCACATGACAGGGCAGACCGCCTCGCCCTTCGAAGTACAGACATCCATACTTGTCTCGCTCCCCCGCGACGAGGGCGGCATGGGCATCAACATCGCAAACAACGTGCGCATCCTACTCAGCGACGCCGCGCGCTCACTGTATGACAAAACCTGCTGCTACGCCGATATCCTCATCGAAAGTGCCACCAACAGCATGGGCGTCATTCTGGAATGCCAAGGCCGCTCCGCCCATGACAACGAAGCCGCAAGCCTCTCCGATGCCGAGCGCACCACCGCCCTCACAAGCATGGGCTATGACGTTATCCAGATAACCTATGAGCAAATCAAGGACACAAAGAGCTTTAACAACATCGCCGAGCTCATTCATAAAAAGACGGGACTCCCCTACATCCCAAAGACCGATCAGGAACGCACCACCGAAGATGCCCTGCGACGGGAGCTGTTGGTCAATTGGGATGAACTGTTCTCCGTTAAGCCGGCCGGCTAGCAGCTAGCGATCAGGGGGACTGCAGGAACGTCAGGTGCAGCAACGCGAGCCGCAAAGCCTGCCTCGGTTAGCTCGACGACCTCGGTAAACGTTGCATCGAAAAACTCCTCGGTTAACAGGCGATACGGCGGATGATCGGGCTCGCCGGGGTTTTCGCGTACAATCTCGTGCATGACGCCGATGGTCTTGAGCACATACTCCTTATGGATGGGATACTGCCCAAAACGCGTCGCAGCGGTATACAGGCGATCGGTCGCGCGCGGGATGGAGACAATGCCCAGCGTCTTGCCAAACCAGTCAAAGTCGCCTTGCTTTTTAATGCGGAACTCCTCACACGGCTTGCCGCCGTGCGCCTCCAGGTACTGATTCACACGCGTGTTCCATACGGTATCGGCCACCAGATGCGACCAGACGCCCAGCGTCAAATCGAGCAACGACTGCGCCACATCTTCGGACGCAAGCGAGAACTCACAGGCGCCGGGACCGACAACCGGCTCGGCATCCTTGTAGCGCTGGGGATAGTGCACGCGGTTCAGCCGCTCGCGTTCCTCGATAATCGAGGTCGCCGCGGCCGGCGCACCGGTGGGCGAACTTTTAAGCAACGGTGCCACATAGGTATCCCAGAACTCATGCTCACGAGGCTTAGGGATGGGCTCAGGCTTGGCAAAGTGCGTAATGCGGTACGGAATGGGATCGGCGATGCCAGGGACCATATAGCCCACGAAGATATCCGGAACCACGCAGCCAAACAAAAAGGCATTGCGGTCGCGCACGTTCTTGGCAAGCGCACCGGTGCGCTCCAGCAAACGCTCCGTCTGAGCGATATGAATGTTCCAGCTTGGCATAGCCACCCCCATAAAAAACCTGGATAACTATACCATCACGGCAAAGCCGCGCGGGCGGCTACGCACGCTCTACGCAGCAACTAGTCCGTAGCACCGCTTTCGGTTCCATACGACGGCGAAGGCGCCTCGACCACATGGTGATATCGATCGATATAGATGGCGCGGGCCCCCAGGCGGCGTACCAAATCTTGGTGATGTGTGCTCATCAAGACCGTCTTACCGGCAGCAACATAGGCCAGTAGGAAGTTGACCACGATGTCGCAAGAGTCCTCGTCAAGTCCGTTAGTAGGCTCGTCGAGGACCAAGATATCCGGGTTCATCGATACGACCGCAGCCAGCGCAACGCGCTTCTTTTGCCCGCCCGAGAGCTGATAGGGAGAGGCGTCGGCAAGGTCGGCAACCTGGAACAGCCCCATGGCATCGCGCACGCGGCGCTCGAGCTCGTCTGCCGGCAGCCCCATCTGCGCGGGACCAAAGGCAACTTCCTCGCCCACCGTAGCACAGAACAGCTGGGCGTCGGCATTCTGGAACACAAAGCCCACGCGCTGATGAAAACGCTGAGCGGCCGCGGAATCCTTTAGAAACGCCGCATCGATCACGTGCCCGTCAAACAGGTATGCCCCTGCGTCCGCGAGTTCAAGGCCGTTAATAAGGCGCATAATCGTCGTCTTACCGCAGCCGTTGGGACCGAGCAGGGCAACGAGTTCACCACGATCGACCTGCAGCGACACGCCATCGACAACCGTATGCCCCGCATAGGAAAACACCACGTCGCGAAACTCGATGAGCGGCGTGGTCTCGGCGCCGCCCGCACCGTTCGTGCCCGCCGCACTCTTCATATCGATCGTCAAAACGTCGCCCTTCCCTACTCACATCGACGGCTCGGCCGCCCGCACTACAGCACGGCGCACAACACTGCCAGCAGCGCCACGCCGGCCGCATAGACCGCATCGCGCCAGCTAAACCCGGCGCGCGCGGGCGCCGGATACGTACCGGCAAAGCCGCGGCACAGCATGGCCTCGTCCATCGCGCGGCTGCATTCCATCGCCTTGATAAAGGTCATGCCCATGATACCCGCCAGCGAGTCGGTACGCGAAAATCCCTCAGGCGCACGGCCAACGCTGCGCAGCATGACCGATTCGCACAGATTGTGCGCCGTGCGACCCAGCACCTCGATGTGCTTGAGCGCCATATCAAACGTAAAGATAACTTCGTCGGGCAGATGCAGCATCTTGAGCGCCGCCGACATGCGGCTCCAGGTGAGCGTCCACGAAACGCCCAGTACGAGCGACAGGTTAATGAACGTCTTGAGCGCAATTTTGAGCATGGCGCCCGTAGCGGAAGCGCCTAGCAGCAGGGCAGGCAGCGCCAGAACCACTGCGAGTCCCGCGGCACCGAGAGCCGGCACAAAGGTCGCGCGCAGCCCGCGTACAGGGCGCACAGCAACGAGCACCAGCGCGATAGCCGCCATCAACATGAGGTACAGCGGGCTCTGCGTCAGACACACGCACAGGACGCAAACGAACATCCCCACCAGGCGCACCGGAGCCGAAACGCAAGAAAGGGCGCGGTCGATCATCGACCCGCCCTCGTGCGCGCCTCCACCCAGGCGAACCCGCTCAAGCAGGCTCGCCAGGTGCAGGACATTCTTTTGCATCACACGATGCCGAGCCCCCACGGGCTCATATCGCTCCTCGGCCGCAAGCCAGCTAGGCAGCTCGGCTATTGCCATGAGCACCGCTTTCCTTGACCGTCAGCGAGACCAGGCGGAATGCAATGGTAAGCACCGCCACGCCAATCACGCCCGAAAGAATATACATCGCGGCCTGGCCGGCAAAGCCAAGGCCCTGCTCCTCGGAATAGGCCTGAAGATAATCGCCCGTGGGCAGTGTATCGGCAAACGTCGGAGCGTCGAGGCCGACCGAAGCCTGCAGGCTGTCGTCGCCGGCCTCCTGGACGGCAGTTGCAGCGCCCTCGGCGTTCCACTCACCCCAGGCGTCACCGGTAGCAAGCAAACCCAGCGGCGTAGCCACCACGAGCACAGCGACCAGGATGAGCGTGGGAACCAGCGAGGTCTTCTTGGCAGCAGCGCCCTCGGCAGCAAGCTGGCCGTCGACGGCCTCGGGCCCGACGATAACGCTCGGTGCCGTCTTCTTAATGAAACCGTAGATTGCGGCCGTCGCCACGCCCTCGACGACACCGGCTACCAGCATATGCGGGATCAGCATGGCCGGAATGGAAACAGACAGCGGGAAGGGGCAGTACAGCGGAGCACCCGAGGCGTTGGTGAAGAGCATCGGCTGAATGCCAAACTCGATGGCAGCGCACAGGGCAGCCACGCACAAGCCAACCCAGCCGCTCACGATGGCAGAAACCGAGGTGCCCCAGCTCTTGTCGTGCAGGCGGCTGTTGAGCGCGCGGAATACCATGGCGGCAACAAACGGCAGCACGAAGGCCATGTTAAAGCAGTTGGCGCCAAAGGACAGGATGCCGCCGTCGCCAAACAGCAGCGCCTGCAGCGCCAGCGCGACCGAGACAGCGATAGCCGCGGCCTCGGGGCCCAGCAGCAGCGCGATGAGTGCGCCGCCGACGGCGTGGCCTGTGGTGCCGCCGGGCAGCGGAACGTTAAACATCATGAGCAAGAAGGAAAAAGCGGCGCAGATGCCCAGGAAAGCCATGTGCTCGCGATCGAGCGTGGCGCGCACCTTCTTGATGCAGTGGACCCAAACGGGCACCATTGCCACCGCCATGACAGCATCGGTCTGCGGAGACAGATAATTATCTGGAATGTGCATGTACGCCTCCCGGTTGTCGGCGCACAGAATTGCAACGCCGCTTAAATCACCTTGTCAGTGTTACGCATTGTCAGATTCGTAACACGCCGCGGGCTATCATAGCAAAACGGCGCGCTGCCGACAAAGCAGCACGCCGTTATGTAATGCGCGTGTCATATATGCAGGCTCAACGGTGCCTTATTCCGAACACCGCGGTCACGCAGAGCCCACAGCAACCGCCATCAGGCCCTACGCCCCCAGAGCAAGCCCTAGCCGCGGACCTCGCCGTTTACGCCCTTGCACACCTTGGTGACGATCTTCTGGTGCGCTTTCTCGACCTCTTCGCTGGTGAGCGTGTGGTCGTCGGAGCGATACGTAAGCGCAAAGGCCATGGACTTCTTGCCCACACCCACGCGGACCGGATCACGGTAGACGTCGAACAGGCGCACGCCCTCGAGCAGCTTGCCGCCGGCGCTGGTAATACGGCGCTCAAGATCCTCGCAGGTCACGGAGTTATCGACCACGATAGCAAGGTCGTGCTCAACAGCCGGGTACTGCGAGAACTCGCGGTAGTTCTCCTGGTTGCGGGCACCCTTGATCAGCTTGTCCAGATCGAGCTCAAAGGCAACGACGACCTCATCGATGCCCATCGCCTCGCGCGCCTTGGGGTGAATCTCGCCGACCCAGCCCAGCACGGTGCCGCCGGACAGAACCTCGGCCGCACGACCCGGCTGCAAGAAAGCGTAGCCCTCGCCCTCGACGGGACGGAAGCGAACCTTCTCGATGCGCAGCTGGGCGAGCAGTTCCTCGACAATGCCCTTACCAAAGAAGAAGCGCAGCTTGCGGTACTTCATGCTCCAAGACTGCTCGCTCCACTGGCCCGAGAGCACACCCGCCACGGACTTGGTCTCCTTGGGCAGGCTGGCGTTCTCGCGACCGTGGAACAGGCTGCCGACCTCGTACAGATGCACGTTGGGCGTGCCGTGGGCCTCGTTATAGGCCACGGATTGCAGCAGGCCCGGCAGCAGCGAGCGGCGCATCTCGGTCTGCTCGGCCACCAGCGGGTTCATGAGCACCACGGGGCAACCGCGGCCCTCGGTGGACATACCGATCTTCTCCAGGTCGCCCGGGGCGGCAAAGCCAAAAGTCGTGGTCTCGTTGAGGCCACAGGCGCGCAGGATCTCGCCGACCTTGCGGGTGAGCTTCTGCTCGCGGGTCAGGCCGCCGATGTGGTTCTTGGCAGCCGGGATGGTCGCCGTCACACGGCCCATGCCCCACAGGCGCAGGACCTCCTCGATCAGATCGATCTCGCGCGGCAGGTCGGGGCGGAAGCTCGGCGGAGTGACCATAAAGTCCTCGCCGTCGCGCTCGACGGTGCAGCCCAGGCGAGTGAGCGAACGCTCGATAAAGTCGGGCTCGATGTCGGCGCCGCAGATGGCATGCACGCGGGCCAGGCGCAGCTTAATGCTGTCGATGGTTTTGGGCGCGGGGAAAACGTCGACGTAGCCGGGAGCGACCTCGCCGCCGGCGATCTCCTCGATGAGCGCGCAGGTAACGTTGGCGACATCCACGCAGCCGGTCTCATCGACCTGGCGCTCAAAGCGAATGGAGGCGTCGGAGATCAGCGACAGATCACGGCTGGTGTGCGAGGTGCGACCGGCGTTGAAGCAGGCGCTCTCGACCATCACATCGACGGTATCGTCCTCGATCTCGGAATCCATGCCGCCCATGACGCCGGCCAGCGCCACGGGACGCTCGCCGTCGGTGATAAGGCCCATGCCGGCGTCAAGCGTGCGTTCCTCGCCGTCGAGCGTCGTGAACTTCTCATCCTGCTGGGCGGCGCGAACCACCACGCAACGCCTGCCCTCGCGCTCGGCAAAGGTGTCCAGGTCAAAGGCGTGCAGCGGCTGACCGGTAAGCATCATCACGTAGTTGGTGATGTCGACGATGTTGTTGTGCGGACGCACGCCCAAGGCGTTGAGGCGCTTGACCATCCAGTCAGGCGAGGGGCCGACCTTCACGTTGCGCACGATGCGGGCGACGTAGCGGTCGCACAGGCCTTCGTCGGCAATCTCGACCGAAAGCTCGTCGTCGGTCGCGCGGCCGGTCTCGGCCTTGATGGCGGGCAGCTCAACGTGGAAATCGCGGTCGAAGATGGCACCGGTCTCGCGGGCCATGCCGATCATGGACAGGCAGTCGGGACGGTTGGGCGTGATCTCGCAGTCGAGCACGGTGTCGCTCGAGCCCACGTACTCGGCAAACGGCATGCCGCAAGGCGTATCCTCGGGCAGAATCATGATGCCGGAGTGGTCGCCGCCCAGGCCGAGCTCGCGCGCAGAGCAGTTCATGCCCATGGACACGACGCCGCGAAGCTTGCTCTTCTTGATCTTGACGTCGCCGGGAAGCACAGCACCGATCATGGCCGTGACGATGTGGTCGCCGGCCTCAAAGTTCTGCGCGCCGCAGACGATCTGCAGCGGAGCGGAGTTGCCGTCGGCGTCGAGATTCTTGTCGCCCACATCGACCGAGCACACATACATGTGGTCGCTATCGGGGTGCGGGGTCTTGGTGCTGTCTCTTATACACATCTCCGAGCCCACGAGACGCGTAGTAATC
>URCU01000036.1:0-16463 GCA_900546425.1 uncultured Collinsella sp. | reverse complement strand
GGTTAGCGCTGGGCTGCGTCCTCTAGGAGGGCGTCCCAAATCGCGAGGGCGGCGGCCGCTTCGGCTACGGGGACGGCTCGGGGGACGATGCAGGGATCGTGACGACCGTGGACCGAGAGTTCGGCGTTTTCCATGGCGTCCATGTCTACGGTCTGCTGCTCGCGGCCGATGGAGGGCGTGGGCTTTATGGCCATGCGCCACATGATGGGTGCACCGGTTGAAATACCGCCCAGGATGCCGCCGGCATTATTGGACTCGACCTCGATCTTGCCGGTCTCGGCGTCGATGCGATACGGATCGTTGTTCTCGCTGCCGCGCATGGCGGCCACGGCAAAGCCCATGCCAAACTCCACACCCTTTACGGCGGGAATGCCAAACGCGATTTGCGCGATGCGGTTCTCGATGCCGTCGAACATGGGGTCGCCGATGCCCGCGGGAAGCCCGTAAATGCCGCACTCCACGATGCCGCCGATGCTGTCGAGTTCGTCGCGCGCGGCTAGGATCTCCTCGCGCATGCGGCCGGTTGCGGCGGCGTCAATGCACGGCAGGTCGTTCGTAAGGATCGCCTTGCGGTCGGCCTCGCGATAGACCATATCGTCCATCGGCAGGTCGGAGATGCCGCCGATTTGCGCGACGTGCGCCATGACCTGAATGCCGTGGGCCTCAAGTGCCTGCAGCGCAATGCCGCCGGCGATGCATAAGGGTGCCGTTAGGCGACCGGAAAAATGCCCGCCACCAGCGACATCGTGCATGTTGTGATACTTCACGCGCGCAGGGAAATCTGCGTGCCCGGGGCGGGGTTTGCGGCGCAGCTCGGAGTAATCCTTGGAGCGCGTGTTGGTGTTCTCGATAATCGCGGCGATGGGCGCGCCGGTGGTATGTCCATCGACAACACCGGCGATGATGTGGGCTGCGTCAGCCTCGCGTCGTTTGGTCGCGGTCTCGTCGCGTCCGGGGGCGCGACGGTCCAAAAAGGTCTGCAGCTGCTCCAGGTCAACTGCGATACCTGCCGGAATGCCATCGAGCGAACAGCCGATGGCGGGGGAGTGCGATTGGCCGAAGATGCTTAAGTGCAAGACGTTGCCAAAGGTCGAGGACATGCTATTCCTCCTCGAGTGTGACCTTGCCGCCCAGTAGGCGGTAGTGGTCGAAGAAATCGGGATAGGACTTGTTGACGGCCTCGGCGCCGTGGATCACGACCTCGCCGGTGGCGCGGCTTGCGGCGATGGCGGCCATCATGGCGATGCGGTGGTCGTTGTGCGAATCGACCTCACCGCCGGTGAAGGCATCGACGCCCTTGATGATGAGGTCATCGCCGGCAATGCGCACCTGCGCGCCCAGCGCGGTGAGCTCGCGGGTGGTGGTGACCAGGCGGTCGGATTCCTTGATGCGCAGACGGGCGCAATCGCGGATAAAGGTGCGGCCCTGTGCTAGCGAGGCCACGGCCGAGATTACGGGTACCAGGTCGGGGATGTCATGCGCGCTCATCTCAAAGCCGGCGAGCTTGTCGGACTGCACGGTGGCGGCGTTGGTGGAGCGCACGATGCGGGCGCCAAAGCGCGAAAGCGCGGCGAGCACGTTGCGGTCGCCCTGTGCGGAGCTCAGCGACACGCCCTCGACGGTGATGGGGTCGGTGCCGATGGCGCCGGCGCACAGCCAAAAGGCGGCGTTGGACCAGTCGCCCTCGACGGCTACGCTGCCGGGCGTGCGGTACGAGCTGCTGCTCACGCGGAAGTTCGTGATCTCGGGCTGGCAGTCTTTGGCCGGAATACGCTCGACGTTGACCTCGACGCCAAAGGCCTTCATAGCCTGGATGGTCAGGTTGATGTAGGGGCGGCTCTCAATAAGGCCGGTCACCTGCACGCAGGAAGGCTGGGCGAGCAACGGGGCTGCCAGCAGCAGGCCCGAGATGTACTGCGAGCTCACGTTGCCCGGCAGCACAAAGGTGCCCGGGCGCATGCGTCCGCTCGTCTTGAGCGGAAAACCGCCCAGGCCCTGCAGGTCGCAACCGGCGGCGATGATCTCGTCCGAGAGCGGGGAGAGCGGGCGGGCGCCCAGTCGGCCCTGGCCCACAAACGTGGCCTCGGCACCCAGCGCGCAGGCGACGGGCAGCATAAAGCGCAGCGTGGAGCCACTTTCACCGCAGTCGAGCGTGCCGCCGGCAAGGGCCTTGAGCAGGCCAAACTCAACACTCTTCATGGTGGGGTGCACCTGGAAGCCGTCCTCGACGGTCTCGATGCGAGCACCCAGGGCCGTAAGGCAACGCACCGTGGCCTCGATGTCGGCGCAGGTGGTGTTGCAGGTAACGTGCGTCTCGCCGTTGGCAAGCGCAGCGCAGATGATGAGGCGATGCGCCATCGACTTGGACGCGATGGCGGGAACGGTGCCCTTAAGCGGGGACGGGGTGATGCGGGCTAGCATGCGAATGCGTCTCCCTTCTGGCCGAGGCCCTCGGCAATGAGTTCGTGGAAAGTGGAAAGCGGCGTGCGGTCGATGCTGCAGCGGCCGATGCCGTGCGGAATCACCAGGTCGATGGTGTCGCCCGCGCGCTTCTTGTCGTGGAGCGCCTCGGCAAAAACGGCATCGGCATCTAGGTCGCAGCGGGTCTTGAGGCCATGGCGGGCGCAGAGCTCCTCGATACGACCGGGCAGTGCGGCATCGCAGACGCCGTGTAGGGCCGCGGCGCGCGTGATGATGCCCATGCCGATCGACACGCAGTTGCCGTGTCCGAGCTCAAAGTGCTCGCAGGCTTCGACGGCGTGTCCGGCGCTGTGTCCAAAGTTGAGGAGCTTGCGCTGGTTGGTCTCGCGCTCGTCGGCAACGACCACGGCGCGCTTGATGTCGATATTGCGGGCGATGATGAGCGCTACGCGCGCCACATCGCGGTTGAGCAGCTCCAGCGTGAGCGGGGTCTTCTCCAGCTCGGCGAAAAGCTCCGGGTCGGCGATCACGGCGTGCTTGACGACCTCGCCGCAGCCGTCGGCGAACTGCTCGGGCGTGAGGGTGGCTAGGCACCCCACGTCGGCGATAACCACATTCGGCTGCCAAAAGGCGCCGGCCAAGTTCTTGCCGGCAGCCAGGTCGATCGCGGTCTTGCCGCCCACCGACGAATCCACCATGGCGAGCAGGCTCGTCGGGATCTGCACAAACTTGCAGCCGCGCATGTAGGTGGCGGCCACAAAGCCCGCCACGTCGCCCACGACGCCGCCGCCGAGTGCCACGATCACGTCGGAGCGCGAAAGCTCGTGCTCGGCCACAAACTCCAAAATGGCAACATAGGTTTCGGCGCGCTTATGGGCCTCGCCGGCCTCGAAGGTGCAGATGCTCACCTCGTAGCCTGACGCCTCCAGGCTCTGCTTAACGGGCATCTGGTAGAGCGGGCCCACGTTGGTGTCCGTCACGATGACGGCCTTGGTGCCGCCGGCGGTGGCGCGCACGAGCGGTCCCGCCTGCTCCAGCAGAAACGTGCCAGCATGCACTTGGTAGGGGCGTGCAGTGTCGATATCGATGGTAATCGCCATAAGCTTCGGTCCTTTCGACCTGGCGTGATAGGTGGTCTAGTGGGAGGTCTCGTCGTCGAGCGCGCGCTTAATGCGGTCGCCCTCGGCAAGGAGATTCTCCAGATAGCGCTGGTCGCGGTCCTTGAGCGCACGGCTGTAGGCGCCAAGCGACTCGATCAGATGGTCGATCTCGAAGGCGAGCGCATCGGCGTCGTCGATCATAAGCTCGGACCACATCTGAGGATTGAGGTGCGCCACGCGGGTGAGATCGCGGTAGCTACCGGCCGAAAAACCGTGGTGGACCTGGGCGGTCGGGCTTTTGACGTAGGCGTTGGACACCACGTGCGCAAGCTGGCTCGTGAAGGCGATGACGCGGTCGTGCTCGGCGGCGCTGGTCACGCTGAACTTGCCAAAGCCCAAGGGGCGCACCATCTCGCGCACCTGGCCCAAAAGCTCCAGCTTGAGCGCATCGTCCACCGCGGGCGGTACGAGCACCAGCGGGGCGCCCTGGAACAGGTCGGCACGGGAGTGCGCATAGCCCGAGTACTGCGTGCCCGCCATGGGGTGCGCGCCCACAAAGTAAAAGCCGTGCTCGCGGGCAAGCTCAAAGGCGCGCTCGCACACGATGCCCTTGACACCCACCGTGTCGATCACCACGGGACCCATGATGGCGTCGGTGTCGGTGGCGTCGGCGAGCGCCTGGGCGTGCGCCTCGAGCCACTCGATGCATGCCTCGGGATAGCAGGCAAGGACGATGATGTCGCATTCGCCGAGTGTCTTGTCGTTGAGCTCCCCGGTGACAGTGCCCATGCTGGCGGCCGTCATGACATCGTCATCGGGGTCCCAGGCCAGCACGCGGACGCCCGCCTGCGCATAGCCGCGGGCAAAGCTTCCGCCGATGAGGCCAAGGCCGACGATGCCGGCGCACTTGGGACCACCCTGGTTAACGCGCGCGTTTCTCACCGTACCCATGGGCTACTCCATGGTTTCTTGGCAGACAACCTCGCGGATGGCTCGGATGCGGCGCATGGTGTCGTCGAACTGATCGGGGGTGAGGGCCTGGGCGCCGTCGGACCAGGCGCGGCTGGGCTCGTCGTGGACCTCGATCTCCAGGCCGTTGGCACCGCAGGCGGTCGCGGCGAGCGCCATGGGCTCGACGTAGCGGGTGTAGCCGGTGGCGTGGCTGGGGTCGGCAACGACAGGCAGGTGCGACAGGTGGTGCAGCACCGGCACGGCGTTGAGGTCGAAGGTGTTACGGGTGCGGGTCTCGAAGGTGCGGATGCCGCGCTCGCACAGGATGACGTTGTCGTTGCCCTCGCTCATGATGTACTCGGCGGCCATAAGCAGCTCGTCGATCGTGCCGGACATACCGCGCTTGAGCAGAATCGGGGTTTGGGTCTTGCCGACCTCCTTGAGCAGGGGGAAGTTCTGGGCGTTGCGGGCGCCGATCTGCATGACGTCGATCTTCTTGTCCAAGAAGACCTGCACGTCGCGTGGGTCCATGATCTCGGTGACGATCGGCATGTCGAGCTCGGCAGACGCCTCGCACAGCAGGTCGAGGCCGGCGGGGCCCATGCCCTGGTAGGCGTAGGGGGAGGTGCGGGGCTTGTAGGCACCGCCGCGCAGCATCGTGGCGCCGGCGGCCTTTACGCGGCGTGCGATGCGGATGAGGTTCTCGCCCTCGACGGAGCAGGGACCGGCGATGACCTGGAACTGGTCGCCGCCGATCTTGACGCCGTGACCGCAGTCGATGACGGAGTCCTCGGGGTGGAACTTGCGGTTGGCGCGCTTGAACGGCTCGGAGACGCGCTGCACGCGCTCGACGACATCCATGGACTCGAGCAGGAACGGGTCGATCTTGGTCGTATCGCCCACCAGGCCGATAATCGTCTCGTTCTCGCCGCGCGAGACGTCGGTCTTCAGGCCTTTTTTCTCAATCCAGCTGACGATATGGCTGACGGCCTCGTCGCTGGCGCTCTGCTTTAGAATTGCAATCATGGTGTGCCTCTCACCTCGATGGATAACTTTTGCAAAAACGGCCCGCATTGCGAGCCGTGAATATATGGTGCATGAGAGTTTATACTATCCGACTCGCTTTTGCCTTCTAAAGTGGGCCGTTGCGCCGCGTCTTCCTCGGAATTGCAAAGCTTTTTCTTTTATTTTGATAGCCCGTGGCGCACTTGGGTATAATGCCAAACGTTGGCCCTATTAGCTCAGGGGATTAGAGCGTCTGCCTCCGGAGCAGAAGGCCGTTGGTTCGAATCCAACATGGGGCACCATCGAACGTAAGACCGTCCGAACCTCGCATGGTCCGGGCGGTTTTTCTTATACCGACGCGACGTGATGGGACGTGGTATGGCAGCAACGGATATCGAGCGCGGACTCTCGACCGCCGAGGTCGAGGAGCGCATCGCCGCCGGTAAGATCAACCGCAACATGGAGCTCAAGACCAAGTCGGTCAAAGAGCTCATCATCGAGAACCTCTGCACGCTGTTCAATTTGATCAACGTGATCTTGGCGTTCCTGGTCATTTTGACCGGTTCGTTTAAGAATCTGACGTTCCTGTTCGTGGTGTTCCTCAATACCGCTATTGGCGTCATTCAGTCCATGCGTTCCAAGAAGATGGTCGATAAGCTCACGCTGCTGACCTCCAAGAAGGCCATCGCGGTGCGCGACGGCGCCGAGGTGGAGCTCGACCTGGACCAGATCGTGCTCGACGACATCATCCGCTTGGGGCGCGGCGACCAGATTCCCGCCGACGCCGTGGTGGTGTCGGGCGAGGCGCTCGTGAACGAGAGCCTGCTGACGGGCGAGAGCGACCTTATTAAGAAACAGCCAGGCTCTGAGCTCATGAGCGGCAGCTTTATCGACTCGGGCCTGCTGCGCGCCCGCGTGATCCATGTCGGCGCCGACAACTACGTGGCCAAAATTAATAACGAGGCCAAGTACGTCAAAAAGGTTAATTCCGAGATCATGAACGCGCTGAACGCCATCGTGCGCTTTGCGAGCATCATCATGATCCCGCTCGGTTTGGCGTTGTTTGCCTCGAGTGTGAGCGAGCTGTGGGATGCCGCGGGAACCCCGGGCGATAGCGCGCTTTCGTGGTGCTTCTCCGAGCTGTTGGCCGGTCATGTGCCTTCGTCGGCGCTGCTGTCCACGGTGGGCGCCCTGCTGGGTATGATCCCGCAAGGCCTGGTGCTGCTGACTTCGTCGGTGCTCGCCATCGCCACGGTGCGCCTGGCCCGCCGCAAGGTGCTGGCACAGCAGCTCTACTGCATCGAGACACTCGCTCGCGTCGATGTGCTGTGCCTGGACAAGACGGGCACCATCACGTCGGGCCGTATGGAGGTCGAGGGCACGTATCCGCTGCCTGTTGAGGGTGTTGGCTTTGGCGTGGACTCGGACGAGGCGGCTGTTCCCGTCGATACCACAGTGCTCGATTTTGCGCTGGCTAACGTGGCACGTGCGACTTCGGCCGATGCCAACGAGACCTGCCAGGCGCTGCTCAACTATTACGCCGATCGCCCGGTCGAGGTGTCCGAGCCGCTGTCGGTCATTCCATTCTCGTCGTCTAAAAAATGGAGCGGCGCTTCTTTTGCGCAGGGCTCCTACGTAATGGGCGCCGCGCAATTTGTGCTCTCTGATCGTGCGTTTGCCCAGGTCGAGAACCGTGTCGCCGAGCTTGCCGATACCTGCCGCGTGCTCGTGGTGGCGCGCGTGGACGGCTTTACGCCCGATGGGGATATGGTGGGCGAGGCCGAGCCCGTGGGATTTGTGACCATCCGCGACGAGATTCGTACCTCGGCGGCCGAGACCATCGGCTACTTTAACGAGCAGGGCGTGACCCTCAACGTGATCAGCGGCGACGACCCGCGTACGGTGTCGTCGATCGCGCGCGTGGTGGGCGTGCCGGGGGCGGACGCTTATGTGGACGCCACGACGCTCGATACGCCGGCCAAGCTCGATGCCGCAGTGGACCGCTACCATGTCTTTGGTCGTGTGACCCCGCAGCAGAAGCGCGAGCTCGTGCAGGCGCTCAAGCGCCGCGAGCACACCGTGGCCATGACGGGCGACGGCGTCAACGACGTGCTGGCGCTCAAGGAGGCCGACTGCTCCGTCGCCATGGCGGCCGGCTCCGATGCCGCGCGTAATGTGGCCGAAATCGTACTCGTCGACAACGATTTTGCCTCGATGCCCGCCGTGGTGGCCGAGGGCCGTCGCTCCATCAACAACCTGCAGCGTTCGGCCTCACTGTTCCTGACCAAGACGCTGTTCTCGATGGGCCTGGCGGCGCTGTGTATCGCGCTGCCGCCGTACCCCTTCGAGCCCATCCAGATGACGCTCATTAACTTCTTCTGCATCGGCGCGCCGGGCTTTGTGTTGGGCCTGGAGCCCAACAATGCTCGTGTGAAGGGTGCGTTTTTGAGCAACGTACTCAAGCGTGCACTGCCGGCGTCGATTGCAGTCATTATGGCTGCGGCGCTCGATATCTTTGTGGCGCGCGTGTTTGGCTTTAGCCAGCTCACGCTGTCTACGATGTGCCTGCTTACGTCGTGCGCGGCGAGCGTCAGCCTAATCTGGCGCATCTCGCAGCCTCTCACGCCCTTACGTGTGGTGCTCTTTGTGTTTGTAGTCGCCGGCATCCTGGTGGGCGTTATCGGATTCCCGGAGCTGCTGTCTATTGCTAACCTGTCGATGGGCCAGATGGTTATCTTGGCTGTTATCGTGGTCTTTACCTGCTCGGTGTTCTTTAAGCTCGCCACGATGATGGATTCGCTCAAGCCGCGTCGTCGTCATGCCGCAACTGGTTTTGGCCGCGGTGTGCGCGTCCGCCTGGGTCGCGGTGGCGGCAAGGTGAGCTCGACGGGCTCGACGGCCGAACGTTTTGCCAAGCGCGTCGCCGCCGACATGGCGCAGCGCCGCGAAGATCGCACCGCTCGCGAGGCCGAGGCCCGCGCACTCGAGGGCGTGGCCCAGGCCCAGCCCAAGAAAAAGAAGAGTACCGGAGCCAAGCGCTCTCGCGTGACCAAGTCCGCCCAAGGCATCAAAGTCTCGATGCCAAGCAAAAAGAAGAAGTAACTACGCGCCCTGCCGATGTTGAATTGGTGCCTTGCTCCTTTGGGGCCGTGGCGATGTTATGCTCTAACCTCGATTGTTTGAATTGCTTCGAAAAGAGGATGCCGTGATCTGCCCGCATTGCCTTAAGACTATCGAGGACGGCGCCTCGTTCTGCCCCTACTGCAACGCCTATGTGGGTCCGGGCGATGGCCCCGAGCACACCGAGTTCGTGTTCTGCGAGGGCTGCGGTGCCCGTCTTTCTCCGCATGATCGTACGTGTCCCAAATGCGGACGCCCCGCTCCGGGTATCCTCTCCGAGGACGCGGCCGCATCCGACCTGGCAGCGGGCCGCACGGCGGGCTTTCCGCGCCTAACGCAAGAGCAGATCGATACCGAGGTGCCTCATGCGCCCGCCTCGGCTGCCGCGGTTCTTTCGGATGCCGCCGACCCCAATGAGACTTGCGTGCTGCCGGCTTTCGATAAGGATTTCGGTATCCCCAAGGTCGACATTCCCACGCCCGTTTCCCTGCACGACGATGCTCAAAAACCCAAGCGCAAGGTGCACCCCGACGAGGACGCCTATCACAAGCACAAGCGTCATATCCCCAAGCCGCTCATCGTCATCGCGGTCCTTGCCGTCGTGTGCGGTGGTGCGTATTGGTTCGTGACGGCCGATCCCATGGGTGTCATGCCTGGCTTCTATGACCAGTTTGGCCAGGCCGCGCAGACGACCTTCCCCACGCGCCAAAAGGGCGAGGCGACTGAGGACGATACCAAGCAGGACGATTCTGCCGAGGTGGTCCAGGAAGAAACTGTGCTCACCGATGATCAGCTCTATACCAGGCTCGACGGTCTGTATCAGACCATCGTGTCCTACGGTGACGAGGACCAGATCGGCGAGGTCATCGATTCTTTTAACAATGGCTATCTTCGAACGCCACTGTCCACCCGTCAGGAGCTGTCGCAGAGTGCCTACGCCCTGCGCGACCAGATCAAAAAGACGCAAGATGAGCTTAACAACCTTAAGTATCAGGACGATACGGTCTATGCGGATGACATCGCCCACTTAAAGCAGCTTGCCGAGTGGATGTACGAGCGTGTCGACGTGATCTGTCAGAGCTGGGACATCTCGCTGGCCATTCCCGATGGTGAGTCGATGAGTTCCCACCAAAGCGATATCCTGGCGCCCATCGCGCAGGGCGGCAACAGCGCACTGAACCAGTACGACGCCAATGTGGGCTCCTGGAAGCCGCAGCAGCGTTCCTAAAATTAGTTCGCCATAGTCGGCATAACCTACGTGCGCAATTGATGTAAGCGCATGCTTATTGCTACAATTCGTACAAATATGCTTTAAACGCACGAGGAAGGAACCACATGTTTGGTTTTAAGAAAGAGCTCTACACGCCCGAGTATCAGCTTGCCGGCGACGAGTGCGCCGTTATCGAGACGTCGAAGGGTACCATCAAGGTCAAGTTTGACGGCGAGGGCGCTCCCATTCATGTCGCGAACTTCTGCGAGCTTTCCACGATGGGCTTCTATGATGGCCTTAAGTTCCATCGCTATGTGCCCGGCTTTGTCATTCAGGGTGGCGACCCCAATACCCGCGACATGTCCGGCGCCGACGTCGCTGCCGGCCTTGAGGGCCCCGACGGCATGCCCGGTACCGGTGGCCCCGGCTACTGCATCAAGGGCGAGTTTGCCACCAATCCGCGCAACAGCCATGTCGATGGTGCCCTTGCCATGGCACGCTCCATGGACCCCGATTCCGCGGGTTCGCAGTTCTACTTCTGCCTGGGCGCCCAGCATAACCTCGATTCCGGTTACACCGTCTTTGGTACCACGGTCGAGGGTCTCGATGTGATTTCGCAGCTGCGTGCCGGCGACGAGATCGTCCATGTCGAGATCGTTCACGAGTAAAGGGGACTTCCTTGAATAGCCAGCTGATCCAACAGGGCCGCGCCGCTTACCGCGCGGGTGATTTTTCCGCTGCAGCCCAGATGCTTGGGGCGGCAAAAACTCCCGATGAGATTATGGGCGAGGCCGATCACCTTCGTGGCAACGCCTTGATGCACCTGGGCATGTATGCCGAGGCCGCCGAGGCCTACGCCGCTGCCCTCAATGACGGCACCTACGGCAAGCGCGGCGCGCTGCTCACCAACCGCGGCAAGGCACTCGCCGCCGTGGGCGACTACACGACGGCCGCTCAGGCGTTCTCTGCTGCTACGCAGGATGCTTCCTATGCCACGCCGTTCAAGGCCTATCTGGGCCTGGGTAACGCGCTGTTCCAGTCGGGCGACTATGCCAACGCGGGTACTGCCTTCCGTCAGGCTGCCATCGACGGCGCCAATCCGGCTCCTGCCGCCGCACTCGGCGAGCTTGGTCGTTGCTTCATTAAACTCGGCCGTCCGGCGGATGCCGTGGAGACCTACCGCACGGCTATCGACTTTGCCGGCCCCCGCGACGACACGCGTGCGCTCAACGCCGGCATGGGTCAGGCACTTTCTGCCGCCGGCCGCCCCTCCGACGCACTCGACGCCTTTAACGCCGCTACTGCCGATGGCATCTACCAGCTCACCTCCGAGCAGGCCGATGAGCTTGCCCGCGTTCACGATTCGCTTGCCGCGCTATCCGCCCAGACGGCTATGGCCACGGCTCCGGCGCCCGCGATGGACGCTCCTGCCGTCGATCCGCTCGATCCTACGGGCGCGACCGGTCAGTTTATGCCCGATCCCTCGGACACCGGTTTCTTTACGCTGTCCGAGTCCGAGATGGTCCAGCAGGACCGTCAGGATCGTAAGCAGGCCAAGGTCCGTCGTCGCCATCGCCACACGGGTCTCAAAGTCTTCATTGTGCTGCTTCTGCTCATTTTGATCGCCGCGGGCGGTCTGGGCTTTGCTTACACGCGCGGCTTTGGCTTCCCGTCTCAGGAATCTGTGGTTACCGATCTGTTCCAGGCTGCCGGCGACGGTGACACCGCAAAGGCCGAGTCTTGCCTGGCCTCGAGCCTGTCCGAGGACGCTAAGTCGATGATCATCTCCTCGATTCCGCAGGGTGGCACCGTGTCCGTCGAGGGCATGGATCAGTCCATGACCGAGACGACCGCCAAGGTTAAGGCGTCGCTGTCCAAGGGCGGCGAGCAGGAGTACACCGTCCAATTCGTGCGCTCCGACAACCATATCGGCTGGGCCGTTTCCTCGCTCGATATGGATTTCTCGGCTGCTGACAACCAGTAGTGACCTTATGGGATTTAGTTTTGCCCGGTGCTTCACCGCAAGTGAGGTGCCGGGCTTGCGCTAGTATCATGAACTAGTAGTTTTCCAGCAATCATCCAACACATCAGGAGTTGCGTTGTTTTCTTTGATGGATATGTTCTTCGGTAGCTATGCGGGCGATCTTGCCATCGACCTCGGCACCGCAAATACGCTTGTCTCCGTGCGCGGCAAGGGTATCGTCATTCGCGAGCCCTCCGTCGTCGCCATCGACAAGAACGACGAGCGCATCCTGGCGGTCGGTATCGAGGCAAAGCGCATGCTCGGCCGTACGCCCGGCAACATCGTGGCTGTTCGTCCCCTGAAGGACGGCGTCATCGCCGACTTCGATGTTACCGAGGCCATGCTTCGCTACTTTATCGACAAGGCGTCCGAGAAGCGCTATCCGTGGACCCCGCGTCCGCGCGTTGTCGTCTGCGTTCCCTCCGGCGTCACGTCGGTCGAGAAGCGTGCCGTCTTTGAGGCCACGATCCAGGCTGGCGCTCGCCAGGCCTACCTGATTGAGGAGCCCATGGCTGCCGCTATCGGCGCCGACCTGCCCGTCGAGGAGCCCACCGGCTCCATGGTCATCGACATCGGTGGCGGTACCACCGAGGTCGCTGTTATCGCCATGGGCGGCATCGTCGTCTCGCAGTCCATTCGTATTGCCGGCGACGAGTTCGATCAGGCTATCCTCACGCACGTTCGTGATGCCTACAACCTGGCCATCGGCGAGCGTACGGCAGAGGACATTAAGATCAAGGTCGGCTCTGCTGTGCCGCTCAAGGACGAGCTTGACGTCGAGGTCAACGGCCGCGACGTGATTACCGGTCTGCCCAAGACCGTGCGCATCGAGAGCGAGGAGATTCGTCGCGCGCTCAACAAGCCGCTCGACGAGATGGCCAAGGCCGTCAAGGACGCCCTCGATGCCACGCCTCCCGATCTTGCCTCTGACCTTATGTACTACGGCATTTTGCTGACCGGTGGCGGCGCGCTGCTGCGCGGTCTCGACGTGCGCCTGCGCGATGAGACCGGCGTTTCGGTCAACGTCAGCCCCACGGCGCTCGATAACGTCGTTAACGGCTGTGCCCGCGTGCTCGAGGCCAATGCGTTTGATGGCGGCTTCGTCCAGACCAATGCTTAATTTCCAAAAGGTGGATTCCATTTGGCACGATCTTCGGGTTTCTCCACAAATCTGAATACCAAGCGACAATCAACGGGTATGCGCCCGTTGATTGTTTTCAGCCTGATTTCGGTGTTGCTGCTCACGTTTTACATCCGCGAGGGCGAGGCAGGGCCGATTCATGCCGTGCGTTCGGGCGTAACGACGATTACCTCTCCGGTGCGCTTTGTGGGCTCGGCTGTGGCGGCTCCTTTCAATGCCATCGGCAACGTGTTCTCTAACCTAACGGCGTCGCAGGACACGCTCGACGAGCTCAAGAAGCAAAATGAGGAGCTGACCTCTAAGGTCGCCGAGCTTTCTGAGGCTCAAAAGACTGCCGAGCGCCTGGAGGGCCTGGTCGGGCTGCAATCGACCTACAACCTCAAATCGACCGCAGCTCGTATCGTTGGTGCCTCCGGCGATGCCTGGACCTCGACCGTTACCATCGACAAGGGCTCTGCCGACGGCCTTACCATCAACATGCCCGTGACGAGTTCTGCCGGTGTTATCGGCCAGATTATCGAGGTATCGGCCAAGACCTCTACCGTGCGCCTGATTGGCGACGAGAACTCGGGCGTGTCCGCCATGGTGCAGGACACGCGCGCCCAGGGTATGCTGCAGGGTCAGGCTGACGGCACGCTGCGTCTTGAGTACGTGAGCGTCGACTCCGATGTTAAGGTTGGCGATATCATCGTGACCTCGGGCATCGGCGGCGTGTTCCCCAAGGGCCTTCCGCTTGGCACCGTCTCGTCGGTTGAGAAATCGGCAAACGACGTGTACTACACCATTGTGGTGCGCGCTCAGACCACGGCCGAGAACAACGAGGAAGTGCTGGTCATCACCTCGCTGACCGACGAACAGTCGGCCTCGGATGAGGACGTGAGCACGGCCAACAGCACGCCGCAGGGAACGTCGCGCGATGCTGCGACCAAGACGAAGGACGAGAGCTCGGATGACAGTTCCGACACGTCCGAGACGACCGATTCTGGCTCGAGCGAATAGGGGGCATGTCCATGGATCTACACGAGCAGGGGATGAGCTCCCGCACGTTTGTAATCGCCGTCATCGTGTGCGTGCTGCTGCAGGCAGGCCTGGCACCGCAGATCTCCATTGCGGGCGGTCGCGTCAACTTCATGATTATCCTGGTGTGCCTAAGCGTGTTCTCGGGCGACCCGACCCGTGCCGTCGTGTGCGGTTTTTGCAGCGGCTTGTTTTATGACCTGTCCGCTGCCGTGCCGGTGGGCGTTATGTCGCTCCTGCTGACCGTGGGTTCTTTTGCCCTGGTGCACAGCGCCGTCGGTCAGACGGGCGGTACCCCGAGTGCGCGCGGCATCACTGTGGGCGCCTTCGCGCTCGTCATTAATGTGATCTACAGCATCATCTTGCTGTTTATGGGTTTAGAGACGAGCTTTGTTGTGGCGATCTTCGGCCATGCGCTGCCGTCCTCGATCCTGACGGGTCTGGTTGCCATTCCGTTTTTGATGTCCGGCGTCGTGCCGCAGTCCGGCTATGGATTCTCCGCACGTGGCGGACGCCAGACGGGTATGCGCTTTAAGCCCAAGACCCGCAAGCTCAAATAGGGGAGGCCCGTAGATGTCTTCCCAGTTGACGGTTATTATCGCCGGTATCGTGCTGGTTGTGGCCATCGTGGTCGCGCTGGTCATCATGCGTCGTGGCGATTCCCGTTTTACCTACGATACGCAGCATGGAACGGCCCCGCGCGCCACCGAGGGCGAGGGCAATACCGCGGCGACCGCCTTTAAGGGCCGCTTTTCCATCCTCACCACAGGTGTGGGCGCGATGTTTGCGGCGCTCGCCGTCAAGCTGTGGGGCATGCAGATGGTCTCGTCGGACTATTACGAGAAGCAGGCTAATAGCAATCAGACTCGCACCGTTACCACTCCCGCTGTGCGCGGCCGCATCCTCGACCGCAATGGCGTGGCGCTTGTCCAGAACCGTCCCTCACTTGCTGTCGTGGCCTACCGCGACCTTGCCGAGGATGAGGTTCTGGTTCGCCATCTTGCCAACGTGCTCGGAATGCCTTACGTGGCGGTCCTTCGCAATATTCAGGACAATACAGAGGGCGCTCAGAGCCTGCATACCATCGCGACGGACGTCCGTCGCTCCACGGTTGCCTATATTCAGGAGCATGCCGGCGAGTTCCCGGGCGTTAAGATTGCCGAGCGTACCGAACGCCAGTATCCATACGGCGAGACGGCATGCCATATCTTGGGCTATACCGGCACCATTACCTCCGAGCAGCTCGAGGCCCAGAATAAGAAAACCTCTGGCGATGATGATGCTTCTGCTGGCAAGATTACGTACCAGTCGGGCGATATCGTGGGCCAGGCGGGCGTTGAGAGCTACTACGAAAACCTGCTGCAGGGTATTCGTGGCGAGCAGACCGTCAAGGTCGATGCCTCGGGCAATGTGACCGGTCAGGCCGGCGCCGTGCCCGCGAAGGCCGGCTCCGACATTAAGCTCACGCTCGACCTTAAGATCCAACAGGCCTGTGAGACGGCACTGGCGAGCGCTATCGAGCTTGCCAAGACCACTGGCTACAGCAATGCCGGCAACGGCGCTGTGGTGTGTCTCGATCCCAACAATGGCGAGATCCTGGGCATGGCGAGCCAGCCCAAGTTCGATCCGTCCGTCTTTATTGGCGGCGTCTCAAATGACGTGTGGACCGAGCTCAATGATGACAAGGGTTCGCACCCGCTGCTCAACCGCGCCATTAGCGGGCAGTACATGTCGGCCTCGACCATCAAGCCGCTCTCGGCGCTGGCCGGTCTTGAGTTTGGAACCTACACTTCAACGCAGACAACCAACTGCACGGGCTATTGGACGGGCCTGGGCAAGGCTTGGGGCAAGCGCTGCTGGCTGACTTCTGGCCACGGCACCATGACGCTGCAGTCGGGTATCGCCAACTCGTGCGACCCCGTCTTCTACGACATGGGTAAGGCGTTCTTTTATGACGAGCAACATCCCGAGGGCCTGCAGGAGGTCTTTCGTCGCTGGGGCCTAGGCAAGACCTGCGGTATCGATCTGCCGAGTGAGGGCGCGGGTCGTATTCCCGATGCCGAGTGGAAAGAGTCGTACTTCACCGACGCCTCTGCCGAGGACCGCAAGTGGAATGCCGGCGATATGACCAACATTGCTATCGGCCAGGGCGACATCCTGGTGACGCCCCTGCAGATGGCGTGCGCCTATATGGGTCTTGCCAACGGCGGCAAACAGTACGTGCCTCACGTATTTTTGTCTGCCGTGTCGCGCGATGGCGACGGCGATGCCTATAAGTACAACGGCAAGGGCAAGAAGAAGCGCCTGGAGGCCAAGATCAACAGCGATTCGGATTTGGCTCTTGTTCGCAACGGCATGCACGACGTAATTTACACGGCATCGACGTCCCTGGCGGCGCACTTTGGCACCCTGACGCCGCAGGTATACGGCAAGTCGGGCACGGGCGAGAAAAGTGGCGAGGATGAATACGCGTGG
>URCU01000035.1:0-16572 GCA_900546425.1 uncultured Collinsella sp. | reverse complement strand
CTACGCGTCTCGTGGGCTCGGAGATGTGTATAAGAGACAGTAAAGATGCGGCAGGCCGTTATAGCCTGCGAGCTCGACGCGCTTGGGGTCGACCATGATCAAGCGAACGTCCTCGGGGAGCGCGCGCATGAGCAGGGTCGTGATGATGGAGTTAATCATGACCGACTTACCGGAACCCGTGGTACCGGCGATCAGCAGGTGGGGCATCTTGGCAAGGTCAGCGACGACCGGCGTGCCCTCTGCATCGCGGCCGATGGCAAGCTCAAGCGGACCGCCCTTAACATAGGGCAGCACGTCGCCCAAGTTGACGTTCTGACGCTTTCGATTGGGAATCTCGATACCCACGAGCGAGGTGCCGGGAATCGGCGCAAAGATACGCACGGACTGAGCAGCAAGCGAAAGCGCGATGTCGTCCTCAAGGCTCGAAATCTTGCTCACGCGCTCGCCCTCGCCGGGCTGCAGCTTAAAAGTCGTCACCGTGGGGCCGGCAATCCAGCCGACAACGCGAGCGCTACGGCCAAACTCAAGCAGCGTGGACTGCAACGAGTCAGCGGTCTGTTCCAGCTCCTTGTCCGAAGACGCGGCAGAAGCGGACTGAGGGTTTGCATGCAGGATTTCGAGCGGCGGAAGCTTAAGGCCGTCCTCTTCTTCGCCCTCGTTATCCGCGGGGGCATTGTCCGCTCCCCCATCGCTCGAAGTAGACGCCTCGGCAGCGCTCGCGACAGCCGTATCGGCAACCTTGGGATGCTTGAGGAAATCAGGAATTTGAGGGGCGGCCGAGACGGGATTCACGGCAAACGGCGGTTCGGACTCGTCGACCTTGCCCGGATCGTCCTCCATCGAAAGCTGGCCGGTCACCTGACCGCGCTTTGCCTGACGACGCGGCAGCAAGGTGGTTTTAGCAGTCTCGAGCGGGGACTCGTCGTCCTCGTCATCACCCTCGGTAAGCTCAATCTCGCTCTCGGACCAAGACGGGTCGGGCTCACTCGTATTGAGCTTGGGAGCCGTCTTGCCCTTCTTGGCATGACGGCGCGGCAGCAGCGTCGTCTTGGCACGCTCGGCCTCCACGGCGTCGGACACGTCGACAAACGGATCCTCGTCGTCATCGTCATCGTCCAGAACCTGGTCCGCATCGTTGCCCATCACCGTGGTCACGGCCATATCGGAGCCCTTTTGACGAAGAATGCTCAGGTGCGGACGGGCAACGCCGGGTACCGACAGGGCTTCGTCGTCACCCCACGGACTCGCGTTGACGTCGGCACGACGGCGCTCGGCAAAATCGGCCGCACGGTCGCGGGCAGATCGCAAAACGCCGCCTACCGAAAAGCCGATGATGACAAAGCCAACGACGGCCAGACCCAACAGGACCACCATCGCGATAGGCTTACCCAGGGCATTCTGCAGCGCACTCGCAATAAACGCACCGATGTAGCCACCCGAGGCGGACAGGTTTTGCGGCGTGAACATAAGATCGCACGAGTCGCTCGTACCCGGCACCATCAGCGAGAGAATGGAGACGACGGCGATAAAGACCACGGCACCGCCCGCAACGGAGCGCACGTTGAGCGGCGAGTCCTCGCCTAAAAAGAGCGTGGCGGCAAACAGCAAAATGACGATTGGCAGCACGTAGGCGCCCAGACCAAAGCCCAGGTGGTAGAAACCGGCAACCGCAGCCGTAACGGGTGCGGTCGCCGGAGAAATCACGGCAATGAAGGACGCAATCGCCAAAACGGCAATGACAACGCCGGCGATATCGCGGTTGGCCGAAGGCTCGACCAGGGGCTCAAAATCGTCGAACTCGGCCTCGTGGCCTTTATTGGCACGAAGATGGGAACCGGCACCCTTAGCAGATGCCGGTTGGTTGTTGGCTTTATTGCCTTTGGCGTTTTGTGCAGATCCGCGCGCCAAACTAAACCTCCATGACGACCGGGATGATCATCGGACGAGTGCGCGTACGGCTCCAGATAAAGTTGGAGAGCGAGTCGCGCACGGCCTTGCGAATGGCATCGGAACCGCTGCTCGTAAAGCTGAACTTGCCCTTCTCGATTGTCTTCATGATGGAAGCCGACGCGTCCTCGGAGAACTGGTCGTCGATGGCAAAGGAGACACCGCGGCCCGAGAACTCGATGGCCTCGATCTTCTTGTGCTTGAGCGAAACGATAGCGACAGCCGTGACCATACCGTCGTTGGCAAGCTTCTGACGATCGCGCAGGACGATGGGGTCGGTATCGCCGATGCGCAGTCCGTCGACGTAGACGACGCCAGACTCGACAGGCGTACCGCGCTTGACGATACCGCCACGCATCTCGAGCGTGTCACCGTTGTCGAGGATAAAGATATGATCTTCCTTGAGGCCCATCTTGCGTGCAAGTTGAGCATGGGCGCGCAGATGCACGGCCTCGCCGTGGACCGGCATAAAGTAGGTGGGCTTGGCCATGGCCATCAGGAGCTTGAGCTCCTCCTGGCTACCGTGACCCGAGACGTGAACGAGGGCGCGGTTCTTATCCCACACGTCGCAGCCAAGCTTGGCGAGACTGTTGACGACCTGCTGAACGGCCTTCTCGTTACCGGGAACCGGCGTTGCCGAGAGGATGACGGTATCGCCCTCGTGGATGGAGAGCGTCTTGTGCTCGCCGTTGGCCATGCGCGAAAGGGCCGACAGAGGCTCGCCCTGCGAACCAGTGCACATGACGACGATCTTGTCGTCGGGAAGGTTGTCAATATCGAAAGCATCGATGATATCGGCATCATCGATGTTGAGATAACCGAGCTCGCGCGCCACGCGGGTGTTGGTGAGCATGGAACGACCGGTCACGACGACCTTGCGGCCGCACTTGCGGGCGGCGTCGCAAATCTGCTGCAGACGATGGATGTGGCTCGAGAACGACGCGACGAACACGCGGCCCGGAGCATTCTTAATGGCATGCAGCAGATTAGGGCCAACCTCGGCCTCGGACTTGGTAAAGCCAGGGACCGTGGCGTTGGTGGAGTCGGACAGCAACAGGTCGATGCCCTGCTTGGCAAAGCGGCTGATAGCGGCATAGTCGGGCGTGACGCCATCGATGGGCGTCTGGTCGAGCTTAAAGTCGCCGGTGTGCATAACGGTGCCCTGGTTGGTGCGGATAAACACGCCCAGAGCGCCCGGGATGGAGTGCGTCATCGAGAAGAAGTCGAGCGAGATGCCACCCAAATTGACGTGGCTGCCGCCCTTGACCTCACGGAACTTGGGTGCACGAATGCGGAACTCGGAGAGCTTGCCCTCGATCAAGCCGAGCGTCAGCTTGCTCGAGAAGATGGGCACCTTGTTGTTGAGGTCCTGCAGCAGATACGGAAGCGAACCGGTGTGGTCCTCGTGGCCGTGAGTGACGATGATGCCGCGGAGCTTCTCCTCGTTCTCCAGAACGTAGGTGTAATCCGGGAGCACCAGATCGATACCGGGCTGCGAGTCGTCGGGGAACATGAGGCCAGCGTCGACGAGCACCATGTCGTCGCCGCACTCGAAGACCGTCATGTTCTTGCCGATGCCATCAAGGCCGCCGAGCGGGATGATCTTCAAGGGAGATGATTTTTTAGCTGCCATAGGTGAGTGTTGTTTCCTTTCTTCGAAACGGGTCTGGAACAACCGACGGGGCGCTTCTGGCAAACCGACCGCCGGGAACGTACAAACATGCATCACAGAGTCGATGCAGTAACCACAGTATGATACCCATTTGAACAACAACAGACCACCCATGCATCAAAGCCCCATCTGAACCGGTCTATCC
Organism: uncultured Collinsella sp.; assembly: GCA_900546425.1. Lineage (GTDB taxonomy): Bacteria > Actinomycetota > Coriobacteriia > Coriobacteriales > Coriobacteriaceae > Collinsella. The sequence continues at coordinate 12,808 of URCU01000035.1, read as the reverse complement.
CGCCGGTCTGGGGCCATCGGGGGCCGGGGCGAGTTAAGTTTGCTGCTCTACAGTCCTGCGCAAGAAGGAAAGCACATTAAGTGCTTTCCTTTGCGTGCGGAACTCGCGACAAACTTAACTCGCCCCGGCCCCCGATGGCCCCAGACCGGCCAAAAAGGGACAGGTTTATTTTGGGCGGTTTTATCAGGGGATATGCCGAGGGTACAGGTATCGACAGTTCAGAAAATAAGAATACTGAATAGACTATCTGACAAAATCGCAAGCAGTACCAACCAGCCCTTTTGCTATTCCCGGCGGGGTCCGCGGGTAAAGTTTATCGCGAGTTCCGCACGAACAGGAGGCCACTTAATGTGGCCTCCGTCGTGAGCAGGACTGTCCGAGCAGGAAAGTTCATATATGGCGGCAGGCGCCCGCCCCGCCCCCGAGGAGCATCTCTCATGCAAAAACTTTTGTTGGGTAAAGTCCGAGGTCAGTGGCGTTTTATACCGAGAAATTAAAAAAAAGTTGAAAATTCATTACATATTTGCGTTGACTTTAGGCAACTAAAGTTTCATACTCCTTTTCATCCACTGGGGGATGTGAACACGCACGGATCGTTCACATCATGATTGAAGAGGATTTCTCAGACATGTTCACGCATCAGCTAAACATTATCAGCGTAGTAATTATCTGATGCGGGTTAGCACATACAGCTAGCCCGTACGATAACGGGCGGCTGATGAAGATGAGGGCCGTCGAGCGCAACCGACGGCCCTCATTTTTTATGTCTAGGAAGTTCTTTTTAGAGGAGGAAATGTAATGAACGGAGTTTTGCTCATGGTTGTGGCCGCGGCGGTGCTCGCCTGCGGCTATCTGGGCTACGGCCGCTGGTTGGCCAACAAGTGGGGCGTTGACAAAGAGGCCCTCACGCCGGCCAAGCGCATGAAGGACGGCAACAGCTTCTCGCCCGTCTCCGCCTTCACCGCGTTCTCGCACCAGTTCAGCTCGATCTGCGGTGCTGGCCCTGTCACGGGTACGATCGTCGCCATGGCCTTTGGCTGGCTGCCCGTCGTGCTCTGGGTCCTCGTCGGCGGCATCTTCTTTGGTGCCGTCCACGACTTTGGTGCCCTGTACGCCTCGATGAAGAACAACGGCAAGTCGCTCGCTCAGCTCATCGAGAAGTACATCGGCAAGACCGGCCGTCGCCTGTTCCTGCTGTTCTGCTGGCTGTTCTGCATCATCGTCATCGCCGCTTTCACCGACATGGTCTGCAAGACGTTCATGTTTACCCCGGCCGTTGACGCTTCTGGTGCTGCTACCGGTGCCATCGACTTCACCAAGTCCTATGCCGCCGGCTGCGCTGGTACCATCTCTATCCTGTTCACCTTCGTCGCTATCGCCTTTGGTTGGGCCCAGAAGAAGTTCAACCTCACCGGTGCTGCCGAGTTCGTCACCGGCGTGGTCCTCATGGTTCTCATGTTCGCCGTCGGTATGCAGTTCCCGGTCTACCTGGATAAGTTCCAGTGGTTCGCCGTCGTCATGGTCTACCTGGTCTTCGCTGGCGCTATGCCCATCCAGATGCTCAAGACCCCGCGTGACTACCTCACTTCCATCATGATGATCGTCATGATCGTCTGCGCTGTCCTCGGCATCGTCGTCCTGGGCGTCAACGGTCAGGCCACTATCACCGCTCCGGTCTTCACCGGCTTCTCCACTGCCTCCGGCATGATGTTCCCGGTCCTGTTCGTCTCCGTCGCTTGTGGTGCTCTCTCCGGTTTCCACAGCCTCGTATCTTCGGGCACCTCTTCTAAGCAGGTCGAGAAGGAGCAGGACGCCGTCAAGGTCGGTTACGGCGCCATGATCGTCGAGTCCTTCGTCGGCATCCTTGCCATCATCGTCGCCGGCATCATGTTCTCCGATATGAACACCGCCGGTACTGGCGCTCTCAACGCCGGTGTCGCTTCCACCCCGTTCCAGATCTTCGCCGCCGGCATCTCCCGCGGTATGCAGGCCTTCGGTGTTGACGGCACGCTCGCTACCGTCTTCATGACCATGAACGTCTCCGCTCTGGCTCTGACCTCGCTCGACGCCGTCGCCCGCATCGCCCGCACCTCGTTCTCCGAGTTCTTTGCCCAGACCAACGATGCCCTGGCCATCGAGTCCAAGGCCGGCTACATGAAGGTCCTCGGCAACCCCTGGTTCGCCACGGTCGTCACCCTGCTTCCTGGTCTCGCCCTCGCTTTTGGTGGCTATGCCAACATCTGGCCGCTCTTTGGTGCTTCCAACCAGCTGCTCGGCGGCATGACCATGATCACCCTCGCCGTGTTCTGCAAGTGCACCGGCCGCAAGGGCTGGATGCTCTACGTGCCCGTCGTCTTCCTGCTCTGCTGCACCTTCACCTCGCTGGTCCAGAGCGCCATGGGCTGCATGACCGCCGTCCAGGCCTACGGCTTCTTCGGCACCATCCCGGCTACCGCCACCACGGCCGCCGTTTCCGTCGCCGCCACCAAGGGCCTGCAGCTCGTCTTTGCCGTCCTGCTGATGGTCCTGGGCCTCATCGTCGCCGTCAACTGCCTCAAGGAGTTCTTCGGCAAGGAGGCTGGCTCCATGCCTGATGAGGAGCCCGAGTGGTCCGAGATGGGCAAGGCCGAGTACGGTCGCGCCGCTGCCGCCGAGGCTCCCGCTGACGCCGAGGCCGCCAAGGCCTAGTCGGTCGGACGGGTTGAATCTCTCATCCATATGACTCGGAAAGACCGGGTCCGCAATCAAGCGGACTCGGTCTTTTTTCTTGCGAGAACGGGTGATGTAAGGGCGTTCTCGCAGATGTTTTGCGTGGATAGGCTCGCGCGTTGTACCATATGGACGTATATGTGTGCATATGAAAGGGGCCCCGTGGCCAAGACGGTATATTCCGATAACCAACAAAATGTCGATGCTTTGGCTGAGCGCCTGAGCAGCCAGACGTCGCTTTCTGCTGAGCGTGCCAAGCTGGTTGCCTACGACCTGCTTTGCCGCAAGGCGCTCAAGATTAAGTCGAGTGCGCTGGCGCAGATTTTCCGCTCCGTCGATAAAGAGTGCGACACCAAGGCGATGCGCGATGAGCTTATCGCGGCAAATATCGTGACCAAGATCGAGGGTAGCGGCATTAACGGGCGCCCGGCGTTCTATACCATCAATGCCGAGATCCGCGATGTCCAGGAGCAGCCTGCCGAGTCCGTCGAAGATTTTGTCGTCGAGGATTTCGCTGACGTGCCTGCTGTGGAAGAAGTTGCTCCGCGTGGGCATGTCGATACCGATGAGTTGCTCGATGAGAACGTCGTGCGTGCCTTTACGGCCAAGGCAGGACGCGGCGGTTTTGGCGGGGGTGGCAAGCGCGATGCACAGCGCCGCGCCCAGCAGGAGCGCTTCCGTCGCGCCGTTGCTCGAAAGGGCGAGATGGATGCCGAGGCTGTTGAGACCGAGGTTGCTGCCGAGTCGCAGAAGCCCACGAAGGATCAAAAGCCCGTGGAGGCCCAAGAGCCCAAGCGCCGTCGCGGTGCTCACTTTAAGGCTGTACAGCAGGATGCCGCGCGTGAGGTTGAAGAGTCTTCTGAGGTTGCAAACGATGTTGAGGAGTCTGCCAAGAAGGCCCCGGGTTCGTGTCGTCCTGGTCGCGGTTTTGCGGGACGCGCGTATCCCGTAAAGCGTCAGGAGAAGGGCGAGTCGGTTTCGACCACCCAGGACGAAAAGGCCGTTGAGCCGGCGGCTCGCGAGCAGAAGCCTGTTGAGCCGCAGCTTGAGGTTGATGCCGAGGCCAAGGGCCAGCAGCCTACTGATGGGCGGACGGAGCAGGGCGCGTCGAGCAAGCCTCGCCGCCGTCGCCATCGTGGGGGCCGCAGTTCCCATGCCGAGACTGCAACCGAGAAGACCACGCCGCAGAACGAGGATGCGAAGGCCGAGGTTTCTTCGGGGCAGCCTAAGCGCCAGCCGGCGAAGGAGAGCAAGTCCGTTCGTCCGCAGAAGCAGGCGTCTATGCCGAAGCACGAGCGCAATTCCCAAGGCGATTCTAAGCGCAAGTCTCAGAAGAAGCCGGAGTCTGCCGCAGCAGATACTGCTGCCCAGCAGCCCAAGTCGTCCGTCCACGGCGAGGTCTCGGCGTTTGCCCTTGCCCGCGTTTTAGGCAGGCAGCTGCTCAAGGTTGTCCCTACGCCTACGGCGCTCTCTAAGATCAAGGAGCAGCAGACACAGATCGTAAAGGTCGAGGGCAAGGACGGCAAAAAGGCTCCGCAGCGCACTCAGCATAACGAGATGTCCAACCGCAAGATTGCCGAGGAAATCGCAATCATCCAGGCTTGGATCGAGCAGAACCGAGGTGCCGATACGCCGGTTGCCTCGCGCCGCCAGCGTGCCTACCAGATCTTTAACGACGAGAAGGCTTTTGACGGCAAGCACGGTGAGCGCCTGATCAGGCGTATGACCGAAAAGGGCATCAGCATGCAGGCGATCAAAGTCGCCCCCAATCGCCCCGTGCACTTTACGGGCTTCTTTACGCTGGGAGCCGACAAGCCGTTCATTATGGTCGAGAACCTGGACACCTACGACGAGATCGTCAAGCTGCTGCGTGGCCGCAAGCACGCCAAGCTCTTTGGCATCAAGGTGGGCGGCGTGATTTTTGGCGGCGGTTGCAAGGCGAGCGTCTCGCATGCCCTGGACGATTATCTGGCCGAGATTGGCTATCGCTTTAACTACGTCTACTACGTGGGCGATATCGATCGCGAGGGCGCGCGCATCGTCGAGCAGACTCGCAATGCCAATGTGGTTGAGATTCGCCTGCATGCCGGCATGTATCGCGCCATGCTCGCCGAGCATAAGCGTCGCGTGAAGGCCGGCGGAGAGTGCGAGCCCGCGGCTGCCAACCAGGGTGTGCCGCAGAACCTGGCGGCGACGATCAAAGATCTGCCCATGGTCACGCGCGTGCAGTTCCGCAATGTGCTGCGCGAGGGCGGGCGCATTCCGCAGGAGATTCTGATGACCGCCGACTATCGGGATGGCGACTCGGGAAGCTTCGACCGCATGCTGAACAATTAGCTCCGCCGTTCTACCGAACGGCGGCCTTCTTGACGCTGCGAGGGGCCCTGGCACGGCAATCTGACGTTCAACTTCGGCGGCGCGACCAGAAGGTCAGCGCCGCCTTGTTTCACGTCACCTTGCCATACCAGGGCCCCTCTCGCTGTCACGTCCAAAACATCGAGGTTAAGTGGCCTCCTGTTCGTGCGGAACTCGCGATAAACCTAAGCCGGTGTCCCCGCTCTCCCGGGGCCTGTGGTTACCTGGTTGTTGCATGCGGCTCGCTTTTCGGAACTGGGCTGATATTTTCTTGATGTTAGGCGCTCTTGGTCCTAATGGGCTTGGGGCGCCTTCGCGTTTCCTCAGCTCCGCACCCTTGGGGGTTCGAATCCCTCCGCTTGCCCACAAGAAAGCGCCCCGGGCTGATGAAAGCCCGGGGCGGTCAGTTACCTTGGCTGGGACGGAGGGATTCGAACCCCCAACAGCCGGCACCAAAAACCGGAGTTCTACCGTTGAACTACGTCCCAGTATGGGTGTTGCCAAAAGCAACTCGTCTAGTTTACCTAATCTGCGAGGGCATCGCAAACGCCATCGAGCAGGCGTACCGCGAGCGTCTGGGCGTCGCTGGCAGTGAAGGTGCCGTTGTAGCGCGTCATGCCGGTGAGCTCAATGCGGATGCGTGCCGGCTTTTGCTGCGCGGCGACATTGGCGGTGCGGATGCGCTGTGCAAGGTTGTGACACTCGGCAAGGGCGATCGTGGCGCGCGGCGCTGCACCTGCGGGCAGTTCATCGCTTGCGATCTCGAGCACCAGATCCACGTCGGTCGGAACCTCGGAATCGCAAAGCATCATACCGCTGTTGTCGGTCGTCGCCGTGGCGATGTTCCACATGCGCGATGCTACGCTGCGCGCGATGGGGTCCTCGCCAATGACGGCAATCTGGAAACGCTCGAGTACGTTGGCCGCGCGGGCAAAGCCGATGCGCGATTCGGCCTCGGTCACCGAAGGTTTACCCTCCCACACGTGGTGCAGGCGGTTGATATAGGCGTAGGTATCCTGGAAAGCCATACCGTCGGCAAACAGACCGACGTTTTCCTGGAACTGCTGAAGGGCCGCCTCGGTGTGAGGGCCAAAGTAGCCATCGTCCTCGCCGCAGGCAAAGCCCAAAACGTTGAGCGCCTTCTGCAAGGCCTGCACGTCGGCGCCATGGAAATTGGGCATACGCAGGTAGAGGGTGCGGTCGCCTAGCTTATACGAGGCGTCGACCAGGGCGCTCCAGCAGGGGATGTCAACGGCGTGACCGGCGGCAAGACCGCTGTCGAGCCTAAAGGTGCTAACGGCCTGCTCGGTGGTAGCACCAAAGTGCTTGTCGGCGACCTCGGTGGCATCAATCGTGTAGCCGAGCTGCAGGAGACGAGACTGCACGTCCTCGACGGCTGCTCCCTGCATGCCCGTTGTAATAGGTTCCATGAACGAACCCCTTTCGGCGTATCATTCGTACTATTTGAGCGCCTGTCGGATAGACGACGCAAAGGGATGCATAAACATACATTCAACAGTGTAGCAACTTGTACCCAAATGCGCTGCCGACAGGTTTTGCAACCCCCGCTAGTTGAGTCGCTCCACAAAGAAATCTGCCATGGAGAGGAACAGCTCGCGTGCATGCGGGTCGAGCGAAACGTCCTCGATGGCGGCCTTGGCTTTGGCGGTCAGGTCCAGCGCGTAGTCGTGGGCGTAATCGATAGAGCCGGTCTCCTGGAAGATTTCCACGGCGCGCGCGAGCTGCACGGGGTCCTCGGTGCCGGAGGAGAGGATCGCTTCGATCTCGTCGTGATAGCGCTTATCAGACAGGGCGTGCACGGCGACCAGGGTGCGCTTGCCCTCGGTGATGTCGGTACGGAAATCCTTGTTGGCGGCCTCCTTGGTACCGATCAAGTTGAGCAGATCATCTTGGATCTGGAAGGCAAGGCCGGTGTGCAGGCCAAAGGCGCGCAGTGCCTCGACCTGCTGTTCACTGCCTCCGCCAATGATGGCTCCGGTGGCAAGCGGCGTGGCTCCGCTGTAATACGCGGTCTTGTGCGTTGCCATGTCCAGGTAATCGTCGACCGAGATGTCAAAACGCCCGTCACGGACCCAGCCCAAGTCGAGCGCCTGACCCTCGATGGTGCGGACGATCATCTCGGTGAGCTCGTGGAGTACGCGCAGCTTTACGTCTGCCTCAAGCGTGGGATCGTCGAGAACCGTCTTGGTGACCATGGTAAGTGCCAGGTCGCCGCAGTTGATAGCAAGCCCCGTGCCCTCGGTGAGATGCATGCAGGGCTTGCCGCGACGCAGCTGGCCGTTGTCGGCGATGTCGTCATGGATAAGCGCTCCCGATTGAAAGTGCTCGATAGCTGCCGCCGCGCTGCGGGCGCTCTCAAAGCTGCCACCTACCGCGGTGGCGGCGAGCATGCAGATGAGCGGGCGGTGGCGCTTGCCGGCATTGGCCGTAAATGCCGAGAGCGGGGTATACAGGTAGCGCTCGATATCGGCAGAGGTCGCCTGTCCGTCAAAGAATGTGGCCAGATAGTCGTTGATCTGGTCAAAGTGCTGGGCTAAAAAGCTGGTAAACGGACTGGACACGGGTTCTCGCATTCTTTCTTAGGTTGCATCATTGCGGTGTGCAGATACCATATTGCCACATTGGAGTTGCCGGCGCGTCTGTTTTGGCGATTTGGGGAAACGGGACGCGTGCGCGTGCCGGCTGCTTATATAAGCCTAAAGTGCTCGAGCGCCTTGACGACGCCATCTTTGTCGACCGAGTCGGTGATGTAGTCGGCGCGCTTTTTGAGATAGTCCGGCGCATTACCCATGGCGATACCGACATCGACGGCGTTCATCAGCGAGACGTCATTGCTGGCGTCGCCGATGCCGTATACGGTTCCGTGGTGGGGATCGAGGGCGTCGAGTACAGACTGGATGCCCCCACGCTTCGTGCATTCGCGGGGCGAGATTTCGGTTACCTCGAGTTCGAGCTCGTTAAAGCACAGCAGCGGCTCAAGTGCCTTATCTTGAGCGATGTGGTTAGCGAGCGATGTAGACATCAAGATCTTGTAAGCACTGTAATGTTGCAGCTGCGTGACTGCGTCGCCCAGGGTGCGCGCGTATCCGGGAGCATCGGGGGCATCGGCACTCATGCGCACGACGCCGTTGAGGCCCTCAAAGCGGATGACCTCGCCCGATTGCTCAAGGTAGGGGGCAAGACGCTGCAGCATGCTGGGCGTCATCGACAGATCGCGAATTGCGTGTCCGTTGATCTCGGCGTAACCGCCCGCAAGACAGACGATGCCGGTCCAGGGCAGCTTAAGAAGTTTGGGGTGGATGCAGCTCAGGGTGCGTCCCGTGCAGATAAAGGCCATGTTGCCGTTGGCGACAAACTCGCGGATTGCCTGCGAAACCGCCTCGTTGGGATAAGGGGACAGATCGCGCTCGTCTTCGGGAAGCTCCTGGGCAAGTCTGGGATCTTGCCAGGCGAGTGTGCCGTCGATATCGAAGAAGCAGATATCGCCGTGCTTGTGGGTTGGGCCGGCGGCAGAGGAGGCCGAGGTGGTGGGCACAAATTCCGGCTCGAGGCCCATGATCTGGTCAAAATGCTCTTTAACGCGGGGAACGGAGATGCCGATGATTACCTGGGCGGTCTTGCCCGTAATGATGAGGCCCTTGGCGCCCACCGCGACAAACGACGCGTTATCTGCAACGATGGAAGGGTCTGCGACCTCGACGCGCAGGCGCGTGGCACAGTTGGTTGCGCCCACAATATTGCCAACGCCACCTAATAGCTGAATTACCCGCTCAGCGAGGGCGTGATCTTGATCGGATCGACTATTGACCTCGTCATTGGGAGATTGCTCTTTGGCAAAGCCGCTTCCCGTTAAAGGATCGATTGCCGCGCGATTGGCGACATGATCCTCGCGGCCCGGCGTCTTAAGGTCATAGATCAAAATGAGTGCTCGAAAACTAACAAAAAAGATGAGGCTAAAGATGAGTCCGATTCCGAGCGCCAAAAGATAGGAGCCGGCATGCGTCCGCATGAGCGGGATAAAGTTGAAGGCAGCCATTTCCATAAAGCCACCCGAGAAGATGCCGACGACGCCAAAGAAGTTCATAGCCATGGCGAGGCAAGACGAGAGGACGGCGTAGAGCAAAAAGAGCCCGGGGTGGGTGAACATAAAGAGAAACTCGAGCGGTTCGGTGACGCCGCAGACCACTGAGGCAACAATGGCGGGAACCAGGATGACCTTGAGGCCAGCGCGGCGCTCGGGCTTTGCGGTGGAGTAGAACGCAACCGCGATGGCGGGAAGGCCAAAGAGCTTGACCCAGCCGGTGGCGGTGAAACCGGCCCATGGCGCAAGCTCATTGAGGGGGCGCGTGCTGTGGGAGAGGATGGGGAGCAAATTGGTCCACGTGGCGTAGATGCCGTTGTTAATGACCAGGTTGTCGTAGTAGATCGGCATGTAGAGCAGGTGGTGCAGACCCATGGGCTCGAGTGCTCGTTCTAAAAAGACAAAGATGCCTACGCCGAAGGGACCGACGCCCGCAAGTGCATGGCGCAGCGTCTCAGTCACTGCGTATACGGAAGGCACGATGGCGGCCGAGACGATAGCAAGGGCGAGTACGGCAAAAAAGCTGATGAGGTAGACCAGCGAGGAGCCCGAGAAGGTGCCGAGCCAATCGGGAACCTTGGCATCGTAGAAGCGGTCATGGATGGCGACGACGGTTGCCGATACCGCTAGCGGGCCGATAATGCCGGTGTCGAGGGTCTTGATGCCGTCGATGACGGTGATGCCGCTGGCGGGGGTCAAAGATGATGGGTAATTAAGTCCAAGGTTGTCTCCGCTCAGCTTAATGATTTCGCTCAGAAAGAAGCAGTAGGCAAAATAGGCGACGAGTGCCTCGAGGCAGCAACGCGCCGGCTGCTTTTGGGCAAGGCCGATGGGCAGCGCGATGGCAAACAGGAGCGGAAGACGTTTAAAGACCGTCCACGAGCCGCGCTGGATGATAGCCCAGAAAACGTACCAAGGGGTTCCGTATGCGGCGAGGTCGCCGACGATGTCCGCGGTTGTTGCGAGAGCGGAGATGCCGACCATAAGGCCCGATATGGAAAACAGCATGGCGGGCGCGAACATTGCCCCGCCAAAACGTTGGATTTTCTGCAGCATGTTCTGCCTCCCGAATATCGAGGTGCGTTGCGCGTGGTGAAACGTTTAAACAATGGATTCATTGTAGAGGACTGGACGATTGCCGTGCCGGCAGTTTTGAGCGAAACCGATTTGGGCACGACAGGAGCCGCCAACGGTTAAATATTGTCGCTTTACCGATAATCGGTTTAAACAACTTTAAGAAATGCTATCGTGCCTAGCCAGCAAGAAGATGCAGAGGTGAAACAATGCCAAAAGCGATTTACGAAGGAATCTACCGCGAGATCCGTTCGCGCATCATTAACGGGACCTATGCGTTTCAGGAGATGCTGCCAACCGAAGCCGAGCTGACCGCGGAATTTGGCTGCACGCGCAATACCGTCCGCCGCGCTTTGAGCATGCTGGCAGACGAGATGTTTGTGCAGCCCATACACGGCAAGGGCGTGCGCGTTATTTGGCTCAAGGGCGAAACCGACATGCTGGGCGCACTCGAGGAAGTCGAGTCGTTTGGCGAATTTGCAAAGCGCAACAATGCCGTCGCATCGACCGAGGTCAAGTCTTTTGAACATTTGATTTGCACTGAGCAACTCTCTCGTCGCCTGGGCTTTAAGGTGGGCGAGGAGTTGATTCGCGTGGTGCGTGTCCGAAGCCTTAACGGCAATGCACGCCAAGTAGACCATGGTTACTTTTTGGAGTCGATCGCCAAGGGCCTGACGCCCGAGATCGCCGCAAAATCAATTTACGACTATTTGGAGCACAAACGCGGCGTCAAGGTGATGGCGAGCCGTCGTACGGTGAGTGTCGAGCTCGCCAACGATGAGGACTGCAGCTACTTGGACCTTGGCAAGTACAATTGCGTCGCCGTTATGGAGAGCCAGTCGTACACCTCGGACGGCATCTTGTTCGAGGTCACGCATGCCCGCACGCATCCCGAGATCTTCCACTACCGCGTCAACTCCAAGCGATAGCCGGCTAGCTCGCAGCCTGACGAGACTCATGCCATCAAAGCGAAAACGCCCGGTCAAACCGACGATACATCGGCTTGACCGGGCGTTTTCTCTGCATTCGATAACAAATAATTGTTTATACAAAACTTGTCAAGTATCAAGTTGAAATTACCGTTCACCGAAGTTTTTCTACCGCTCTAGTAATACTTGTTCAAACAACTAGCCAAATAGCGTATTGTACAAATCAGCAAAAGGGGCAAAGTCCCCGAGCCAATCTCCGAAGGCGGCGGCAAAGGGTGCCGCCACGGTGTGAAAGGGTGGATTGTAATGAAGAACGAAATGAGCAGAAGGCAGTTCCTGGGCTTTGCTGGTTCCGCGGCTGCGGTTCTTGGTCTGGGTCTCGTGGGCTGCGGTGGCTCCGCCGGCTCCGGCTCCTCTGCTTCTGGTGACGCTGCCGAGGTCTACTTCCTCCAATTCAAGCCCGAGGTCGACAAGGAGTGGAAGGAGATCGCCAAGGCGTACAAGAAGGAGAAGGGCGTCGAGGTCAAGATCGTGACCGCCGCCTCCAACACCTACGAGGAGAAGCTCAAGTCCGAGATGTCCAAGAGCTCCGCTCCGACCCTGTTCCAGGTCAACGGCCCCACCGGTCTTAAGAACTGGAAGGATTACTGCGCCGACCTGTCCGATACCAAGCTCCGCGGTGAGCTCATTGATGACTCCCTGGCTCTGCAGTCCGACGGCAAGGATGTGTGCATCGACTGGGTTCAGGAGAGCTTCGGCATTATTTACAACAAGCAGCTGCTCGAGAAGGCTGGCTACAAGGCCGAGGACATCAACTCCTTCGACAAGCTGAAGGCTTGTGCCGACGACATCCAGGCCCGCAAGGACGAGCTTGGTGTCGAGGGTGCCTTCACTTCCGCCGGCATGGACGACTCCTCCAGCTGGCGCTACACCACACACCTTGCCAACATGCCGCTCTACTACGAGTTTGAGAAGGAGCACAACCAGGAGGACGACGAGATCAAGGGTGAGTTCCTCGACAACTACAAGCAGATCTTCGACCTGTACATCACCGACTCCACCTGCGATCCTTCGCAGCTTGCTTCCAAGACCGGCGACGACGCCACCAACGAGTTCGCAACCGGCAAGGCCGTCTTCTACCAGAACGGCTCTTGGGCCTACTCTGACCTCGTCAAGGCCGGCATGACCGACGATCAGATTGGCATGATGCCCATCTACATCGGTGTTGACGGCGAGGAGAACCAGGGCCTGTGCTCCGGCGGCGAGAACTACTGGTGCGTCAGTTCCCAGGCTTCCGAGGATGCCCAGAAGGCCACCGAGGACTTCATGTATTGGTGCGTCACCGCTGACACCCCGACCAGCATTATCGCCGACAAGATGGGTCTGACCGCTCCGTTCAAGAGCGCCAAGGAGACCACCAACGTCTTCTCGCAGCAGGCCGTTGCCATGGCCAAGGACGGCAAGAAGACCGTCGCTTGGGACTTCGTCTACATTCCCTCCGAGGAGTGGAAGAAGAACCTCAAGCAGGCTCTGATTGCCTACGCTGCCGATAACAGCAAGTGGGACGGCGTCAAGAACGCCTTCGTTGATGGCTGGAAGACCGAGAAGGCCGCTTCCGAGTAAGCAGTTGCTGCCCAAG
>URCU01000034.1:0-16720 GCA_900546425.1 uncultured Collinsella sp. | reverse complement strand
AAACCTCCTGCGACGCGATGCGCAGCGAAGTGGCGCGGGGACGCAGCGTGCTCATCTCAAGCCACCTGCTCGACGACCTGGCAGACCTCACCAACTCGTTCTACTTCATCGAAGACGGCACGCTCGTGGAAAAGACCGAGTCGTCCTCGCAGACGCTCAAGCAGGAATACCTCGATACATACGAGGGAGGTGAATGACATGAAACTATTTGAACAGCTGAAGTCCAATGCGTCGCGCATGGCTGTCTACGCCATCCTCGTGGCAACGGCTTTATGCGGAATCGCGGCACCCGTCTATGCGCTCAACGGGGAGAAAGGCGATGTCGAACCCGCGTACATGGCTTCGACGGTTAAGGACCGGTACAAAGCCTTCTCTGGAGACGCGTTTTACGTAGCAGAGTACGACACGACCTACCGTCAGCTTCGCTACAACAAGAGATACGAATATCTAGGCGCAAAAGTAATCAGCTATACATCGGGTTGGTACGGCCCCAACTATGGACACATAACCCGGTTCAAGTGTAACTACCGTGTGTACAACTAAAGCAACCCGGCCGGGACGAGGGGTGACGCAAAAGCGTCGCCCCTCGTTTTTAACCATGTCAACTGAACCTAGTTCAGTTTGGTTGATTTCCGATCTCAGCCGAACACATTGAGCGGAAAGGCCGTTCCCGCAGTCAGTCGAACGTCCCCGGGGCCCTTCTCAGGCCCCGGGGACGGCATTTTCCCAGTTGAAGGAACGGTGGAGATGTGTTTCGATGGGTCAGATTCGTGTCGTTCCGAAAAGACCGTGAACCTTTTGTGGGACACGCGGCGCCGTGGTACCATAGCCGAGGTTGTTGTCTTGGTCGGAAACCAAGACGCCTTATGCGCTGATCGGTAACCAGCGCCTGACCAATAAGGAGTCCTACCATGAAGCAGGGTATCCATCCCCAGTATGTCGAGTGCACGGTGACGTGCTCCTGCGGCAACACCTTCAAGACGCACGCTACCGTGTCCGAGATGAAGGTTGAGCTTTGCAACGAGTGCCACCCGTTCTACACCGGCCAGCAGAAGTTCGTCGACACCGGTGGACGCGTCCAGCGCTTCGCCGACAAGTTCGGTGGCGCCGCTGCCGCCCAGCTCAAGAAGGCCGAGGAGGCCAAGGCTGCCAAGGCCGCCAAGGCTGCTGAGGCCGAGGCTGCTCGCAAGGCCGCCGCTGAGGCTAAGGCTGCCGAGAAGGCTAAGCGTGCTGCTAAGTTTGCCGAGGAGGCTGCCAAGCAGGCCGCCGAGGCTCCCGCAGAGGCTCCCGTCGAGGAGGCCGCTGCCGAGGCCGAGACCACCGAGGCTGCTGAGTAAATAGCTCGCCGCGGAATCGCTCGCATTCATGGCATAAGGGCCGTGCATCCGTTTGGGTGCGCGGCCCTTTTCTTTTTATTGGTGCAAACGAACCTGTCCCCATGGCACCAAATTGGTGCGAAGGGGACAGGTTCGTTTGCACCAAATGGCAGAAAGGCAGCGTTTGCTCAGATAAAATTTGCCAAAATTAACCTGTCCCATTGTGGCAGGTTGGTCGTAGTTATTACGTGGCGGTCGAGCTCGACCGTATAGGCCGCGCCTTGTTTGGCTAAAGTACAATCATCTGTGTTTAACTCGCCCACAGCTGCACGGCGTGGGCGATGGCCAAAAAGGAAAACCACATGGGATTCATGTCAAAGCTGCTGTCCTTTGGATCCGATAAGGACCTTAAGCGCTACTACAAGATCGTCGACCAGATCAACGGTCTTGAGCCCCAGTTTGAGAAGATGACCGAGGAGGAGCTCCGCGGCCAGACCGATAAGTTCCGCGAGCGTTACGCCAACGGCGAGTCGCTCGACGACATGCTCCCCGAGGCCTTTGCCACCGTGCGTGAGGCTTCCAAGCGCACCATGGGTATGCGCCACTTTGACGTGCAGCTCATTGGCGCCATGGCACTGCACGAGGGCCACATCGCCGAGATGAAGACTGGCGAAGGTAAGACCCTCGTCTCCACGTTGGCCGGCTATCTCAACGCTATTGCCGGCAAGGGCGTGCACGTCGTTACTGTCAATGATTACCTTGCCAAGCGTGACTCCGAGTGGATGGGCCGCATCTATAAGTACCTGGGCATGACCGTCGGTCTGCTCCAGAACAACATGCCGCTCGAGCTCAAGCGCCCGGCCTACCAGGCCGACGTCACCTACGGCACCAACTCCGAGTTCGGCTTTGATTACCTGCGCGACAACATGGTTACCCGTCCCGAGCAGCGCGTGCAGCGCGGCCACAACTACGCCATCGTCGACGAGGTTGACTCCATCCTGATCGATGAGGCCCGCACCCCGCTGATCATCTCGGGCGCTGGCACCAAGTCCGCCAGTACCTACAAGGACTTCGCGCGTGCCGTGCGTGGCCTTGAGCGCGGCGAGGACGTGTCGCACGACATGCTTACCGCCACCGAGGACGTTGAACCCACGGGCGACTACGTCATGGACGAGGCCAAGCACACCATTGCCGCCACCGAGCGCGGTCTTAAGAAGATCGAGCGCCGCCTGGGTATCGATGACATCTATGCCGATCTCTCCGGCCAGTTGGTCAACCACCTGCAGCAAGCGCTGAAGGCCCAGTACATGTTCCACCGCGACAAGCAGTACGTGGTCACCAACGGCGAGGTCAAGATCGTCGACGAGTTCACCGGCCGCATCATGGAGGGCCGCCGCTATTCTGAGGGCCTGCACCAGGCCATCGAGGCCAAAGAGGGCGTGCTCGTACGCGAGGAGAACCAGACCCTGGCCACCATCACCCTGCAGAACTACTTCCGTCTGTATGACAAGCTCTCCGGCATGACCGGCACGGCACTTACCGAGGATGCCGAGTTCCGCGAGATCTACAAGCTGCCCGTCGAGGTCATCCCCTCCAACAAGCCCGTGCAGCGCGTGGACCACGAGGACCTGGTGTACCGCACCATTCAGGCCAAGTACAACGCCGTCGCCGACGATGTCGAGCAGCGTCACGCCAAGGGCCAGCCGGTCCTGGTGGGCACCGTCTCCATCGAGAGCTCCGAGAAGCTGTCGGCCGCCCTTACCAAGCGCGGCATTGCGCACGAGGTCCTCAACGCCAAGCACCACGAGCGCGAGGCCCACATCGTGGCCCAGGCCGGACGCTACGGCGCCGTGACCATCGCCACCAACATGGCCGGTCGTGGTACCGACATCCTGCTGGGCGGCAACCCCGACGAGCTGGTGCGCGAGCGCCTGGAGTACGAGGGCCTGACCATGGAAGACGTGACGCCCGAGCAGCTCGAGCAGTTTAACGCCGAGGCCAAGGAGACCTGCAAGGCCGAGCGCGAGCGCGTGCTTGCCGCCGGCGGCCTGACCGTTATCGGTACCGAGCGCCATGAGTCTCGCCGTATTGACAACCAGCTGCGTGGCCGTTCCGGCCGTCAGGGCGATCCGGGCGAGACCCAGTTCTACCTGTCGCTCGAGGATGACCTCATGCGCCTGTTCGGCGGCGACAGGATGGACCGCGTCTCCAAGATGATGGTCACGGCCGACATGGGCGACGACATGCCCATCCAGCACAAGATTATTTCCAAGGCCGTCGAGAGCGCCCAGCACAAGGTCGAGAGCATCAACTTCTCCATGCGTAAGAGCGTTCTTGAGTACGACGACGTTATGAACAAGCAGCGCCAGGTCATCTACGCCGAGCGCAACAAGATTCTGGACGGCAAGGACCTGACCGACCACATCACCGAGGTCATGCACGATACCGTGTACCGCTGCGTGCAGGAGTTCTGCACCAAGGACAGCCACGAGGGCGAGCGCGATCTTGAGGGCCTGCGTAAGTGGGTCGTCGAGCTGACCGGGCATATCGATACCCCTCAGTTCCCCGACGAGGACTTTGAAGCCCTGGCTGCCGATGTCTTGGCCTATGTTGAGAAGTGCTACAACATGAAGGCCGAGCGTCTGGGCGAGGACCTGATGCGCGAGCTCAATACCCAGGTCATGCTGCGCGTCATCGATACCCGCTGGATGAACTACCTGCAGGAGATGGACTACCTCAAGACCGGCATCGGCCTGCGCGGCTTTGGCCAGCGCGACCCGCTGGTTGAGTACAAGACCGAGGCCTACGGCGCGTTCCAGATACTCGTCGATACCATGTATGAGGATTACCTGCGCACGGTTCTGCGCATCGAGATCAAGGCTGCCCCGCGTGCCGTGGAGCACAAGGAGGAGCCCGCGCTCGAGGGCGCGCACTTCTCCGGTCCTGCCGAGGTCGATGGTGACAACGGCGACTCGGTGCTGCGCAAGCAGGCGCAGGTGCAGGCCCGCACGGCTGTCCAGGGTGGTCCGGCTGCCGTCAACAACGGTGGCAAGGTGACCACCTATCGCAAGTCCGAGAGCGACGATCCGTACGTCAACGTGGGCCGCAACGACCCGTGCCCCTGCGGTAGCGGCAAGAAGTTTAAGTACTGCCACGGCAGGAATCGTTAATGGCTGAGGCTTTAGAGGTAACGCCCGCCGAGCTGGACGCGTTTGCGGACCGGCTCGGCGAGGTCGAGTCGTATCTCCATTTGGACGAAAAGCGCACGCGCGTGACCGAGCTCGAGGCCAAAAGTGTTGCCCCTGGCTTTTGGGATGACGCCGACGCCGCCCGTGCCACCATGGAGGAGATCGCGCGTACCAAGGAAGATATCGCTGCCGTGGACACCGCGCGCGGCGAGCTTTCCGATGCCCGCGCCGCGCTGGAGCTTGCCGAGGAGATGGGGGATGACCCCGACGCCGCCGCCCTTCGCGAGGAGGCTGCCGCTACGGCAGAACGCCTGGCCCGCGCTATCGACGAGCTCGAGCTTTCGAGCTGGTTTACTGGTGAGTTCGATCACGGCGATGCTATTGTGACCATCAAGCCCGGACAGGGTGGTCTGGAGGCCCAGGACTGGACCTTCATGCTCTTTAAGATGTACATGAAGTACTGCCAGCGTCGCGGCTGGAAGGTCACCATCAACGACTGTCCCGCGGCCGAGGTCATCGGCATTGACCGTGCGACCTTTACCGTCGAGGGCAAGGATGCCTTTGGCATGCTGCGCGCCGAGGCCGGCGTCCACCGCTTGGTTCGCATTAGCCCCACCGACGACAAGAAGCGCCGCCAGACCACGTTTGCCGGCGTCGAGGTCATCCCCGTGCTACCCGATGATATCGACATCGAGATCAGTCCCGATGACATCCGCGTGGACGTGTACCACGCGAGCGGCCCGGGCGGCCAGGGCGTTAACACAACCGACTCCGCCGTGCGCGTGACGCATTTCCCCAGCGGCATTGTGGTCACCTGCCAAAACGAGCGCAGCCAGATCCAGAACAAGGCCGCGTGCATGCAGATCCTCAAGGCTCGCCTGTACGAGATTGAGCTCGAGAAGCGTGCTGAGGCGCTCGATGAGATCCGCGGACCCAAGACCACGATTGGTTTTGGCAACCAGATTCGCAGCTACGTACTCTACCCGTACCAGATGGTCAAGGACCTACGCACGGGCGTGGAGACCAGCAATGTCGAGGCCGTTCTTGACGATGGCGACCTGGACCCGTTTGTTATTGGCTACCATCGCTGGGCCACTGGCAATGCCGACGCGGAGACCCCGTCTGCATAAACCGCCCGTTTTATGTGGAAATGGATAAAACCCTCCGAGCAGGGTGGTTTTGTATCCAAAGCAAACCCTGCGCAGGGGTGGTTTTTGTTCGGCGAATCGGTAGAATCGAATACAAGAAGAAGTTCAAAGCGCATCCGATGGGGTGCGCTTTTTTGAGGGAGGCAGCATGGCATATCGTCTGGACATCAAGCGCATTCTTTCGATGAACTTCTTTCACGACCTGCCCCAGATCATGTTGGGGTGTGCCTTGGCCGCCATCGCGACCGACCTGTTTTTGATTCCCAACGGTCTTGCCGCCGGTGGCGTTACGGGCCTTGCGACTATTATCCAGGCGGTCGGCGCGGCGCGAGGCGTGTCGCTTCCCGTCGGTATCCAGACCATCGTGATGAATGCCTTGCTGCTGCTGGTCGTTATGCGCGAGGGCGGCATGTTCTACGTGGTGCAGACCGCGACGGGCTTTGTGCTTCTGGGCTTCTTTACCGATCTGTTCGCCCCGTTTGTAGCACCTCTGGCGGATGCGGACCTGATGCTTCCCGCTATGTGGGGCGGCATTATTACGGGCATCGGTTACGGCATGGTGTTGCGCGCCGGCGCCAACACCGGCGGCTCGGACACGATTGGCCAAATCATCTCGCGTAACACCTCGCTGCCGGTGGGCTCGACCGTCATGGCGATCGATGTTGCCGTATGCGCGCTGTCGGCTCCGGTCTTTTCAATCGAAAACGCACTATATGCAGGCCTTTCGATGGTCATTAGCGGCTACGTGATCGATGCCGTGGTCGATGGTGGCAACAAACGCCGTATGGTCCTCATCATCTCGGACAAGTTCCCTGATATCGCTGCCGATATCATGTATGGCCTGGGTCGTGGTTGTACCAAGTTTAAGGCGACTGGCATGTATTCGGGTGCCGAGAAGCCGGTGATTATGGTCATCGTGAGTCGTCGAGAGCTCAATACCCTCAAGACGATCGTGCGCGAGCGCGATCCTCACGCCATTGTGACGGTCGCTGACGTTACGGAAGCCTTCGGCGAGGGATTCAAGGACATTAGCGCGTAGGGGCGACCGCGTTCCATCCAAAAGACGTTCACATTGATAAACCGTTTCATCAGCGGTTCTGCCTGCTAAATTGTTCAAATAATGATAAAAACTCTGGTAAAGCCATCAGTTTCCAGCATAATGAATGACGTACGTGCATTGCGGCTGTGTTGGGATTACCTTCGGTGCCGTGCGCATTTTGTCTAATGAGGATGAAAGGAAGGCACAATGAGCGACGAAGAGCTCAAAAAGGTTGCCAACGAGGTAAGGAAGGGCATCGTCACCGGCGTGCACGCTGCCAAGTCCGGCCATCCGGGCGGTTCGCTCGGCGCTGCCGACATCATGACCTATCTGTACTTTGAGGAAATGAACGTCGACCCGTCCGACCCCCGCAAGGCCGACCGCGATCGCTTCGTGCTTTCCAAGGGTCACTGCGCGCCTGGTCTGTACGCCGTGCTCGCCGAGCGCGGATTCTTCCCCAAGGAGGATCTCGAGACGCTGCGCCACATCGGCAGTCACCTGCAGGGTCACCCCAACATGAACGACACCCCGGGCGTTGACATGTCTACCGGTTCGCTCGGCCAGGGCATCTCCGCCGCCGTGGGCATGGCGGTTGCCGCCAAGCACTGGGGCGATACTTACCGCACGTACGCCCTGCTGGGCGATGGCGAGAGCGAGGAGGGCCAGGTCTGGGAGGCCGCCATGTTTGCCGGCAACCAGCAGCTCGATAACCTCTGCGTGATCGTCGACCACAACGGTCTGCAGATCGACGGCCCCGTCGAGGAGGTCAACGACCCCATGCCGCTCGCCGACAAGTTCCGCGCGTTCAAGTTCCACGTGGTGGAGCTCGCCGACGGCAACGACTTCGACCAGATCCGCGCCGCCTTTGCCGAGGCTCGCGCTACCAAGGGCCAGCCGACCGCCATTATCGCCGAGACCATGAAGGGCAAGGGCGTTTCCTTTATGGAGAACCAGGTTGGTTGGCACGGTAAGGCCCCCAACGATGAACAGTTTAAGCAGGCCATGGCAGAGCTCACGGCCGCCGGAGAGGAGCTCTAGGATGGCAGACGTCAAGAAAATCGCCACGCGCGTAAGCTACGGCGAGGCCCTCGTCGAGCTCGCCAACGAGCACGATGACTTTGTGGTCCTCGACGCCGACCTTGCCGCCGCCACGCAGACCGGCAAGTTCAAGGCAGCCTGCCCCGACCGCTTCTTCGATGTGGGCATCGCCGAGAGCAACCTGATGGGTGTCGCTGCCGGTATCGCAACCACCGGCCGCGTCGCCTTCGCGAGCAGCTTTGCCATGTTTGCCGCCGGCCGCGCCTTTGAGCAGGTCCGCAACTCCATCGGCTACCCGCACCTTAACGTTAAGATCGGTGCCACGCATGCCGGTATCTCGGTGGGCGAGGATGGCGCCACGCACCAGTGCTGCGAGGATATCGCCCTTATGCGCGTCATCCCCGGCATGACCGTTATCGTTCCTGCCGACGATGTGGAGGCCCGCGCCGTGACGCGCGCCGCCTACGAGTGCGACGGTCCGGTGTACATGCGCTTTGCCCGTCTGGCCTCGCCGGTTATCAACGACCCCGAGACCTACAAGTTCGAGTTGGGTAAGGGCATTGTCATGCGCGAGGGCGCCGATGTGACCATCATCGCCTGCGGCCTGATGGTCGGCGAGGCTCTCGAGGCCGCCGAGCAGCTCGCTGTCGAGGGCATCGACGCCGAGGTCATCAACATGCACACCATCAAGCCCATCGATGCCGACCTGATCGTCAAGAGCGCCACCAAGACCGGCTACGTCGTGACCGTCGAGGAGCACTCCGTGATCGGCGGCCTGGGCAGCGCCGTTGCCGACGTCCTGTGCGAGCAGTGCCCGACGCCCCTCAAGAAGATCGGCGTCAACGACACCTTCGGTGAGTCTGGTCCGGGTGCCGAGCTCTTGCACAAGTATGGCCTGGACGCCGCCAACATCGTGGCAACCACCAAGGAGTTCTTGGCATAAGGCAAGGCGGATCTCAAGGACTGCTTCGCCAGAACTATAAAACTGTTTCGCCAGTACTATGGAAACCCGGCAGGGGCGCTCTCTTGGAGAGCGCCCCTGTTTCAGTTGCGGTGAAATAGGGACTGATTAGACCTTTTAACTGGTAAAACAGTCCCTATTTCACCGCAACTCATGAAGACGCCCCTCAAGCACGGTCCCATCAGGGAAAAGGGCATATATCGACAAAGCGCAATTCAGACCCTTCCAGCTTTGTATATGCAGCACCCCAAGATAAACGTGGCGACCCCTTAGTTACCGCAGGCCGGGCACAGGGTTACTCTCCAAATCTTTCCGCAGGACGGAGGAGCCCCTGCCGCGCGAAGCGCGCAGCGGGGGCTCCGACATGTCCGAGGACGATTTGGAGAGTAACCCTGTGCCCGGCCGACAGGATCCCTAAGCACGCCATGCTTCTTATGTGCAGCAAAGCTAATGCTGCTAAAATACAAAGCGCTCATGTAGTTTAAACGCACGACGATAAGGAGCACCAGTGGGTAACCACTTCCGTACCTCCGGTGCGGGCGATGATGCCCCCAAGACGCAGACAGGCGTCCAGGGCAGTCGTTTCGCCACTCCGGATTCAGAGGGCCAGCCTGTTGCTCAGGCCCCCGCTCAGCCGGCAGATCAGGCACAGCCGGCATCCGATCCCTTTGCCTACAATCCCATCAGCGATGTTGCGCTTTCCGGCACGGCGGGTTTTGAGCCCGTTCAGGCTGTGACCGCTCGCGTGGAGCAGCCTCAGGCTGGCGCCGCCGCGCCGCAGCCTAGCATGGCCGGCATTCCCGACCCCATGGCTCCTGCGACACCGGCTCCTCAGCCTGCGCAGTCTGGCCTCTTTGCCGCTATTCCCGATCCCACGCAGCCTGCTGCCCCGGTGGTCGAGAGCGATCAGGCAGCCGAGGTCGCAAGCCTCGATAACGCGCTCAACAACCCCGATTTTACGTCGGTGTTTGCGCCCATCGATCCGCAGGCCAGCCGCAAGAAGATGGCCAAGCAGGCCGGTGTCGAGCCCGTCATCCTTATGGAGCATGTCACCAAGATCTATCCGGCACAGCCCAACAAGCCTGCACTCGACGACATCAACATCGAGATCTATCCGGGCGAGTTCGTCTTCCTGGTCGGTCACTCCGGCTCGGGTAAGACCACGCTGCTGTCGACGCTCAACCGCGACGTCAAGCCGACGAGCGGTCGCATCCTGGTTGCCGGTCAGGACCTCATGAAGATCAAGAACCGCAAGGTTCCGTTCCTGCGCCGCCAGATTGGCGCTGTGTTCCAGGACTTTAAGCTCCTGCCGCAAAAAACCGCCTACGAAAACGTGGCGTTTGCTCTGCAGTGCATCGGCAAGCCCAAGGGCGTCATTCGCAGCCAGGTGCCCGAGGTACTGCGTCTGGTCGGTCTAGCCGATCAGATGGACTCGCTGCCCGACCAGCTTTCCGGTGGCGAGCAGCAGCGCGTTGCCGTCGCCCGCGCTATGGTCAACCGTCCGCCGCTGCTGATCTGCGACGAGCCCACGGGTAACCTCGACCCGGCGATCTCGCTGGGCATCATGAAGCTGCTCGAGCGCATTAACCGCACCGGCACCACCGTGATCGTCGCCACGCACGACCGCGAGATGGTCGATAGCATGCACCGTCGCGTGATCGCCCTCGAGGGCGGCCACGTTATCCGCGACCAGGAGAGGGGAGGTTACGGCAACTATGGCACCAACTAACGTGGGCTACTCCTTCAAAGAGGCAATCAGCCACTTCTTCCGTAACTGGACTACCTCGCTCGGCGCCGTCATCACGATCTTCCTTTCGCTGTTTATCATCGGCCTGTTCATCATGGGCTCCGCGATGCTGAACTCCGTGATCGGCACCGTCGAGGATCAGGTTGTCATCAACGCGTTCATTAGCGATGACGCCGATCAGGCCGATGTTCAGGCTTTTGAGGCCGAGCTTAAGACGTGGAATAACGTCAAGTCCGTTACCTATAAGGATAAGGACGACGCGCTGGCCGAGTATACGAGCAAGATGTCGGGCAACGCCGACGCCACCATGAGCGCGCTCGATGGCCAGAACCCGCTGCCGGCTTCGTTCGCAATTGAGATGGACGATCCATCCAAGGTCGAGAGCACGGCCCAGAAGCTCAAGAAGAACGCCGATTTTCAGAAGATCGCGGACGACGGCGACGTCAACGCGAGCGTGCTGTACGGCCAGGAGGAAGTGAGCCGCCTGTTCCAGGTGACCAACTACATCCGCATCGCCGCCGTGGTGCTTGTTGCCCTTCTGACCTTTATCGCATTCATCTTCATCAACAACACGATTCGCCTGTCCATTACGGCGCGTCGTCGTGAGATTGCGATTATGCGTCTGGTCGGCGCCAGCAACGGCTTCATTCGTGGTCCGTTTATCACCGAGGGCGTACTGCAGGCCATTTTGGGTTCGCTGCTTTCCATCGGCGTTCTGGAGCTGCTGCGCAATCTGATGATTCCGCGTCTGCAGGAGAGCATCGGCTGGATGTCGTTTGCCCTGCCGATGCAGTACTATCTGGTGACCTATGCTGCGCTGATTCTGGTCGGCGTGATTATCGGTCTCTTTGGTTCTGCCATCGCCATGCGCCGCTACCTGCGCGTGTAGGCACGCCTGGAATTCATCCCTTCCAACGGGTCGTCTCTTATGGGGCGGCCCGTTTTTTGATCCCTAGGGGACGGCAGGAAAGCGAATCATTTGGGTAGACTCTTTGGAGTTCGCAATCGATAGCAAGGAGGCGCCATGGGGCGCAATAACAAGCATAAGCGTGGAGCTCGCAATAAGCGCGGGCCGGTGCGCAGCGAACGCCGTCCGAGCCTGACCGGACGCGTGCAGCTCCATGAGCACAGTGCCTATGTCATAACTGAGAATGGCGACTACAAGGTCATGGGTCGCGGCAAGCGTGAGATCATGGACGGCGATACCGTTGCCGTGAGCATTAAGAACAGCCCGCATGGCGAGCGTCGCGCCGTGATCGAGGGCGTGGTTGAGCGCGCAGCTATAAGCGTGGTGGGCACGTACCAGACCGCCGGTCCGCTCGGTGTGATTGAGCCGCTCGATTCGCGTCTGAAGGCCGACTTCTTCATTCTGCCCGAGGATACCTCGGCGGATCGCCTGGGCGTCCACCCGGGTGATGCCGTTGTCGCGCGCATTTTGACCTACCCGACGCGCCTGGAATCGGGCACCGTGACGATCGAACGCCGCATTGGCGGAGATGACGCGCCCGATTTGGGCGTTCAATATGTGATGGCGCGTTACGGATATACCGATAGCTATCCCGAGGCCGCGCTAGACGAGGCCGAGGGGCTTTCGCTCGATGTGTCCGCGGCGCTTAAGGACCCGCTCCGCCGCGATCTGCGCGACCGCTTTGTCATCACGATCGACCCGGTCGACGCGCGCGACTTTGACGATGCCATTTCGCTGGAGCGCACGCCCGAGGGTGGCTACAAGCTGGGTGTGCATATCGCCGACGTTTCACACTATGTGGCTTGGGACGGGCATATCGATCTTGAGGCCCGCCATCGCACGACATCGGTGTATCTGGCCGATCGCGTGCTTCCCATGCTGCCCGAACGCCTGTCCTGTGACCTGTGCTCGCTTCGCCCTGACGAGGACCGTCTTGCGTTTACCGTCGATATCGAGCTCGATGCGCATGGTCGCGTGCGGCATTACGATCCGTACCCCAGCGTGATTCGCTCGCGTGTGCGTATGGACTATGACGGCGCCGAGGCTCTGCTGGTGCGTGCCGGCGCGGTTGAGTATTCGGTGCTGGAGGGTGCGGCCGAGGATGTTGCGGCTGCTGAGACCTCGCGCGAGGAAGCGCTTGAGCGCGGTCTTGCGTGCGAGGAGACCGCCCGCGGCTACAACATCGACCTCGGCGATTTCCTTGTCGCCGCTAACGAACTCGCCGAACTTCGCCGTCGCATTCGTCGCGTCCGCGGCTCAGTCGATTTTGACACGGCCGAGATTCGCGCTCTATTGGATGAGGACGGAGTGCCCGTGCAGATTGTGGCGCGCGAGCGTTCGTGTGCCACGTCGCTGATCGAGGAAGCCATGCTGCTCGCCAACGAGTGCGTTGCAGAGTGGCTGGCAGACCGTGACATCGAGGCCTGCTATCGCGTGCATGAGGATCCGAGCCCCGATAGCCTGCACGGTGCCGCCGTTGCGCTGGCGCAGCTAGGCATCATCGACGATCGCCGTGCTGCCGGTATTGCCCTGGGGAGTCCCGATGAGCTGCAGGCTGCAGTCGATGCTGCCGCCGGTACGGCCAACGCACCGCTCGTCAACACGCTGCTTCTGCGCAGCATGCAGCGCGCGCTGTACAAGCCGCGCAACGAGGGCCACTTTGCGCTCGCCGCGCCGTGCTACTGCCACTTTACGAGTCCCATCCGTCGCTACCCCGATCTGGTGGTGCACCGCGTACTCAAGCTGCAGTTGGCCTATGAGCAGCTCGGCGGCAAGGACGCCTTGGTCCGTACCTCGCGGCTGATCGGCAAGGGGCGCGAGTCGCTGCCGCGCATTCTGCCGCAGATCTGCCGCGCATGCAGCGATGCCGAGCGCGCGGCAGATGCCGCCAGCCATGCGACGCAAAAGATCAAGATTGCCCAGTACTATGAGGACCGTCTGGGCGAGCGCTATGCCGGAATCGTCTCGTGGGTTAGCAGCATGGGCCTCTTTGTGCGCTTGGACCTAACACAGGTCGAGGGCCTGGTTTCAATTAAGAGCCTGGGCAACGAGTGGTTCGAGTTCGACGAGGACGCGCTTACGCTGACGGGCGCCGACACGGGGACTCGTTACGAGCTGGGCCAGCGCGTGATTATCGAGGTCTCGCGCGTCAATACCACGCGTGGGCACTTGGACTTTAAGCTTATCCATTAGCCAAATCCCGACTCATGGTGGGGGAGCGGAGGGCGGCCTTTCGGGACCGCCCTTCGCATTTGAATCGTGACTACCTTGCCGTCTGCTCGGCCGCCCGCTTACCTGCTATTTGAGAGGTAAAACCTACCAAAATAAACCTGTCCCTTTTGGCAGGTTTACAAGAAAGCGGGGATGAGATGGCGACGGTGTACGGGTATGCGCGGGTGAGTTCGCGCGATCAGAATCTGAATCGGCAGCTGGATGCGCTGGGCGCCTATGGCGTGGGCTCAGCGAATATTTATGCCGACCATGCGAGCGGCAAGGACTTCGATCGACCGCATTATCGCGAGCTGTTGCACGTCCTGGGAGACGGGGACGTGCTGGTGGTGCTTTCTATCGACCGACTTGGTCGTAATTACTCCGAGATTCTTGAGGAATGGCGACGCATTACCAAGGAGCTCGGGGTTGCCATTGTGGTGTTGGACATGCCATTGCTTGACACGCGCGTCAGGGCCAGCGGCGCGCCGGATGTGACCAACACCCTGATTGCCGATATTGTGCTGCAACTGCTGAGCTACGTGGCGCAGGTGGAGCGCGAGAATATCCATCGGCGCCAGGCGGAGGGAATTGCAGCGGCGCGGGCGCGAGGGGTCCGTTTCGGTCGACCTCGTAAGCCGTGCCCTCCTCAGTTTGAGCTGGTGCGCGATAGCTATGAGGCGGGTGATATTACCCGCAGCCAGGCAGCAAAGTGCTTGGGCGTGTGCGTGGGGACGTTCGATCGCTGGATGCGCGAGGCAGGGTAGGGGTTTGCGTCGCTTTGTCGCTTCCTGTTGCGATTCATATTTTGATATGGTGACGATGTCATTTGGGGCTACACTCGCTGATATTCAAAAAAGGAGGTTGGCCCTTGGCGCGCATAAAACAAATAATCGGATGGACCGCGATCGTTCTGTTCGCTGCAACGCTGGCGGGTATCTGGGTGCTGACGGAGCAAAACGCGGCGGAGACGTCGGTGTTGAGCGAGTCCACCGCGCGTGTGGTGGAGGGTCAGGCTACGGGCGTTCAGGCTGCCGATGCCACGGGTGAAGCTCAGGCCGAGAACGGAATGACCGGGGGTACCGATTCGGCTGCCTCGAATGTCCGGTCTGGCCGACTTGCTTCCATTCGCATGTGGGTGGGCACGAACGTCCGTCGCGTTGCCCATACCGTAGAGTTTTTCTTCGTCGGATTGTTCGCCTCGGTGGTCGTGGTTTGCCTTTCCAGACGTCCGTGGAGCGTATGCTCCCGTTGCGTGCCCGTATTGCTCTTTTGCGCCGCCTGCTCCATTGGCGATCAGGCACATAAGATCTTTGTTCCCGGCAGGCATTTCGACGTTATCGATTTAGGATTCGATGCTGCGGGCTATGTCACCGCCATGCTGTTGGTATTGCTGGCAGCGGCGTTGGTGCGCCATGCGACTCGGCCGATCGGCGCCCATGCGAGGCGCTAGCCGGTAACAAACCCGTTTCTGATAATGCGACCTTGTTGAATTATTTTGTGTCGCGCGTATTTCCGAGCGGTCGGATTTGAGGGGCGAGCGGTAGAACGCTCGCCCTTTGTGCGCCACGATGCGGCACAATGTACCGTAAAAGCTGTTTATATCCGGTACGAATCGTTCGTTGGTCTTTAATTCTTCTCAACGGAGGTGTTTGAGATGACAAACGGATTGCTTTTGCGACTTCGCGAGCGTGAGCTCAGCGCGAGTCCGGCGGAACGCAATGTCATCGCATATGTAAGCGCTCATCCGCACGAGGTGGTCGGGCTGTCCGTCCGCGGTCTTGCCGATGTCACGTTCTCCTCGCCCTCGAGCATTTTGCGCTTTTGCAAGCGTTTGGGTTTTGCGGGCTACAAGGAGTTCCAGCGCGAACTGATTGCCGAGCTGGCGCTCTTAGGTGACAAGAAAGACGTAGCCCTCGAGGACATCTCCATGGATGACAGCGTCGAACGCATTGTGGGGAAGGTGATGAAAAGCAACGTGCGCACGATCGAAGCGACGGCGCGAACGCTCGATTACACCGTCTTGGAGCGATGCGCGGCCCATCTTAAGCGGGCACGCGCGGTCAATCTGTTCGGTATCGGTGCCTCTCGTTTGGTCGCGCACGATCTGGCGCAAAAGCTCATGCGTGTCGACAAAGAGTGCCATCTGTACGACGACTGGCATGATCAGCTCTTGTGTGCCAAGAACATGCATGAGGGCGATATGGCAATCGCCTTTAGCTACTCGGGCTTGACGCAAGAGGTGCTGGACTGCACCGCCGAGGCTCAACGTCACAACTGTCCCGTGGTGGCCGTGACCAAAGTAGATGGATCATCCAAGCTTGCCACCATGGCCGATGCCGTGCTCGGCGTTGCTGCGAGTGAACCCTTGGTCCGCAGCGGTGCCATGGCTTCGCGTATGGCCCAGCTTATGGTTGTCGATGCCCTGTACGCTGCTTACGTTGCCAGCGACTACGAACGGGCGACGCATGTCATTAAGCAAAACTACATCGAGAAACAGGAAAGATGAGGTGAAAGAAATGCTCGATTTAACAAAATTCACGACCGAACAGCGTAATCAAAGGTCAATGGACCTCGATACGATGACATCGCTGCAAATCGTCACGACGATGAACGATGAGGATCTTCGTGCCGTCCAGTCGGTCACAAAAGTGCTGCCCCAGGTTGCCACAGCAATCGACTGGGCTGCTGAGGCACTCGAGCGCGGCGGGCGCGTCTTTTACATGGGCGCAGGCACCAGCGGTCGTCTGGGCGTACTCGACGCTTCGGAGTGTCCGCCCACGTTTGGCGTGTCACCCGATCTGATTGTCGGGCTCATTGCCGGAGGCGAGACGGCGTTTATCAAGGCTGTCGAAGGTGCCGAAGACAGCGAGGAACTTGGCGCGAGCGACCTGCGGGGGCGTGGACTCTCGGACAAGGATCTTGTTGTTGGCCTGGCGGCAAGCGGTCGTACTCCCTATGTGGTGGGTGGCCTTGTGTACGCCAAGGCAACTGGGTGCAAGACCATTGCAATTGCCTGCAACCAAGGGTCGAAGATCGGGGAGAGCGCAGATCTTGCCATTGAACCCGTGCTGTCTCTTATACACATCTCCGAGCCCACGAGACGCG
>URCU01000033.1:0-17663 GCA_900546425.1 uncultured Collinsella sp. | reverse complement strand
CTACGCGTCTCGTGGGCTCGGAGATGTGTATAAGAGACAGTTTTTTAGCTACCCCGCTTGTGGGGGTAGCTAAAAAAGCCCCGTCCCAAATTAGCTACCCTGTTCCGCTGTAACTCGTGGTGAGGTCGTGAGCCTGTAAAAGGTGTGCGTGCGCTTGTCGTTCGTATCTGCTATCATTCCTAGTCTGTGCGCTCATGCGGGCGTGGCGGAATTGGTAGACGCGCCAGATTTAGGTTCTGGTGGGATTCCCGTGAAGGTTCGAGTCCTTTCGCCCGCACCAACGCACCTGCGTCGGCTCCCGCCGTCGCGACTCTTTGTTGCATAAAGGTACCAGCACCTCAGATAAGCTGGGCAGTATGAGGAGGAACGTGTTGAACATCACCGCTTCTGACGTCAAGGACGCCAAGCTCACCGCTACGGTCACCATCCCGGCCGCCGACGTCGACGCCGCGATCAAGAAGGCCTACAAGGACACCGCCAAGAAGTACCGCTTCCCGGGCTTCCGCGCCGGTAAGGCTCCCCGTCCGGTCATCGACTCTGCTCTTGGCGCCGAGGCTACTCTCGCTCAGGCCACCAACGACCTGATCGCCGCCAACGAGCCCGTCGTCCTCAACGAGCTGGACATCGTCCCCACCAAGAACGGTGACTACAAGGACCTCGACCTCGCCAAGGATCACGAGGACTACACCTACACCGTCGAGTTCTCCCTGCGTCCTGCTGCCGAGCTCTCCTCCTTCGACGCCGTTGAGATCGAGATGCCTCCCGCGGAGGTCACCGAGTCCGAGATCAACAACCAGGTCGAGATGCTCCTCAACTACCGTGCCACCTTCGAGGACGTCGAGGGTCGCGCCGTCGAGGCTGACGACTATGTGACCGTCGACCTCAAGGCCGTCGAGAACGCCGACAACTTTGCCGCCGAGGGCCGCATGCTCATCGCCGGTAGCGACAGCAACCCCGCCGAGTTCAACGAGGCCCTGATCGGCGCCAACGTTGACGATGTCAAGTCCGTCACCTGGACCGACGAGGCCGAGGAGGGCGAGGAGGCCGAGACCCACACCGTCGAGGTCACCGTCAAGGGCATCAAGGTCCGCAACACCCCCGAGCTCACCGACGAGCTCGTCAAGTCCGACTTTGGCTTCGACAGCATCGACGCTATGCGCGACGCCATCAAGATCGAGATCGAGCAGGACAAGGCTTCCCGCCTGCCGGCCGAGAAGGAGAACCGTTGCGTCTCCGCTCTCGCCGAGCGTCTGCAGCTCGATGAGATGGACGCCGACTACGAGCAGTCCGTCTTTGAGGAGCTTGGCCAGAACTTCCTGTCCAACCTCGCTGCCCGCGGCATGACGCTGGATACCTGGCTGCCCGCTTCCGGTCTGACCATGGAGCAGTTCATCGGCGACCTGCACAAGCAGGCCAACGACGTCGCCCGTGAGTCCCTGGCGCTCGACGCTCTCGCCCGTGAGCTCAAGATCGAGGTCACCGAGGACGACATCAACGCCGAGTTCGAGAAGGCCGGCGTCAAGGACGTCGAGGCTTCCAAGGCCGAGTTCATCGCCGATGGCCGCATGCCTGCCGTCCGCGAGTCCATCCGTCGCTCCAAGGCCGTCGACCACCTGGTCGAGAACGCCAAGGTGACCGAGGTCGACGAGACCGCCAAGGACGCCGAGTAATTCTCGCCACCTTTTCTGCGAGCGCATGGATGCGCCCGTGATGGGGTAAAGTTATAAGCCGGTTATCCGGTTGCTTCGTACGGTGCCAGCCAATGCATAGCATGCGGGCACCGTACGTTTGTCTAGAACCACTATTGGTCCGTAAGAGAAATGGAGATGCGTATGATCGCTAAGTTCGATTCCGCCCTCGTGCCATACGTTATCGAGCAGACGCCGCGCGGCGAGCGCAGCTACGATATCTATTCGCGCCTGCTCAACGACCGCATCATCTTCTTGGGCGAGGAGATCAACTCCGTCAGCGCCAACCTGGTCGTTGCCCAGCTGCTGCATCTTGAGAGCCAGGATGCCGAGAAGGATATCTCGCTCTACATCAATTCGCCCGGTGGCGAGGTCTACTCCGGCCTGGCGATTCTGGACACCATGAACTTCATTAAGCCGCAGGTATCCACCATCTGTGTGGGCATGGCCGCGTCTATGGCCGCCGTACTGCTTTCGGCCGGCGCCAAGGGCAAGCGCTTCTGCCTGCCGCACTCCAAGGTCATGATTCACCAGCCCAGCGGCGGTGCCCAGGGCCAGCAGACCGAGATCGAGATCGTGGCCGAGGAGATCAAGAAGACTCGTCGCGAGCTCAACCAGATCCTGTCCGACGCCTCGGGCCAGCCGATCGAGAAGGTCCAGGCCGATACCGAGCGCGACAACTACCTGACCGCTGCCGAGGCCCTCGACTACGGCCTGATCGACCGTATCGTCACCTCGCGCGACCTCGCCGCGAAGGACGCCTAGGATGGCAGGTAACATGCAGGACAACTTTGACGAGAACGGCAACCCCATCCGCTGCTCCTTCTGCGGAAAAGAGCAGGGCCAGGTTCGCCGCCTTGTTAAGGGTCCGACCAACATCTTTATCTGCGACGAGTGCGTCGCCGCCTGCTCCGAGATCCTTGAGGAGTCGCTGGCTTCGGACTTTATGGACGCCGCCCGCAACGGCAATCTTCCGGGTTTCCTCAACGACCACGGCCAGGCTGCGTCTCAGCCCGCCGTTGACCCCGAGACGGAGGGTTTTGAGCTCGAGGACGACCGTCAGGTGATCACGCACGTGCCGACGCCGCACGAGATCCATGACGAGCTTTCGGCCTATGTTATGGGCCAGGAGGACGCCAAGCGCGCCATGTCGGTGGCCGTGTACAACCACTACCGTCGCGTGATCGAGGGCGGTGCCGCGGTGTCCGCCTTTGACGACGGCTTGGATTCGCAGCTCGGTGATGACATGGACGAGGTGGAGCTCGCCAAGTCCAATATTTTGCTGCTCGGCCCCACCGGTACCGGTAAGACGCTGCTGGCCCAGACGCTTGCGCGCATCCTCGAGGTGCCGTTTGCCATCGCCGACGCCACCGCGCTCACCGAGGCCGGTTACGTTGGCGAGGACGTGGAGAACATCCTGCTCAAGCTCATCAACGCCGCCGATGGCGATATTGAGCGCGCGCAGGTGGGCATTATCTACGTGGACGAGATCGACAAGATCGCCCGCAAGGCCGAGAACCTCTCCATCACCCGCGATGTCTCGGGCGAGGGCGTTCAGCAGGCACTGCTTAAGATTCTTGAGGGCACGGTGGCCAGCGTTCCGCCCACCGGCGGCCGCAAGCATCCCCAGCAGGAGCTGCTGCAGATCGACACGACCAACATCCTGTTCATCTGCGGCGGTGCCTTCGTTGGTCTAGACAAGATCATCGCCGACCGCGTGGGCAACAAGGGCGTGGGCTTTAACTCCGAGATCGCCGGTCCCACCTCGGTCGACGAGAACGACCTGCTTCGCCAGGTGCTCCCGCAGGACCTCAACGCCTTTGGTATGATCCCCGAGTTTGTGGGCCGTACTCCCGTCGTCACCCAGACGCAGGCGCTTGACGAGGACGACCTTGTGTCGATTCTGACCGAGCCCAAGAACGCCGTGGTGCGTCAGTACCGCAAGATGTTCCAGCTCGAGGATGTCGATCTTGAGTTTGAGGACGCCGCCCTGCACGAGATCGCCCGCATGGCGCTTGCCCGCAAGACCGGCGCCCGCGGTCTGCGTGCTATCTGCGAGGACGTTCTGCAGCAGACGATGTTCGACCTCCCCAGCGAGGAGGGCGTTGCCAAGGTCGTCGTAACCGAAGCTGCTGTAAAGGGCGAAGAACAGCCCCAGCGCATCTACGGCTAGACCAGCCTATAACGTGTCTGTAAATAGCCTCCGACCACCAGCGGTCGGAGGCTATTTTATATATACGCAATAACCCCAACTACCTGTGTTATTCTGTGTGTTTGTTTAAGCCTCAGCGAAGTCGTTCAGACTGAAGTAATCGATACCTAAGGGGAGGAATGTAGGCCCTGGCGGGCCTACATTCCTCCCCGGCGGGACAGGGAGAGATATATGGAAGAAATGCCCAAGAACTACGATCCGTCGACCAACGAGCCGGCGATCCTGCAGAAGTGGCTTGACGGCGGCTACTACAAGCGCCGCGCCGGTGTGGGCGACTGCACCGTCACCATTCCGCCTCCCAATGTGACCGGCAAGCTCCACATGGGTCACGCCACCGACGACTCCATCCAGGATGCCATCGTCCGTATGGCCCGCATGCGCGGCAAGTCCACGCGCTGGGTGCTCGGCACCGACCACGCCGGTATCGCCACGCAGACCAAGGTCGATAAGAAGCTCAAGAGTGAGGGCATTAGCCGCCTGGAGATTGGTCGCGATAAGTTTGTCGACGCCTGCTGGGACTGGACTCACGAGTACGGCGGCATTATCGTCGAGCAGATCAAGCGCATGGGTTGCTCCGTCGACTTCGACAACGAGCGCTTTACCATGGACGAGGACTACGCGCAGGCCGTGCGCAAGGTCTTCTGCGACTGGTACCACGACGGCCTGATCTATCGCGGCAAGCGCATCGTCAACTGGTGCCCCAACTGCACTACCGCCATCTCGGACGACGAGGCCGAGTACAAGGACGAGAAGGGCCACCTGTGGCACCTGCGCTACCCGCTGACCGAGCCGGTCAACGGCCAGGACTACATCGTCGTCGCCACCACGCGTCCCGAGACCATGCTCGGTGACACGGGCGTTGCCGTCTCCCCGAAGGATCCCGAGAAGGCCGCCTTCGTGGGTAAGACCGTCAAGCTCCCCATCGTCGACCGCGAGATTCCCATCTTTGAGGATTGGCACGTCGACGCCAACTTTGGCTCCGGCTTCGTTAAGGTTACCCCGGCCCACGACCCCAACGATTACGCCATGGGTCAGGCTCACGACCTTCCGCAGATCAATATCTTTGATGAGCACGCGGTGGTCGTCGAGGGCTACGGCGAGTTCACCGGCATGAACCGCGACGAGTGCCGCGAGGCCGTCATCAAGTGGTTCGAGGAGCACGGCCTGCTCGATCACGTCGAGGACCTCGACCACTCCGTCATGCATTGCTACCGTTGCGACTCCGCGCTGGAGCCGTGGCTGTCCGAGCAGTGGTTCGTCGCCGTCGACAAGCTCAAAGGGCCGGCGCTCGACGCCGTCAACTCCGGCAAGGTCACCTTCCACCCCGCACGCTGGACGCAGACCTACACCACTTGGATGGAGAACCTCAAGGACTGGTGCATCTCACGCCAGCTGTGGTGGGGCCACCGCATTCCCGTGTTCTACTGCGAGGACTGCGGTTGGGAGGACGCCCTGACCGAGGACACCGACGTGTGCCCCAAGTGCGGCGGCCATCACGTGCATCAGGACGAGAACGTGCTGGACACCTGGTTCAGCTCGCAGCTGTGGACCTTCGCCACGCAGGGCTGGCCGCAAAAGCCGGAGCTGCTCGAGGGCCATCACCCCACGACGGCGCTCGTCACCGCGCGCGACATCATCGCGCTGTGGGTCGCCCGCATGGTCATGAGCTCGCTGTACTTCCTGGACGAGGTGCCGTTTAAGGATGTTGTCATCTATCCGACGATCCTGGCCAAGGACGGCAGCCGCATGTCCAAGTCCAAGGGCAACGGCGTTGACCCCATGGATCTCATTGGCATGTACGGCGCCGACGCCATGCGCTACAACCTGCTCACGCTGTGCACCAACAACCAGGACGTCAAGTTCGATGCGAACATCGACAAGAAGACCAAGAAGCTCATCGACAGCCCGCGTACCGACCAGGCCAAGAGCTTTGTGACCAAGATCTGGAACGCCAGCCGCTTCCTGCTCATGAACATGGAGGGCTACACGCCCGGCGAGCCTGTCGTGGAGACGCCGGCCGATGCTTGGATGTTCAGCCGCCTGGCCAAGGCCGTGAAGATGGTCACCGAGGGTATCGAGAACTACACCTTTGGCGACATGGCCCGCGGCGTGCAGCAGTTCTTCTGGAATGAGGTCTGCGACTGGTACGTCGAGGTCACCAAGGCCCGCCTGAAGGGCGAGGGCCGTCTGCAGGCTCAGCGCAACCTGATTTTTGTGCTCGACACCTCCATTCGCCTGATGCACCCGCTTATGCCGTTTGTCACCGAGGAGATTTGGGACAACATGCCGGCGAGCGTGCTCGATCTGGACGCCGAGGGCAACGTGGACCGCGCCGAGGCGCTCATGATCGCCAAGTGGCCCGAGCCCGCCGACTACGCCAAGTATGTCGACGAGGACGCCGAGCGCGCGTTTGAGCTGTGCCGCACCGTCGTTTCCGCCGCCCGCGCCACGCGTTCGCGCTATCGTTTGAGCCCCAAGGCCGAGCTCGACGTGGTCGTGCGCGCCGGTGCCGAGGACATCGAGAAGCTCGAGAGCCTTCGCTCTACCATCGAGCCGCTGGCCAACACGTCTTCGCTGGTCATGGGCACCGACGTTGAGAAGCCGGCTGCGAGCATCGCCGTTGTTGATAGTGGCGTCGAGGTCTTTGTGGTGCTCGAGGGCAAGGTTGACCTTTCGGCCGAGAAGGCGCGCCTGGAGAAGGAGATCGCCGCGGCCCAGAAGGAGCTCGCCGGCTGCGAGAAGACGCTCGCCAACGAGGGCTTTGTGGCCAAGGCCGCGCCCGCGGTGGTCCAGAAGAAGAGGGACCGTGCAGCTGAGCTCAAGGAGATCCTGGCGGCGCTGACTGCTCAGGTTGCTGACTTCTCGTAAGCGTTACTGGGGGATGCGGTTTGGGGCATTGCTCGCTACTGCGGACAGTCCTGCTCGCACGAAGGCCACATTAAGTGGCCTTCGGTTCGTGCGGAACTTGTATCGAGCAAAGCCCCAAACCGCTCCCATGGCGGTTACGTGGTTGCTTGCATTTGCCTGTTAGGGCCACTGGGTTGTGGCCTTGATCTCACTGCAAAGCGGTGTTTGGCTGATATTTTGAATGGGAGGGGCTCGTTGTTTGTTACGGGCCTCTTTTTATGTTGAGGGGACTTTGGTTTATGGCTAAGCGTTCTGGGTCGTATGTCGTTCCTTTTTCGTTTGATTTGCTTTCGTTTGATGAGGCTGTGGGGCTTGCTGCTGATACGGGGCGGATTTCTGGGGATGCTGGGCCTCTGCTTGAGACGGTTATCGATATACTCGATGAGCTGGGACGTCCGGACGAGTATTTCGATTGCATTCAGGTCGCCGGTACTAATGGCAAGACTTCGACCACGCGTTTTTCGGCTGCCATCCTTCGCGGCGAGGGGTTAAAGACCGCACTGTATACGTCTCCGCAGTTGGTGCGCTATCCCGAGCGCATGGAGGTCGATGGGCGCGTTGTGAGCGATGAGTCGTTTGCCCGCGGCGTTTCTGCCGCCGTCGAGGCGGGGCATCGCGTGAATGCTCGTCGTGTGGCGGCGGGGGAGCGCGCCTATACTATTACGCCGTTTGACCTGCTGACGGCTGCCGCACTGGTGGTATTTGCCGAGGCAACTGTGGATGTCGCCGTGCTCGAAGTTGGCATGGGCGGGCGTTGGGACGCCACGAGTGCGACCGATCCCGTCGCCGTTGCCATCACCGGCATCGGGCTCGACCACACACGCATCCTGGGCGACACGCTCGAGGCCATTGCGGGGGAGAAGGCTGCTGTCATCAAGCCCGGGCGCTTTGTTGTGCTGGGCGAGGGCACGCACGAGGCGAGCGTTCAGCGCGTGATGGATGCCCGTTGTCGTGAGTGCGGTGTTGTGCCGCTGGTGGTG
This sequence comes from uncultured Collinsella sp., assembly GCA_900546425.1. GTDB lineage: Bacteria > Actinomycetota > Coriobacteriia > Coriobacteriales > Coriobacteriaceae > Collinsella. The sequence continues at coordinate 9,876 of URCU01000033.1, read as the reverse complement.
AGCCACTCCACGACCAAGGTGCCGGCGCATGTGGGCGATACGGTGGAGTTTAGCTGCACCACGCCGCGCGCGATTTATACGTCGAGCATGGTTAAGCCGGCCTATCAGCCGCAGAATGCCGCGTGCGCGATTATGCTGTGCGAGGGCTATCTGGGCCGCGAGCTCGACCACGATGCACTCGACGCTTCGCTTATGGGCTGCCCCACGCCGGGCCGCTTTGATGTTCTGGGAACCGATCCGCTCAAGCTGATCGACGCCTGCCATAACCCCCAGAGCTGCGAGAACTTTGTGAGCGCGCTGGACGAGATCGACCCGTGCGTGGAGAACCGCCCCACGCTGCTGTGCGCCTCGCTGGCCGACAAGGATGTGGCGGGTATCGTCGACGTGCTGATTCCCGCCTTCCCGCGTGTAGTTGTAACGCAGACCGATTCTGATCGCGCCCTGCCGGCAGAGGAACTCGCCGCCCTGGTGGACGCGGACAAGCTTGCGGGCGTATACCCCAGCGTATCCGAGGCCCTCGCAGCCTTCGATGCCGCGGGCGTGCCCTTCGTAGCCGCCGGCACCATCACCCTAGCCGGCGAAGTTGCCGGGCTGCTGCGCTAGAACATTTCCGCAGGGTAGCTAGTTTGCCTGCTTGCCACGAAATTGGCCTATCTACTACGTTTGACCGGATATCCCCGACCACACCGAGAATTGCGAAATCAAAACCGCAGGTAGATGGCTTGCCAATTTTCAAAAAAGACCCGCATGGTCGACCCATGCTGGTTAAACGTAGTAGATAGCCCTTTTTCGTGGCGCATCTCTAGGCTGTCAAATTGGTCAACTTAGCCCCATGGCAGTTGCGGTGAAATAGTTCCTGGATTATGCCTCTATGGGCCAATCTGGGAACTATTCCACCGCAACTTATTGAGGGGCTATTGGGTAAGGGCTAGTCGAGGCGGACCGGATCGTGGGGGTAGGCGTTGAGAATCTCGACGCCGGACTCGGTGACCAGGGCAAGGTCTTCGATGCGGACGCCGGTGTGGCCGGGGAGGTAGATGCCCGGCTCGATAGAGAACGTCATGCCCGTTTCTACGACCTGCTCGTTGACAAGCGAAACGTCACCTGGCTCGTGGTCCTGCAGGCCGATCGAGTGGCCCAGACGATGCGTAAAGTACTGCCCATAGGCCGCATCCTCAATCACGTCGCGCGCGGCGCGGTCCAGGTCGCACATGCGCACGCCCGGTGCGATGAGCGCCTCGGCGGCCTCGTTGGCGCGGCGCACGATGTCGTAGATGCGTGCCGTCTCCTCGTCCGTCTCGCCCCAAAAGAATGTGCGTGTCATGTCCGAGCAGTAGTTGCGGTGGCGTCCGCCAATGTCGAACAGCACCACGTCGCCGCGCTTGAGTACGGTGTCGTCGGGCTCGTGATGCGGGTCTCCGGCGTTGGCGCCAAAGCTCACGATGGGTGGAAAGCTAAAGCCCTCGCAGTCGTGCTTGCGGTACAGGCCGAGCATCTTGTCGGCAATTTCGCGCTCCGTCACGCCCTCGTGAACGAGCTTGATGGCGTCGGCCATCACGGCGTCGTTAGCGGCCGAGGACACACGCATGAGCTCCTGCTCGGCGGCATCCTTGTGGGTGCGTGCGGCGGTGACGGCAAAGTCGCCCAGGAAAAATTCGCTCGCGGCATGGCGCTCCATAAGGGGCATCAAAAAGCCGGAGCGCATGACGGTGTCGATACCGAGGGGCTTGGCAGGATTGACCTCGCGTGCGATGGCGTCGGTCACGACGTCAGTATCGGTGTGGTAGGCCACGCGGGCATTGTCGTACTCGGGCAGCTGATGCAGGGCGTTGACCAAGATCACGGGCTCGGCATCGCGCTCGAGCAACACGCCACAAAAACGCTCGAACATATCGGCATAAAAGCCGGTCAGATAGTAGATCGACCACGGCTCATTCACAAGCAGCTGCGCGCCGGGGTGCTGAGCCTCGAGCGCATCGAGCACGCGCGCCACACGCTGGTCATCGACATGTGCCATACATCGTCCTTTCGCTAGGTTGCCACCATGGTATCCCATGCCCGGCAGTTAGGGACGTTCCTTTTATGCCGGCGCTTTGGGACACTCCTTGGCATGGCGAGCCTAGCGAACGTTCGGGCAAAAGTAGTCATAAGAGGCTCGTCCCGAATGGGCTGGTTTCAAAACTATGGCGGATTACGGGGCTGGACCTGTATTACTTGACCATGGGAATAATCGCGAAATTAAAACCGCAGGTAGACGGCTTATCAAAAATCGAAAATTGCCGGTATGGATGGGGGTCTCCGAATCAGCCCCGTAATCCGGCATGGTTTTGAAATGGCACTAAAGTAGGTACAAGCTAAATACCGATTCCAAGGATAGTTGCGGTGGAATAGTTCCTGGATGCCGGGGTTTGGCGGAAATCAGGAACTATTTCACCGCAATTGAGGAGGGGCGGGGTGGATGGCGGGGTAGCTAAAAGAGCTCCGTCCCTAATTGGCTACTTAGGCTCGGTCGATGTCCATGCTGGCGATGAGGTCGATGTTGGTGTTGAGGAGGTTCTCCAGCACGACATCGCTCATGCGGATGGGGGCGTCGACGACTAGGCCGCGAATGAGGTCCATGGCCTGGGCATGGAGTGCCAGCGGGATGGCTTCGGCCGTGCGCACGGGCAGCAGCGCCTCGTCGCCGCTGGATACGGCCACGGTGGTGGTCAGCACGCGCATGGGGCAGGTGAGTTCCTGGTGTGCGAACTTATCGCCACGCGGGCAGCTGTTGCCGGTTACGGAGCGCGCCTCTACCACGGCGCCGTCTGTGCTGCGCTCGACCTCTACGGTCAGGAGGCACTCGGATGGGCAGGTGGTGCAGTTGAACTGCAGCGTTTCGATCGTGTTCATGCTCATGGTCTTACGCTTCCTCAACGGGGTCGACGGACAGGACTATCTCGCTAACGCCCATATCGAGTGCGCGCTGAATCACCTTCGCCGGTAGCGGGAAACTTTCCATTACGCTCGGTTTGAACGGGCGGAGCTTGCCTGCAAACAGCTCCTCGTCGCCTGCAAGAATGCGCACGCAGGCGGCGTCGACCGGTCGGCGTACGCGGAAGTTGAGCTTAGTGAGCCCGACGGTCGTAATGCGTCCCGGCAGTGCGTAGCCCGCAATGCCGGCGGGGGAGATTGTGAGCTGGCAGCCCGGGCCCGCAGCGCCCACCCCAGCGCCGCCGTCCAACGCCCACGCCGCCGCAGCCGCACCGGCGCGTTCGGACTCGGTCGTCACGTTGTCGGCCAGGTCGTGCACGTGCAGTACGTTGCCGCAGGCAAATATGCCCGGCACGCCCGTCTGCAGACTCTGGTCCACCACGGCGCCTCGCGTGCGTGGGTCCAGCTCCACGCCCGCGGCAACCGAAAGCTCGTTCTCGGGAATCAGGCCCACCGAAAGCAGTAGCGTGTCGCACGGAACAACTCGCTCGGTCCCCGGAATGGGCGCCAGATGCTCGTCGACCTGGCTCACTTCGACGGCTTCAACGCGGTCGTGCCCGATCACGCGCGTGACCGTGGTAGACAGATGCAGCGGAATGCCGAAGTCGTCCAGGCAGTTCTTGACATTACGGCGCAGTCCGTTGGCGTACGGCATGAGTTCGTACACGCCCTCGACCGAAATCCCCTCGAGCGTGCAGCGGCGCGCCATGATAAGCCCGATGTCGCCCGAGCCCAAAATGACGGCGCGCGAGCCGGGTTTGAGGTTCTCGATATTGATGTATCGCTGCGCCAGGCCGGCCGTAAACACGCCGGCGGGTCGGCTGCCGGGAATCTTGATCTCGCTGCGCGTGCGCTCGCGGCAACCCATGGCAAGGACAACCGCGCTCCCGGTGAGCTGCAACATGCCGGTGGGGCTCATGAGTGTGACGGTATGGACCGCGGCGGCTTCCGTGCCCTCGTCCAAATCAATCCCAATCACCATGCTGTTCAGGAACAGCGCAATGTCGGTCGTGCGCACCTGGTCGATAAAGCGCTGAGCATACTCGGGGCCGGTGAGCTCCTGCTTAAAGTGCGAAAGGCCAAAGCCGGGGTGGATGCACTGGCGCAGGATGCCGCCCAAGTGTTGCTCGCGCTCAACAATGGCCACACACGCGCCGGCCTTATGCGCGGCAAGTGCGGCAGCCATGCCGGCGGGCCCGCCGCCGATAACGACCACGTCGAAGGCCTGCGTAGGTACTGTCTCAACGGCATCGCTATCAATCGCACTCGTTTTGAATTCTGCCATCCTAGCGCACCCCCTTCAAAGGTCCCTCAACGAGCCATGAGCCAGCGTCCTCCAGCAGTACTTCGCTGGGGTCACACCCCAGCTCGCGGGACAGAATCGCCACCACGCGGCTCTGGCAAAAGCCGCTCTGGCAGCGGCCCATACCCGCGCGGCAGCGGCGTTTGACGCCCTCGACCGAAACCGCACCCGGGCGGCGTCGGATCGCGGCTACAATCTCGGCCTCGGGCACCGTCTCGCAGCGGCAGACGATTTGCCCCCATGCAGGGTAGGACTCAATGAGCTCCTCCTTGCGCGCAAGCGGTGCACGGTCGAAGTCGTCCGGCGCGCGGCGAATCGGGTCCCAGTCGGCCCGTTCGCGCAGAGCAACGCCCGCCTCGCGCATCACGTGCTCCATGCGCTCGGCAATGGCCGGCGCGCTCGCCACGCCTGGCGACTGAATGCCCGCCGCCTGAAACAGCCCCGGCACCACGGCCGACTGCCCAATAAAGAAGTCGTTCGTTCCCTTTATGACCGGACGCCCGCCGGCAAATGCGCGCACCACGCGGCGCGTGTCCAGATCGGGCACCAGCTTACGCGCGCCGGTCAGCAGCACGTTCACGTCGCTTGCATAGGTCTGCGTGTCGCCCGACTCGCGCACGGCGGCGGTCGCGGTGATCACGGTGTTGCCGTGCACGGTGCCCGTGACGATAACGCCCTTGGACACCGGCGTGGGCACGGGGTAGAGCGGCATCAGCGCGCGCGGCTCTTTGTCCAGCACCACAATGTTGCCCTGGCGCCAGACCATCTGGAATTCCTCGGCGCCGGCCATATGCGAGATGTCCGCGGCGCCGTTGCCAGCGGCGTTGATCAGATAGCGGCAGCGCACGTCGCCGGCAGGCGTCACCAGCGTAAAGCGCGCGGCCCCGTCTGTGGCCTCGCCACCAGCAACCTCAATCGCTTCCACCGGTGCGGACCGCATGAACGTCACGCCGTTGGCCACGGCGTTCTCCAGCGCGGCGATGGCGACCTCAAACGGATCGACAAAGCCAGTCGAGGGGCACCACAGCGCGCACGTCGCCTTGGCACTTGCGCGCGGCTCCAGCTCTCGAATGCGATCCACCCCAATAATCGACAGCTCGGGCACGCCGTTGGCCAGGCCATTCTGGCGTAGCTTCTCCAGGTGCGCGCGGTCTTCGTCGTTGAAGCCCAGCACCATCGAACCGGTTCGGCAAAACAAAAAACCCAGCTCCTGGGCCCACGTGCCATACAGCTCGCAGCCGCGGGCGTTGACCTGCGCCTTTACGGTGCCCGGTGCCGGATCGTAGCCGGCGTGCACCAGGCCGCCGTTGGTCTTCGATGCGCCTAGGGCGACGTCGTTGGCCGCCTCGACCACGCAAATGGACAGGTCAAACCGCGCGAGCTGCCGCGCGATGGCGCATCCCGTGATGCCCGCGCCCACAATTGCGATATCAAACGTTTCCATCACAGTGCCTCCCAGACAAGTTGACAGGCTGTCAATAAGACTATCCTACGGTGTGTGCACCGCTCGCACGGCGGCAATGCGGCGAACAGCCCCGCAGCATCCGCCAACGGCAGGCGAGGGGAGACTCAGGACCATCGGTGACCTTGTCTGCCGCTCCTGGTGTCAGAGGTTTATCTCGTTCTGTAACAGTAAGCAGAAGAACTGGGTTCCAGATGTTACGGATCGAGACGTTTGCCAGACGGCCCCTCCGTTTGTCTTAATCTGTAACAGTAAGAGGAGAAAATCGGTCCCATGTGTTACAGATTGAGATTTAAAGTCAGGGAGAGGTCTTCTGTCTCGATCTGTAACATCTGGGGACCGTTTTGGGGTCTAGATGTTACAGATTTAGATGAACCCATCAGTCGTTTTCGAATGTCTAAATCTGTAACAGTTAGACCTGTTTTTGCCGAGTTGTTGTTACAGATTGAGATATTGAGATTGGACGTTTTCCTTTGTCTTGATCTGTAACAGATGGAAGGGTTTCTGACCCCTAGTTGTTACAGTTCGAGACATTTGACTTGCGGTCTGTCCGTTCGTCTTGATCTGTAACAGTAAGAGGGGAATTACGGTCCTACGTGTTACAGATTGAGACGTTTGCCAGGCGGGCCATCCGTTTGTCTCGATCTGTAACATCTAAACCCGGATTCCGCTCCCACCTGTTGCGGATTGAGATGTTTGTGTCCGCGTCAGCCCCGTGCCCAGCCGTGGTCCCATATAAACAAACCCCGTGGTAAACTTGACCGGACTGTAAATATTCCGAAAGGTACACCTCAATGTCCAAATACATCAACGAGCTCATGTCGCCGCAGCTTATGGGCGTCATCTATGCCTTCGTGGGCTTTATCATCGCCCTGTACGTGCTGTCGGTCGTCTATGTGTTTATCGACGCTCGCCGCCGCGGCGCCAGCGCCTACGTGGCATGGGGCATCATCGCCCTCATCCCGTTTGTGGGCCTCATCGCCTACCTGGTCCTGCGCCCGCACTCCTACGCGTCCGACCGCGAGGAGCAGGAGCTGGACATGGCCCTGCGCGAGCGCCAGCTTGCCCAGTACGGCACCTGCCCGCAGTGCGGCGCCCCCATCGAGAAGGACTTTGTCGTCTGCCCAGTGTGCGACACCCAGGTTCGCAACGTGTGCCCCAGCTGCCATCGCCCGCTCGACGCGCACTGGAAGGTCTGCCCCTACTGCCGAACTCGCATCCAGTAACGCATCCATCGCCGGGCCGGCCGCAAGCCACGGGCGCACCGCGCGCCACGCGCAAGCCGCACGCGCGCCACAAACACGCGCACCCCGCCCCCACACGATGAAGCATGCGTAGAAAATCGCCCGCCGTGCCATTAAGGTGCGGCGGGCGCTTGTATACCAAGGCAACCTGCCTATAATGATGCAAGTCAAAAATGCCGAGCGCATCGCACGCACTTGCATCAGGCATCCGAGAGGAGAAAACATACCCATGAAGGCACTCTACAATGACGGTTCGGTGGCCGAGCTCCCGCAGGACGAGGTCACGCACGTCATCCGCCACTCCGCCGCGCACATCATGGCGCAGGCCATCAAGCGCCTGTACCCCGAGGCCGACTTTGCCTACGGCCCCGCGACCGACAACGGCTTCTACTACGACGTCGACCTGCCCGAGGGCGTCAAGATCAGCGAGGACGACTTCCCCGCGATCGAGGCCGAGATGAAGAAGATCGTCAAGGAGAACCTCAAGTTCACCGTGTACGAGAAGCCCCGCGCCGAGGCCATCGCCCTTATGGAGGAGCGCGGCGAGAAGTACAAGGTCGAGCACATCGGCGACCTGGACGACGACGCCCGCATCACCTTCTACCAGCAGGGCGACTACATCGACATGTGCGTCGGCCCCCACATCTGCTACACCAAGGCTCTGAAGGCCTTTAAGCTCACCGGCGTCTCGGGCGCCTACTGGAAGGGCGACAAGGACAACAAGATGCTCACCCGCATCAACGGCGTCGCCTTTGCCACCAAGGAAGAGCTCGACGAGCACATGCACATGCTGGAGGAGGCCAAGAAGCGCGACCACCGCAAGATCGGCCGCGAGATGGACCTCTTTATGATGCGCGACGAGGCCCCCGGCTTTCCGTTCTTCCTGCCCAACGGCATGATCCTTAAGAACACGCTGCTGGATTACTGGCGCGAGATCCACCACAAGGCTGGCTACGTGGAGATCTCCACGCCGCTCATCATGAACAAGCAGCTGTGGAAGACCTCGGGCCACTGGGACCACTACAAGGACAACATGTACTCCACCGTCATCGACGACGAAGAGTACTGCATTAAGCCCATGAACTGCCCGGGCGGCGTGCTGGTGTACGCCTCCAAGCCGCACTCCTATCGCGAGCTACCCATTCGCGCCGGCGAGATTGGCCTGGTGCACCGCCACGAGCTGCGCGGCGCCCTGCACGGCCTGTTCCGCGTGCGCTGCTTTAACCAGGACGACGCCCACCTGTTTGTGCGTCCCGACCAGCTGACCGACGAGATCGTGGGCGTGGTTAATCTCATCGACTCCGTGTACCAAAAGTTTGGCTTTAAGTACCACGTTGAGCTTTCCACCCGCCCCGAGGACTCCATGGGTTCGGACGAGGACTGGGCTCACGCCGAGGAGGGCCTGCGCACCGCTCTGGAGAAGCTGGGCATGGACTACGAGGTCAACGAGGGCGACGGCGCCTTCTACGGCCCCAAGATCGACTTCCACCTGGAGGACTCGCTCGGCCGTACCTGGCAGTGCGGTACCGTCCAGCTCGACTTCCAGATGCCGCTCAACTTTGACCTGGAGTACGTGGACGCCGACGGCACCAAGAAGCGCCCCATCATGCTGCATCGCGTGTGCTTTGGCTCCATCGAGCGCTTCATTGGTATTCTGATTGAGCACTTTGCGGGCAAGTTCCCCACCTGGCTGGCTCCCGTGCAGGTCAAGGCGCTTCCGGTTTCCGAGAAGAGCCGCGACTACGCCCACGAGGTGTGCGCCAAGCTGGAGGAGGCCGGCATTCGCGTGGTCTGCGACGACCGCGACGAGAAGATCGGCTACAAGATCCGCGAGGCCCGCAGCATCGACCGCGTGCCCTACATGCTCATCCTGGGCGAGAAGGAGGTCGAGGCCGGCAACATCTCCGTCCGCGACCGCTCCAACGAGACCGTTCAGATGAGCGTTGACGAGTTTGTTGCCAAGGTGCTCGAGGAGATCAAGACCCGCGCCTAGCACAAACAATACAAGAATTAATAAAGGCGATCGCCCTCGCGGGCGGTCGCCTTTTTTGTTGTCTATAGAAGAAAAGCCGCTGGTTAGAGCGGCTTTTTTGTTGTGCAAAAAGGTACAGGTTTTTGTAGAGGGGTATGGAGATGCGCCCATTCGCGGCGCATTTTGTGCAATCTGGGAAAACGCGAGCAGTTTGCTCGTATAATGAGCAACGTCGAAAGATACAAAAACCTGTACTTTTGCGACTGCGCCTAGCTGCGAGCGAGAAGCCTGTTCTTAACGCCCCTGCATCCGCGTGCGTCGCGGAGACAAGTAAAGGGGGCGAGAGATGGAACAGACAATGCGGCGCCAAGAGCAGCTGCCCGGCGCCTTTAGCGGTGCCACCACCAACAGCCAGCACGGCCGCGTCCGCTGGTATCTGGTTCACACCCCCAATGGAAAAGAGCGCGAGACCTGTGAAAAGGTCCGACGCATTATCCCGCACGAGCTGATGCAGGACGCTTTTGTGATGCAAAAGGAGTTCTGGTTTAAGCGGGACGGTGCCTGGTCGCTCCAAACCAAACCTATGTACAAGGAATACTTCTTCGTCGCCACGCGCGATGCCGCCCTGCTCGACAAGTCTTTGGCTCAGTTGAGCTTTGGCTGCAGGATTGCCGGCAGTAAGGAGCGGGCCTATGCGCCCATGCCGGATGATGCGCAGGACTGGTACCGCAGCGTGCTCGACGACGACGGCGTGGTGCGCAACAGCGTCGCCCGCATAGAAGACGGCGTGCTGCACATAGAGCAGGGACCTTTGGTAGGTCAAGAGGCTCGCGTAAAGAAGATCGACCGTCATAAGCGCTGGTGCCTGGTAGACGCTGTCTCTTATACACATCTCCGAGCCCACGAGACGCGTAGTAATCTC